>CAVQCU010000022.1:0-40363 GCA_963710995.1 uncultured delta proteobacterium
ACCTGCCCCAAATCCTTGTACCACATGTTAAGTTAGAATTCAGGCATTTTTTATTTCTCAATTCAGGTACGCCTCTGGCGCTGGAGGACGGTAATTCAAAGAACTGTGTGGTCTGAACGTATTGTATTCCATGCGCCATTTTTCAATTAACGTTTTCGCTTCTTTCAAAGTATAGAATATTTCTCCGTTTAGTAATTCATCTCTGAGCTTGCCGTTGAAACTTTCAATATAGCCGTTTTCCCAAGGACTGCCCGGTTCAATATAAAGGGTCTGAACACCAATGTTTGACAATCATCGACGAACCATCTTTGCCGTAAATTCCGACCCGTTATCCGAGCGAATATACTCCGGCGCTCCATGACGAATGAACATTTCTGTCAGACAATCCAGGACATCATCAGATTTTAAATTCCTTTCCGTAACAATAGCCAAACATTCACGACTGTATTCATCAATAACTGTGAGCATCTTGATTGGTCGACTGTCATGGGTACGATCGGCAACAAAATCATAAGACCAAACATGGTTACGATGCGTCGGCCGAAGACGAACACAAGAACCATCATTCAGCCACAAACGACCACGTTTCGTTTGTCTCTTAGGAATCTTCAGGCCTTCCTCCCGCCAGATCCTTTCCACCCGTTTATGATTAACCCGCCATCCATCCTGTTGTAAAAGAGCTGTTATCCTTCGGTAACCGTAACGGCCATACTTGAGGGCTAGCCCAATAATCTCCGACCTCAAACGCCCCTCATCACATCTGGCTATAGTGGAATGTCTCTGGGTTGACCGGGGTTGATTTATCACCCGACAGACACGCCGTTCGGAAATATGAAGTTTCTCCCTCACATGCTCCACGCAGCGCTTGCGTCTGTCGGGGCTTAATAGTTTCCCTCCAAAGCTTCCTTCAAAATCAGCTTGTCCACGGTTAGTTCTGCTACTGCTTTCTTGAGATGCGAGTTCTCCCTTTCCAAATCTTTAAGGCGCTTTACCTGGACAGTCTTCATACCGCCATATTCTTTACGCCATCTGTAGTATGTTTGTTCTGATATCCCTATCTCCCGGCAAATCTGCCCAACATTTTTGCCCTGTGAAATTTTTACATCCATCTCCCGAAGTAAACCAATAATCTGCTCCATCGTAAATCGCTTTCTGCTCATATCTCTTACCCCCTTTAATATCTTTCTTATTATACCCCAATCCTAACTTAAATATTGGATCGGTTTTCGGGGGGCAGGTCAAATGGTCACAGGATACCGGCGAGATGACCCCCACGATGAAGCTCAAGAGAAAGGTTATTTACCAGATGTATGCGAAACAGATCGAGTCGCTGTATCCACCGGAATAGAGGAACCCAACCTAAAAAAGGCAGGGTCAGAAATGGCTCTGCCTTTTTTATGCACCTTTCAACCAGTAATCCTCAATTTTTCATAAACCACAAAGATAAGGACTTGTAGGTGTAACAAACAATCGACTTTTTCCTGAAATCCGCAAATCATCAACTTCCGCTTGGTTTGGAAATAAGATACCATCTTTTCAACAGCAAATTATTCCATGATTTTTGTTAAATCAGTAACTAATACAAACTGGCCGCACATATAGTAATTCTCCAAGTTATTGAAAATATTATAACAGATGTCTCGTATTTAATGTAATAATTAAAAATGTTCTTGACAATAGAACATATGTTCTATTATAGTGCAAACCATGGAAACCAAACGCACCATAAAATCAGTAGCTCAAAAGTTAGCCGATTTCAGCCGCAACCGTCATCGTATGCCGACTTATGAGGAGATGCTTACTTTACTTACCGTCCGGTCAAAGAGTGTTGTCCATTTCTGGATGAACAAACTCTTACAAGAAGGGATTCTGGAAAAAGACAAATCAGGACACCTGACGTTTATAAACCCATTTGTCGGTGTCCCTTTAGCCGGAGAAGTATCAGCAGGATTCCCCTCACCGGCAGAAGAAGAATTGCGCGATGTAATTTCCTTTGACGAGTACCTGATCACAAAACAGGAAAAGTCTTTTTTGCTGAAAGTTGACGGAGATTCCATGATCGGTGCAGGGATAATGCCAGATGATTTGGTTCTTGTCGAACGAGGCAGAGAACCTAAAACTGGAGACATCGTAATTGCCGAGGTGGATGGTGCCTGGACAATGAAGTATTTTCACAAGAAGGGCAAAGAAGTTTACCTGGAAGCAGCCAACCCGAAATACCCCAGGATTAAACCTGTAGCCGAATTGCATCTTGGCGGCGTAGTTACGGCAGTCGTCAGGAAATATCACACATAGTACATCGGTCAAATAATCAATAAATAAAATCGAAGGATAACTACAATGCAGGCAGAAATTACTTTTTCCGAAAATGCGGCAGGAACAAAAGTGGCAGACATAGTTAAAATATTTCAAACCATAAAACCAATCAAGAAATTTCAGCAGTTCATCGAGGAAAGTGACTGGGATGAACGCCTTCTGGGATATGAAAAATACATGAACTGGTTTTCCTATGGGGTTATTATCGCATCAGCTATTTTCTTCATCCCCGTCTGCATATCCATTTTCAGCCGTTAAAACTTTTACACACAATGAAGCTGTTACTTCTTTATGAGCGATCAATTATTTAGTCTGCGTTCCTGGCCACGGGCAATTGTCCATATTGATGGTGACGCTTTTTTCACTTCCTGCGAAGAAGCAATACATCCCGAACTTAAAGGCAAGGCGCTGATTACTGGAGGCGAGCGAGGTATTGTAGCCTGCGCCAGCTATCCTGCAAAGAAATTAGGAATTAAGCGTTGTGTTCCTCTCCATGAAGCGCGAAAAATTTGTCCGGCATTAATTATACTTCCTTCCGATTATGAAACCTACAGTTTATTTTCACGGCGGATGTTCAGCATTATGCGTCGTTTTACTCCCGATGTGGAAGAATATTCAATTGATGAAGCTTTTGCCGATATTACAGGTATGCGCCGTGCTTTACGTTCATCTTATGAAGACATTATCTTCAACATGAAAAAGGAGATCGAAAGAGAACTGGGCATAACTGTCTCGGTGGGACTGAGTATCACCAAAGTGCTGGCCAAAGTAGCTTCTAAACATCAGAAACCATCCGGCGTTACAATAATCAAAGGAAGAGACATTGCTGAGTATCTCCGTAATCTTCCCGTGGAAAAAATCTGGGGCATCGGCAATGCCACAACCAACTATCTGGCAAAAATGGGCATTCGCTACGCTTTGGAGTTCACTCAATTGCCGGAGAAAAAAGTAAGAGAAAAATTTACCAAGCCCGGAGTGGAAATCTGGCAGGAGTTACGCGGAGAATCGGTTTATCCTGTGACTACAGAAGAAAAAAACACTTATGCCTCGATCAGCAAGACGAAAACATTCGCGCCACCGACTTCCAACGCCGAATATCTTTTTGCTCATCTCATGCGTGACCTGCCCCAAATACTTGTACCACATGTTAAGTTAGAATTCTGCCATTTTTTATTTCTCAATTCAGGTACGCCTCTGGCGCTGGAGAACGATAATTCAAGGAACTATGTGGCCTGAATGTGTTGTATTCCATGCGCCATTTTTCAATTAACGTTTTCGCTTCTTTTAAAGTATAGAATATTTCTCATTATCCTTTCAGGACGAACAGGGCGTCGGCGACGACGGGCTTCGCACCGGTGAGGATCACGGGGTTCAAGTCTATCTCAGCGATCTCGGGATGGAGCAGGGCGATGAAGCCGAGCGTTTGCACGATGCCGGCCAGCGAGGTCCGGTCCGCCGCCGGCATCCCTCGAAATTCAGCGAGCAGGGCCTTGCCACGGATATCGTCCAGCATCTCTTCCGCATCGGCGGCGCTCAGGGGCGCCAGGCGCAGGGTGTTGTCCTTCAGGACCTCCGTGAAGACGCCGCCCAGGCCGAACAGGATGCAGGGGTCGAACCCTGGAAAGCGGGTCATCCCGATGACCAGTTCCCGGCTACACGCGAGCATCTCCTGGACGAGGACGGGTACGTCGCGGCCGGCCGCCCGGCGGATCGCGGCGAAGGCAGCCCGCAGTTCCTCTTCCGTCTTGACGTTCAAGGCAATCAATCCCTTTCCTGATTTGTGCATGATCTCCCAGGCGCAGGCCTTCAGTACGACGGGATAGCCGATGGCTGCTACTGCTGCGACAGCCTCTGTGACTCCGTCGGCGATCCGTTCCCGGGTCACGGGGATGCCGTAGAGTGCGAGGACCTGCTTGGCCGCGGCTTCGTCGAGGGCCCGCTGCCCCCCGGACAGCGCATCCCGGAGAATCTGTTCCGCCTCTGGGGATTTTGGCGGTGTCAACGGCGGCACGAAGGGCTTGCGTTCCCGGATCTCCTTGTGCCGGAGCAGGGAGAGCATCGCCCGGGCTGCCTTTTCGGGGGCGTCGAATACTGGGATGTTGTTGTCCTCATACACTTCAGTGAAGTTGTCGCTCCGGTCAAAAAATGAGCAGATGACCATGGGCATGTTGTATTTCGACGGCAGGACCATGGCCGGAGTGAGATCCTTTTGGAACATGGTGATAATGTCGTCCAGGGGCGTGTCATTGAACAATACGGCGAGATGGGGATAGTTCTCCTTCACCCAGCCCGTCGTCATCGGGCCATGTATGATCATCCCGTCGATTTCACCGCTTTGGAATAAAATTTCGGGAATATGAACAGTCATCCGGTCCGTATCCATGTTGAAGGTCAGATCAACGGGATTGGCGCTGGAGGCATGGGGCGGAATATGTGAACGGATCTGACTTTGAGTCTTTTCGGAAAGGGTGGGAATGGTGAGCCCGCCCTGGTCGGCGATGTTCGACATGGCGGTGCCAGGTCCCCCGGAATGGGTTACGACGGCGATCCGGTTGCCCTTGAGCGGGGCCTGGGTGGCGGCCGTCCAGCCATGGGCGTAGAGATCTTCGATGGAATGGACGCGGATGATGCCGGCCTGCTTGAAGATTCCTTCGTAGAGGAAATCGGGGCCGGCCATGGCGCCCGTATGGCTCAGACCGGCTTTGGCTCCCGCGGCCGACCCGCCCACGTACTGGGCGAAAACGGGCTTGTGCGGGGTGATCTTTCGGGCTGTTTCGACGAATCGCCGGCCGTCGCGAATCGCTTCAATGTACAGGATGATCGCCCGGCTCTGTTCGTCCTCGCCCAAATATTCCATCGCCTCGATCAAGTCGATGTTGGCTTCGTTGCCGGAACTGATGGCCTTGCTCAGGCGGATGCCACGTTTGTGCAGATAGGTCAGGGTCTGGGTGACATATGTTCCGCTCTGGGAGGCGATCCCCAAATGACCGGGGCGGCCGTCGAAACGCATAACCGTCAGGTTCAGAGAGATGGCGGAATTGATGATGCCCATGCAGTTGGGACCAACGAAGCGTATCCCCCAGCGTGCAGCGGTTTCGTTGAGCTGCTGCTCCAGGCGCTTGCCATCCGCGCCGACTTCCTTGAAGCCCGCCGTGCAGACGATGATCCGTTTCGTCCCGATCCGGCCGAACGCTTCCATCACGTAGAAAACCTGGGCCATCGGGACGACGATCAAGCCGAGATCGGGCGTCTCCGGCAGCTCTTCCGGCGAGGTATAGGCCTTAAGTCCGATGACGGTTTTTTCCTTGGGATGGATGGGGTACAGCTTGCCTTGGTACCCGTCCTTCAGGGCGCTCAAGGCCAGCATCGTCCCCATCTTCATGGGATTGTTACTCGCGCTGGCGATGGCGACGGATTTCGGGTTCATCAGAGCATGCAGGGCATTTTCGGGCATGGTGTTGCTCCTCCTTTTTGGACGGCGTCGGGGATCATGAATGCAATGATGCCGGACCATAGGTCAGGGACACAGCCCTGTCAAGCAAAAACTAGCGCTCGCTCGTGAAAAAGGTTCGTGGGCGACTGCTTCCCTGTTGAAATGACAATCAAGCTGAAATTCAACTTCACAAAACAGAGGATTGTTGGCTAAAACATGCTCCGCGACAAGGAGCGCATACTGTCTGCCCTTTTTAACACATTACAAACGTTAATCATCACTATTTAGAACCTGCCTAGTGTGTCGAGAAGTAGGCGAAGTCAACACTTCCATTTTTCAGTGATCTTGAAAAATCAGTGGTTGGATTTTTGTTTAGTTCTTCCTGTAAGTGTTAATTGACGAATTACGAAAATTATGCAACATTACAAACGGTAATAGTTGAAATATTGTGGCACCGCCGGAAAACCAGCCGACTCAAGCAAAAAACAAATCAATATAAGGATGGGGTAATAGTTAGTGAAAAAGTCATTAGAAACTATGGTAACTATAATGGTGGTAGCTATTTTAATAGGGACTTTTATTATGGCGAAGTCTTCCACAGCAGGGGAGACTGGAAGGGACGGCCGTTTCATCGCTTATGACAACGGGACGGTATTGGACACGAAGACGAACCTGATGTGGGCGGCAAAGGATAATGGGTATAATATAAACTGGCAGGATGCAAAAAGATACTGTAAGAAATACCGTGGTGGTGGATATAAGGACTGGCGGATGCCAACGCAGGATGAGCTGGCGGGGTTGTATGATGCGGCTAAAACTTACACATCCGGCTGTGAATATAATGTTCATTTAACGGACTTGATTCATCTTACCTGCAATTGTCTCTTGGCTTCTGAAACATACGGTTCCGAGGCCGCCAGCTTCAATTTCCACTATGGCATTCGGTACAGGGGGTGGCAGTTAAACGACAGCGACATTCGCGTACTACTGGTGCGTTCTAGCAAATAGTTTATTTGGTCATTTGATTCAGTGTATAACTTCCTGTAATCCTTGTTTTTCAAAATTTTAATTTTATGCTAGGTTACAAACAATAATTGTTATTATATAATTATCCTGCATGTTTTATCGTTATTTATTTCTTTATAGCGAAACTCATGGCCGAACGTAAACAACATAAAATCAGGTTTTTAAGGATGGTGAAATATGAAAATCTTGAGAACACCAGACAGCCGATTTGAGAAGCTACCCAATTACCCGTTTAAACCCAACTATCTAAACGTTCCGGATGGTGAAGGCGGAGAGTTGAGAGTTCATTATGTTGAAGCAGGGCCTTCAAAAGCTGATCCGGTATTGCTTATGCATGGAGAGCCCTCATGGTCTTACCTGTACAGGAAAATGATTCCGATCATTGTCGATGCCGGCTTTCGCGCTGTTGCTCCGGATCTGGTAGGATTTGGCCGTTCGGACAAACCAGTTAACAGAAAAGATTACACCTACCAGCGGCATGTCGACTGGATGCAGGCATTATTGGATAAACTGAATTTACAGCGAATTAACCTTGTCTGTCAAGACTGGGGCGGATTAATAGGATTGCGTCTAGTAGCCCAAAATCCGGCTCGCTTCTCACGGGTGGTTGTTGCCAACACCGGTTTGCCCACAGGCGATAATCCTATATCAGATGCTTTCCTTAGTTGGCGTAAATATTCGCAGGAGGTTCCTGAATTTAAAGTTGGGGGAATTATTGCCATGTCTAACCCTAATGATCCTTTATCCAATGACATTATCGCCGCCTATGACGCTCCCTTCCCCGATGATACTTATAAAGAAGGTGCCCGCATATTTCCTTCGCTTGTGCCCATTACTCCGGATGATCCCGCATCGAATGCTAATCGCGAAGCATGGAAAGTACTCTCGCGATTTGAAAAACCGTTTGTAACCATGTTTAGTGATGGTGATCCTATTACACGCGGTGGTGAAAGGATATTCCAAGAACTGGTTCCAGGGGCGAAAGGTCAACCGCACACTATCATCAAAGGCGGGGGGCATTTTCTCCAGGAGAATAGAGGAGAAGAATTCGCCAAAGCGGTCGTTGATTTCATATCTCGAGCGCCATTTATTAAGTGAAAATATCTATAGTCTCGGTGAACAATCTATCTGGAATAAAAAGAAATATTTTATGGGATGAAAAGCCTGCGCGGTGTATTTTTTGACTGGTTGATTATGCAGGTGCACGGTGAACTTGTCCCGGAAGCGCCAATAGCTGAACATTAACTTAACATGTAGTACAAGCATTGGGGGCAGGTCAAATATATTATCAAAACAGGAGATCTGAAAGGAGTAGCTTCATGGACACCAATCAACGCCCGATGACGGAACAGGACCAAACAACATATACCAAATTCATCGAATGGCTCAAGCAGAGCTGGTATGGCGTGCCGGATTCGAATGTCCTGATGCCCTATGTAGCTACGCGTTATACCCCCGCAGAGGCAGCACTCCTCGCCGGCATGCCCTTTACGCCAAAGACATTGGCTGAACTTTCGGATTTAACCAAAACCAGCGTTGATGTGCTTCGTTCAAAACTTGACGCTCTGGCCTCCAAAGGGCTCGTCTACAAGCAGGTTAAAGAGAACAGGGAGCGCTATGTTTTAAACGACATCTTTTTCATCTACCGCGGCTTTGGATGGCCCGGCCGCCTCGACGAGTATGACCAGATCGTGGGGCCGCTTCAACACAAGTATCTTACCAGTGGGTTAATGTCACCATGGCAGAACGTTAAAGAGAAAGGCTTGCGGGTATTGCCTATAGAAGTTACTATCGAGAATACAAGTGGCGTACTACCCTATGAGGAAGTGCGCAAGATACTGGATAAAGTCGATTACTTTACTGTAAGCCACTGTCCTTGCCGGCATGCCAACAACCTTGATCCGGACTCACCGGATTGCCAGTACCCTACGGAGGTCTGCCTGCATTTTGATAAGCTGGGCCATTATATAGTGGAAAATGGCATGGGTAGGGAGATCACGCGGAAGGAAACCGAGGAGATACTCAAACGTTCTGCTGAACTGGGGCTTATCCATGGCATCTCTAACCAGCAGGAGAAGCCCGATACCATCTGCAACTGCTGCCGCGACTGCTGCATCTGGTTTTTAGCCATGAACAAGTATGGACATGCCGGCAGCTTGACTCCTTCAAACTTCCGCGTCACGCTCAACCAATCCACCTGTGTGGGCTGTGGTTTATGCGTCAAGCGTTGCCCTATGGAAGCCCTTAATTTACTGGATGAGCCGTCGGCTAAAGGACGTAAGATCACGGTTGCAGACAAGGATGGCAAGCATGAGCTGACCAATAAGAACGGTAAGATTGCTGAGTTCAATCCTGAACGCTGTATAGGATGCGGTGTATGTGCCTATAAATGCCAGTCACAATCGCTTACGCTGGAGCGCAATCATGTTGAACATCATCCACCGCAAACCGGGCGCGATTGGGTAATGCAGTTTATGGCAGATTCCAAATCAAAATGATTTAAGCCCTGTCTCGGGAAACGACTCCATAGGAAAACATATGGTCTTTACTTGAATTATTAGCAATGTTGGATACCACAATTCAAGTGGTAATCCTCACTCTAGCTCCAAATTGAAAGTTGTGGACTTGTAGGTGAAACAAACAGAATCAAATAACCGGGACGGGTGTGAAAGCATCCGCCTTTTTTATGGTCTAAAGGTTAGCAATAGGTTACATTTTAGAAAATAAATACTTTAATAATAAATTATAACATATTGATTTATAAATGTTATTAAAGATATTTTTCATCTCCTTTAATTAGAATTAAATATTCATATTTATAAAGATCATAAACAAACTGCCGGATGATTTCCTGCTCATCATTAATCGGACTTATGAGCCGCAGTGCCGTCCTCACCTTATCGTTAAAATTTAGGGGAAGAAAATCGGTAAAAGCCCCGCGTCGCGTCTTGTAATGTAACATTTCAGCAATTTTCTGCAAGTAAGAAAATTTAACGGTAAATTCGTTATGGCCTTTTAGAGAAATCATTTCCGGAATGCCGGAAGATTGCAGGGACACATAAGGTTTCATCGATTCAGGAAGAACGGCTTCGCAACTATGCTCGCTTAAATAAATATATTTGATTCCGGCTAAACAAAGTTTTTCCATTATTTCTATGGCGCCGATATTGATGTTTTCTTTTTCATTAAAGCCCAGAGGCAAATTATATTTTTTATTAAAATATTCCAATCTATCCAAAAAAAAGGCAATATTTTTATCTGAATTATTTTTCTTCCCTTGATGTGTTACTAAAGCCGGAAGATCTCCCAAATTTTCATTCAGGAGAGCCAAATCAAAACCAGACAAGGCTTCGGACGGAACTGCCAGAATGTCAGCCAGCTCGAAATCAACCTCGAATTGTTGTAGGGTTTCTTTTTGTTTAGCCAGAAGATAAGGGGAAATATCGATCATCTTTGCCCGCAGTCGCGGATTTAAAGTAAGAAAATCGCGCATTAAATAACCCATGCCGCCGCCTGCTTCCAAAACGATGTGGAGATCATCTAGGGGAATTATTCTGGTTAAGAAATTATAAAGATGCTGACCAAAAGAATACGACGAGACCAGCACTCTGCGACAGGGGCTATCGACAGGTTCCAGTGAATTGCAGACAGTAAGCTCCCAGCCCAGAGAATTTAAATCCTGCTGATGATATTTTGCGGTGGAATTAATAAAATAGCTCATAAAAGATGGAGGAAAAATATTTTTTCTCTTTGTTACCATAATTTGAAAATTATGCTATTAATTTTAAACATTTTAAATCAAGCCTGATAATCGAGAATGAAGCTTTTGTCAGCAATAAATTGGTTAAAAGAAACATTAATGTCCACGGGGAGACAAAATGTCGCAATATTCAGAAAAGATAATAGAGCTTCTATGTGTTGATCATCCTGATCTTTCCTCTTGGACAATAATTTGTGCCAATGAGAGAGCTATCGATCCTGTACAGTATCTTATCCACAGCGAACTTGGCGGGATACTTCCGAAGGTAGAAGGCTTTAATTCCTATATAACTAGAAAGAACGGTGAAAGATTGAATCTTCAGCCTGTTCCTGGCGATGAGCAGTTGCTTTATTTTATCCAGTTCATTGCTGAAAAATTTCCGGCTGAGCCATATCCAGCGCGGCGCGCCACAAGCCTTTTGCCCCTTATCGCCAAACTTGCGGAATATAAAATCAACAGTAATACAATTTATGGCGCGGAGCGGTTTACCGATGATGAATGGAATAGACTCGAAGAATATCTGGAAACAGCACAGGCATTCCGCAAGTGGCTTGTAAAATTAAATTTCTTTATTCCGGAGTTGGAAATGGCGGCGCTCGAAGAAATCATTCCCGGCGAAAAAGAAATGTTTATTGGACTCCCTGAAATAACGCCGGTGACCGAACGTTTCTATCGAAAGATAAGAAAAGACAGGTTGTTCATCGATCCGCCGCTTTTTGGTTCTGATTTATCAGGATATGAAAAACTTCCCTTTGATTCGGCAAAAAATCTTGTGTTGTCCTTTGGCGGCGAAGTTACGCCATCAGAAGGCGCTGGCATTGAATTGATCTCGCTTGCCGGACTTCATGCCCTGATTGATCTTGTTACGCTGGAAGTCTCCACTTTCCTGAAAGAGAGATCAGGCAACGAGCAGATGATGATCTTCCTGTTTGATGAATCGCTCACTCCGATGCTGTGGAACAGATCGCTGAGGCTATTTGGCAATGACGTCAATCTGGCCGTCTGGCTGCCGTTTACCACTACTTCAGCCGCAAGAAGGCTGCTGATGGAAATAGAAAAAGCGGAGAAGTCAGGCCGGATACCCGATTTAAAGAAATTTGCCATCACCTGCGCGGTGGAATTATCCAGAAACCAGGAAAATTACGTGCGTGAGGAATGCCAGGCGTTCGAGACGGTCATCTCTTTTGCCACGTTCCTTGATTTCTGGAAAGAGCGGCTGGGGCGCAATCTGGCTGATGCCGCGAGAATGCTAATCGAAATGAAAAAGTTCCATGTCACGGGAAAAAGAACGGCAGCGGTACAGGTTGTCGGTTTCGGCCATGTTTCAGGCGAGGGATTCAGCAGAGGTTTGATCCTTTCTCTGGATAGCGGTGTAATGCCCTCGCAGCCTTTTGAAGGGCCTTTCATCAATCCGGTACATGTTCCGCAGCTGCGCAGAAGTGTGTTTGAATATGAAGATTTGATTTTCCGGCAGATTCTGGCTAAGGGCGACAGAATCAAGATAGTGGGAGTGAACGATACAATAAGGGAGCGAACGCCCAGTTACTACATGAGCCTGCTGGCGCAGGAATTTGGAAAACCAATCACGGCAATTGCGTTTAAAGAATTGCTTCCCGCAAGGTCAGATAAAGAAAAGACCGCGATAGCAATTGATGAGAATCTGAGAAATAGACTGAAAGATTTCACTTATTCGTTTTCGAGCCTTAACAAAATTTTGTCCTGTCCGTTTTTGTTCTATCATCAATATATCCTCGGGATTGAACCTCCTTCATTTATGGATGATGACGAAAAAATAAATATGCAGGTGGGAAGTTTCGTTCACAAATTCCTCCAACAGCTCTCGACCGTCGCCAGGGAAAGATTTGATGACTGGGAGAAGCTTTTTGATAAGCTGTGGGCAAGTTATGAAAACGCCGCCGTGAGAGATATTTACGGAATAAATATCTATATGCTCAACGCGAAAATTTTATTACAGGAGATATACGAGGACGAGAAGGAGTCCGGCGAGCGCATAATTTTTGCCGATAATGCCCTGGCGTGCGAGAAAAGATTCACCGGGATGATCGCCGGGAGTTATAAGATAACCGGATTTTCGGACCGACTGGCCAATATCGCGGGACGAACCGAGGTTATTGATTTCAAGTATTCCAAAAAGAAAGATGAGTACAAACTTTTGAAAAAAACAACGGTGCTGGCGCGCTTTAAAGAAAAATGTATTTTGCACCCCGCGGCACAGCTTATTATCTATCAGCACTTTAATAAAGAAGCGCAAGGCGCGCGCTTTTATTTTTTGAAAGAACCATCAAAAGATCGGGAAATAGCGCTTCCTCCTGAAGAAAGCGCCAATGCGGAGGCCCTGATGCTGGCCATCAGGGAGCGCCTAGACGCGATAATCGATGGCAGTGAACTTTTGCCTGAGCATGATTGTCAGGCCTGTGAGTACTGTCAGTTTCAGGCCTTATGCGGCAGGGAAGATTATTACAAGGCTTCACGGAGGAATATCTGATGAAAAGTATTCTTCTAAAAGCCTCTGCGGGTTCGGGAAAAACAACAAGGCTCACCGAGGAGGTGTTCAATAGGATACTTATCGGCGGAAAATTCATCGTCGCGCTGACCTTTACTCGTGCCGCCACTACCGAAATGCGCTCCCGGATAATGAAAGAGATAGCAGAAAAAAGGGGGCTGACACTGTTGGAGCGCTTGCGGCTGATTATGGAGGCGGGACGCATCGGCTATTCAACGATAGATTCTTTTTTCTATAGGCTCTTTGCCGCGTTCGGTTTTGCGCCAAAGCTCGCGGACGAGAAGGCACAGATAGAACTGTTGCGAGAGATAGAAGTCCTTTTCCGTGACAACGTCATGCAGAGCGGCAAAGCCAATAAGTTGATAGTGGCGGCCAGGATATTAAGAACAGACATTGACACGCTTTGGGAACCTCTGGCGGAGGAGCAAACAATCGAGCGCTGTCAGATGGATATGGAAAGGCTTGCCGACCTTGATGATCTGATGAAAGAGAACGGGGTTTTAAGAAATACGCTTGCATCTCTCAGTGCAAAGGCAGAAGCTTTGGCAGACCAAGTGACTCCTAATGTTAACAAGTTGGTTATAAATGCTTTAACTGATTATGATAAATTAATTTCCAAAACGGTCGCGACTCATTGTGATTTGGAAAATTACACGAGTCTGGGCAAGAAGATAGTGTGGAGTGAAAAACCATATTCAGAGCTAAAAAAGATTTTCAAGGATTACAGAGAAACCGCCGAGACGCTGTCTATCAACAAGGCTCTTCTTCGAGAGCTGGCCGTGGCCTTTTTTTGCGAAATATATTTTGAAGCGGCTGACGCCGTGAAAAACAAAAAAGGATTGATATTTTTCCATGATGTGCGCAGAGGCCTCCTTGCCCTGGACGGTACGGCATCGAGTGAACGTCCGAAACTGATGAGTAACTATTTTTCTCTGGGACTTGACCGGACCGAGCATCTGCTGATTGACGAATTTCAGGATACCTCGAAGGGTGATATCGCGATATTGCTGCCCCTGATTGATGAAATTTTATCCGATCGGTGCGAGCACGGCGAAAGATCGTTCTTTGCTGTGGGCGATTGGAAACAAATGATTTACGGGTGGCGCGGTGCAGACCGTGAGGCTCTGGAAGAGGCCATCGGCAGCTACATTACTAACAAAGTAATCACGGAAAGCTCGCTCGAATACAATTATCGCAGTACGCCTCTACTTATTTCTTTCTTCAATGAACTTGTCGAAAATATCTTTACCGGAAAAGAGAGAACCGAAACTCAGAAACCTCCGGATGAAATTAAGGCTTTTGACGGCGTGACAGAGGTGAATCGTGTTGAGCTGGAAAAAGACGGCACTTCACAAGAAACTTTCTATCAAGCGATAGTTGAATATTTGAAGAAGAAAAAGGCTGAGTATGGCTGTCACTGGGAAGATATGGCGGTGCTGGCTTTGACCAACAACCATGTGCAGAAGATTGAAGTCGAACTTTTAAAGAACGACGTCGGAGTGGTCGCGGTCAAAGGAAGACAGCTTCTTTCAACCCGGGATGGTGTGGCGGTAATGTTTTTCATTGCTGGTGTTCTGGCAAAAGATGATGAAACACGATTCGTCGCCACGGCGGTAACCTCGCTGTTATTCAGAGAGATGTTCGGAAATATAACGGATATCAGGGCAGAGTTTGCGCAAAAGTTTCCCCGGCCTTTCGGCTTGATGGCTGTCAGTTGCGCGATTGAACTGTTGCGAGGGAAGCTATCCTCAACAATACTTGATATCTGGCAGGATGAGGCGCAGGCATTTTTCAGTGAAGGAGGCGCTGATGTGGATGGTTTTCTTCTGAGAATGTTCAATATCCGGTTTAGTATAAAGGTACCGGAATCGGAAAACAGTGAAAATATCAAAGTTGATACTATTCACGGCACTAAAGGGCTGCAGTTTAAACACGTCTTTATTTTCTGGAATGAGGAAGAAAGGGAGTCAACTTTTTATCTGGAATCTGAAAAATGTCATGTGCAATTTTCAGGCGATGAGATTAAGTTTCTGGAAGCGAGCGATTCAGCAATCGCCAAAGATATTGTCGCAAATCACGAAATAAATAAAACGCGGCTGCGCCGGGAGAAGGCGAATGTTTTCTATGTCGCCGCAACAAGGGCCATCCGAACATTGACCGTTTTTCTGCCGAAAAAAAAGGATGAAAACTACAAGCCTGTCCATCAGGCAGTGCTGGACACCTTTTCACGGTTTGCGCCGGATGGAAGTAGAAAAGAGATATGCTCTTTGTCCGGTAAGCCGGAAGAACCGCAACCCTCAACAATATATAATGTGCCCGCAAAACATAATGACGAGTCGGAAAAATATGACGAAATTGATCCGGTGCTTATATCGGCTCACATCAAGGCCGGTATCATGAGAGGTGATCGTTTGCATCGCTGGCTGGCTAAGGTTATTGATCGGACAGTTCTTCCGCCTGCCGGGGAACTAAACGATGAAGAATATGAGGCGGCGATTAGTTTTGTTGAAAGGAGTGATGTTTCCGCCATAATGTTCCGGCCGGGCAATTTCTATATTGAACAACAGATATCGGATAAAGAAAATTTTGGTATAGTGGATAGAATGATTGTGTCGGATAATCTCATCACGATTATTGATTATAAATCCGGTTCCATGAGAGGACTAAGGCAGAAATACGATGAACAGCTCAAGCGTTACACAAAGATTATGGAAACGCTCTATCCGCAAAGAAGAGTCGAATATTATATGCTTTCGATAGATATTTGATGAGTTTTATAAGTCTTTTTATATAGCCACATAAAACACCAGACTCTTGTTTGGTGATGAAGTGGCTATCCATACGAGATAGTATTTGGTAAGATAGGGGAAGAGATTTCGTAAAAGCGCTCATGCTACATATAAGACTTAGTATCATCTCGTTTGGATACCGAGATATCGGCGGAAGATATTTGTAAAAGGAGTAAAAGAATATGCGGAGAAGATATTGTTGCATATTTTTGAGCTTGATCCCGATATCGAGGTAATAAAGGTTAATGTACAGGAGGATCATGTTCACATAGTAATCGTGATACCTCCGAGAATTGCAGTTGCCAATGCCATTCAGTTTATAAAGACAAGATCGGCAAAGGAGTTAAAAGCGAAATTTCCTTTTCTACAAAAGACATATTCAAGGAAGCTCGGTATCTGGTCACGGGGCTATTGCGTATCGTGTATAGGTATGGATGAAAAGGAAATTCTTGCTTACGTTGAGCATCAAGAAAAAGAAGACAAAGGGCAACTGCAATTAGTGCTGCAATAGACAGGGAAGCCCCCAGCTCCTGCTGGGGGAGGTTCACAGTTGAAACTCCAATTCCGAAAGCGAAGCGTAGCGGAATTGGTAAGTTGAACAATCCCGCGAAGTGGAGGGTTTAATCCCCCGCAGCTTGCTGCGGAATATGTTTCCAAAGCTTGCCTTGGGGTTCATACCCGTGATTTGAAGCGGCGTTTATTATATCTTCCTGCGCGGAATAAATATGCAGGCAGCCGAAAATAACGGAATCTATTTTGAAAGGCCCGGCGAGGCACTTCTGCAAGAATTGAAAAAAGTATTCTGAAAATATTTAATTAAAAATTGCGGGATGAGTAATTAAAAAACATCTTCAGATAAAAAAACTCCCTCGCGATCATCACGAGAGAGTCTTTTTTGTTACTTCAAAAAACAGAAAATCAAAAATTCAATTGTTTTTATGCTTTTTTCGGCGGTTTGAGAAAGGCTATGGCCAGTATAAGTCCAACAATCGCGAGTGCCGCTGTCGGATAAAAGGCGAAGGTATATGTTCCGAACACATCCTTGGCCTTACCGGAGATAATGCCGCCGATTATCGCGCCCAAGCCGTAAGCGAAAAAGACAGCGCCATAGTTGCGGGCGTAATTTTTCATACCGAAGAAGGTAGCCGTAGCGGTCGGAGCAATCGCCAGCCAGCCGCCCAGACACAGCCAGAAACCGATAAAGCTAATCACATAAAGATTTGTATCACCCTCTTTGGCAACAATCATAATGATTGATATGATTAGGATCATTATCAGATTGAGCACAGCGGCATTGCGGGGTGTAATCTTATCCGTCAGCCAGCCGAAAAACGGGCGTCCTAAAGCGTTAAAACAGGCGAAAACGCCGACAAGTGTAGCAGCCGTCTCGCCGGAAATTTTGATAATCTCGTTACCCACCGGCTTGGATATGCCGATAGCCATCAGACCGGCTATAGAGCCGATAAGGAAGCATAAGAACAATCCGCAGAATGTGCTGGATTTAACCATTTCACCCGGCGTGAAATCTGCCGCTGCGACCGTTCCCGCTGCAGGTTTCCAGCCCGAAGGAACCCAACCGAGAGCAGGAAATCTGAAAGGCAAACTCAGGATAACAAGAATTATTCCGAACGCTATGCCAAAATACATAAAGGTTGTCGATAATCCAACAGATGGAATCAGGATACTAGCGATCTTGCCCGTAATCAGGGCTGATCCGCCAAATCCGGCCAGCATCAAACCGACTGCCAGACCTTTTTTATCCGGGAACCATTTAGCGCCCATAGCGACAGGACAGCCATAAACCAGGCCGACGCCCGATCCGGCAATAACGCCATAGGTTAATGTCAACAACCATATATTGGTAGCATAGCTGGAGAGGAACCATCCCAGTCCCACAATAATACCACCAATAATCCCGATTGTACGCGGCCCCAGCTTCTCCATTACACGTCCGCCAAAAAACATCAGAACGGAAAAGAACGCCAGAAAAACCATGAAAGGGAAATTAGCCTGAAAAGCTGAAACATCTGAAAAGGCTTTTCTTACGGGACCTAGGAATATGCTGTATGCATATACAGCACCAAGACAAACATTCATAATCAATCCAAGAACAACAAACAACCACCTGCCGCTTTCAGCTGGTAGTCCAAGAACTTTTGTTTCTTTAGTCATTTATCACCTCCATAAATTATAAAAAACTTGACTTGGAGTCATATAAGTTTCTGTCTATTGTGTCAATAAAAATGTAGACATAATGCGGAAAAACGGAGCCTAAAATGGTATTATAATAAGTCTACGATAACAATGATATATGTCGTTAAAAATTAGAAAAGCTGAGAAATGGGTAAAAAATGTCCTTATTGCTGGTCAAATAAAACAAGAAAGAGTAAAAAAGTTCCCGATGTACAGAAAATTCTAACCGATTACGGATGTAACATTAAGACGCGCCTGGGTTTGCATGACGTGTCGAAATCAGTTTGTTCGGCCCTGGGTATTTTGCTTCTTGATACTTATGGCGATGAGGCTGAAATTCTCGAAATGAAGAAAAAACTCAAGAAGGTTACAGGGCTAGTGTTTTAAAAAATGACTTTCGAGATGCAAGTGATATTTATTTTTTGTGATTTAAGCAGAAGTAATATTATTTCACTGATATGCTTTCTTTTTCTGGGTAAAGATCAAATTGTAATCATCAATTCTGACAACTGCCCATTACTTATACTAAGTAGGTGCAGTCAGCGTTTGTGATGATAAATTTGTTTTTCAAAACCTATCATAGAGTATTTTTATTGACAACTTCCTGTAAGTCTTATTTTCAAACTTACAATTTTATGCTAGGTTATAATCTATAATCGTTAAAAAAACATTATCTGGTTCAGATTGCATAATTATTGTTGGTCCTAGAGTGAAGTCATGAAAAAACTTTTATCAGAAAGAACGTATGGCCATAAGCCGATTCCGGCAATCACGTTTGGAATTATGGGATTATTTGTATTGTTTTACTTATTTGTTGGCCAGAAAAATTATGACAATGCATAAAGAGGGTTGATGGAACATTTTAAAATGTACATTGGAGGCGACTTTGTTGACTCTGTGAGTGGTCGGACCAGAGAATCCATTGACCCGGGCATCGGTCTGTCCTTTGCCACATTCGCCTATGGCAATGCGGCGGATGCTAAAGCAGCTATCGACGTTGCACGTAAGACTTTCGATTCAGGTGTGTGGAGCAATTTGATTCAGGAAGAACGTTCGCGGATCATCATGGATTTTTCCGACCGGCTGACCAAATACATTGTCAGGATTGCATCGTATGAGTCCATGGACTCAGGGGGACTTATAAACAGGACAGGTGCGGAGGTGATCGGCAATGCCATGACGGCACGGAACCTTGCCTGGTATGCTGCCCATGAATTCAAATGGCATGAGGAGATCCGTGTCCCCTGTTCGCTTGCCAGCCCGGGAAGAAATTATATCCGCAGGGAACCTATTGGTGTGTGCGCGGGCATCATCCCATGGAATTTCCCCTTCAATATGGCCATGTGGAAGATATTCCATGCAATAACCATGGGGAACACGATCGTACTGAAACCTGCAACCGACACGACACTGAGCGCGCTTATTCTCGCCGAGGTGATAGCAGAAAGCAGGATACCTAAGGGCGTGGTAAACATCATCACTGGTGCAGGCAGCGAGGTGGGCCAGGTCTTATGTTCAAGTCCGAAGGTGGACAAGATCGCATTCACCGGTAGCACCGAGGTGGGCCGGCAGATCATGAAGATGGGTGCGGATACCATCAAGAAGGTGACACTGGAACTAGGCGGAAAATCCGCAAACATCATCTGTGAAGATGCCAAGATGGATCTTGCAGTGGACGGTGGTCTGTTCGGTACGTTCTTCCATTCGGGCCAGATCTGCGAATCAGGCACGAGGCTCCTTGTTCATAAAAAGATATATGATGAGTATATAGAGAGGTTCCTGAAGAGACTCTCGCAGGTGAGGATCGGATATCAGCTTGACCCTGCAACCCAGATGGGGCCGCTCGTAAATGAGATACAGCGCGCCACTACGGAAAAGTATGTCAAGATCGGAGTTGAAGAGGGCGCCAAGATTGTATACGGCGGGAAAAGGCCGGATGGCGACAAGTTTGCAACAGGATTCTACTACATGCCGACCGTCTTTGTCGGGGTCGATAACAACATGCGCATCGCCCAGGAAGAGATTTTCGGTCCTGTAGTATGCATCATGCCATTTAGCGATGACGAGGAGGCCATGGCTATCGCAAATGACTCCATCTACGGGCTCGGCGGCGGGGTCTTCTCAAATGATATCGGACGTGCAGAAAGGATTGCCTCTCAAATCAAAACCGGTACCGTGTGGATCAACGACTATCATGCCTTTGCCGATATCATGCCCTTCGGTGGCTACAAGCAGTCCGGCATCGGCAGGGAATTTGGGGAATACGGACTTGATGAATACACGCAGATAAAGAGGGTCCATATCTGTCCGTTATCCGATGGCATACAGAAATATACCTTCCCGATCATGTTCGATTATCAGCAGCCTGCCCAATCGTTTATGTTTGAAGGACCGACAAAGGTTGTGGGAGGACCTGATAGTATTATTGCCCTCCAGTACGAGATATCCAGGCTCAACTGCAAACGAGCCGTCATTATTACGGATAAAGGTATACGCGATGCAGGCATTCTGGACAAGGTTCAAAAGGCCATGGGTAGCATGTGCGTCGGCATATTCGATGAGGTCGTGGAAGATTCGGGATATAAGGTTGTAGACAAGGCCGTCGAGTTCTGCAGAAACGTGAATGCAGACATACTCGTGAGTCTCGGCGGCGGAAGCTCTATCGATACGGCAAAGGGTGTGGCCGTGACACTCACCAATGGGGGAAAAGCCATCGACAACATCACCCTCTATAAGCTCGTGAACCCGCTGATACCACATATTGCAATACCCACCACCGCCGGAACCGGGAGCGAGGTGACCAATATTGCGGTCATAAAGAATGAAGAAATCGGCAGGAAATTCAATATCGTTGAGAATGTTATCTATCCGAACGTAGCCATACTCGATCCACATCTGACCGTTAGCCTTCCGAAGATGCTCACTGCTGCAACAGGAATGGATGCACTCTCCCATGCCATAGACGGGATGTGCTCCATCATGAGAAACACTATCTGTACAGGGCATGGGCTCAATGCCATCCGGCTGATCACAAAATATCTTCCCATCGTTGTGGAAAATGGTCACGATGTTCAGGCAAGAATGCAAATGCAGCTTGCCGCATCAACAGCTGGTTGGGCTTTTTCAATACCATCGACCATACTTACGCATTCCCTTGCCCATGCCATTGGCGCCAAGTACAAGATCCACCACGGAACCCTGTGCAGTCTCTTCCTTCCCCATGTAATGCGGTTCAACCGAGACTATTGCACTGATGAGCTAGCAGCCATAGCTGAGGCCATGGGAGTAAAAATAGAGGGTATGTCGAAACAGGAGGCCGCATCAACAGCAGCAGATGCCGTGGCTGATTTGATCAGAAGAATAGGTCTTCCTATGCGCCTGAGCGAACTGGGGATAGCCGAGGCCGAGATCGGCATTATCGCGCTGGATACCATTACAGAGATTCCCACACTGGCCAATCCGCGCAAGTGCACGGTTGAGCTCATCGATGATGTCATCAGGCAGGCCTTTTGATAGTGTTTTAATTTATGTCTCATTATGCCGGCCAGGAGGTACCTGTCCTCTCTTCATAATTAGTCAAGACTTTTATTGGGGGATCCAAGGTATTCGGAAAACTGGAAACCATGACCAGAATCTAAATAGAAGAATCGGATTATTTTTATAATTTATCATTTTTCAGTAAGATTTTGAACTCATTTTTGACTAATCATTGCATCAAATTACTATTTGATCATTACTCTCTTTCTATCCGTAATCCTCAATTATTTTAACCCTGACAATTGTTTCTTAGTGTAAGCGATAATCAAGATAAGGATTAATTGGCAATGTTTGTCAAGTCAAATATAGATCAGGACAGATCATCATTTTAGTAATTGCTGCAAAACTATTTTCCGGGTCGACTACCAGCGGAATATTGAAGAGTTCTGGCAATGGACTGAAAATCTTTTTCCAGTTTGCTGATGATTGCTACTGCTGAACCAACATCTTTTCTACCCGGATAAATATCATAACGATTTTTGTAAATGTCAGGTGTAAAGTCCGGCATAACAACGTTGGCTCCGGCCTGCAGCGCCAGCAGTCGTCCCTGTGGATGTAACGTGGCCAGGGCAGTTGTTGCCGGAATGTTAGTGTTACGGGTGATCAGACGGGCGGCAGCTACAACCCTCAATACAAGTTCAAGATCATTATTAGTTATTCCGGCAAGAGGTGTGTCGGGATGGGCGATAAATGGGCTGATGCCCAGCATATCAGCATCCAACAATTTCATTACCAGCAGATCATCGGCTAATATCTCCGGTGTCTGACCCGGCAACCCCACCATGTTTCCCGTTCCGGTTTCAAAACCCAGTTCCTTCAACCGGTGCAGGCATTGCAGGCGGTTTTCCCACTCACAGCCAGGACGCAGATATTTGTAAAGCTCTACAGAAGCCGTTTCATGTTTGAGTAAATAGCGGTTAGCCCCCGCTTGCTGAAATGCTTTATAATCGGTTAAAGCACGTTCGCCAATGGATAAGGTGATGATTAAATCTGTTTCTTTCCGAATTCGTTCGATCAGGCGGCAGATGATATCCTGTGAGTAAAAAGAATCTTCACCGGATTGCAGCACCACCGTAGGGACGCCTGTTTTTTTGATTTGTTCCGCAGTGGCGATTATTTCATCTTCGGACATCCGGTAGCGGCTGAGGCTGGCATTGCCTTTGCGCAGGCCGCAGTATAGGCAATTGCGGTCACAGTGGTTGGAAAACTCGATAATGCCGCGCAGAAATATTTCATCGCCGACTTGCACTTTTCTCACCTTGTCGGCAGCGGAAAAAATATCAGGTGAGTACTTAGCCGGAAGGGAGAGCAGTTGGATAATTTCTTTGCGGTTTAAATCCTTGCCATCTTGAGCATTGCCGATCAGATTTTCTGTGGATTTAGATATAGACATCTCTTGTGCCATCCTCTATCATTTGCAGCCGGTCGCAAACCATTTTTTTTCTTTTTGTTTTAAAAGTTTCATTCAGCATTTTTTCAATTAATTTCTCTCCGGCTTCGCGTGTTGCGGTACTTGCGTAATCGAGCAGATACTCTTTAAAAGAGAAAAGGGCGTTGGACTGGCAGAACTTCTGAATCAGACCCGGTTTGGCCAGATCCATAAAATCCTTGCCCGTGCGTCCCAGCCGGTAGCAGGCCGTGCAAAAGCTGGGGATATGCCCGTGGGTGCTGATATCCAAAATGACTTCATCGAGCGTGCGCGTATCGCCCAGATTAAACTGCGCGGCGCGGAAAGCGTCGCTGGAATCTTCCTGATAGCCGCCGGGGTTGGTGCGCGAACCGGCGCTGATCTGGGATATACCCAAAGCGAAAACTTCAGAGCGTAAGGAGGGATTTTCTCTAGTGCTTAAAATCATTCCAGTGTAAGGAACGGCCATGCGGATGATGGCGACCAGTTTTTTAAAATCATGATCGCTGACGGAATGAGGAGGTTTGATGGCCGCCGGCGCGTTGAATGCCGGTTCCAGCCTGGGAACGGACATAGTGTGCGGTCCCACGCCGCAGTTTTGCTCCAGTTGCAGAGCATGGAAAAGCAGCCCTAAAACTTCAAACTTATAATCATAAAGACCAAACAACGCGCCGATGCCGACATCGTTAATACCGCCTTCCTGCGCGCGATGCATCGCGGTGAGTCGTTTGGCGTAATCCTTCTTGGGACCGGAGGGATGCATCACCTTGTATGTTTCATGATGGTAAGTTTCCTGAAATAAAACAACAGTGCCGATGCCTGTTTTCTTCAACTGCTTATATTCATCCACTTCCAGCGGTGCGATTTCCACGTTGATCCGCCTTATTTCTCCGCCATGTTCCGTTTTTACGGAATATGCCGTTTCAATGGCTTCCATGAAATATTCCAGGCTGGAGCGGCTGGGATGTTCACCGCAGAGCATCAGCAGGCGCTTATGACCTTCCCGTTCCAGAACTTGCACTTCTTTAGCGATTTGATCCATCGTCAACGCGACACGATTGAGTTCTTTATTGTCGCGCCTAAACCCGCAATACAGACAATTGTTGGCGCAGAGATTGGCAACATAAAGAGGAGCAAACAAAACCAGCCGGTTGCCGTAAATATCTTCTTTAATCTTATGCGCCGTCTGCCAGATCATAGCGATGAGTTCATCGTCTTCCGTCTGGAGCAGCACAGAAACTTCTTCCGGCGTGAGGCCTTTGAGTTCTTTGGCTTTGGCTATAATTTCCCGAACTGTTTCAGGCGCGGGGTTTTTTGCTTTGTCCAAGATGTTTTCGATTTTTGTATCGTCAATAAAATCTTTAATCATTTGAATAATCCTTATGCTTTAGTCAGAGCTGATTTAACCTGAATGCCTTTCAGCGCTCCCAATTTTCCGGTCAGGGCGCCGATTTGATCCGTGGAAGCATGCACAATGAGAGCGATGATATGCAAACTTTTGGGGAAATAGGGGATACCCATCCGGCCTATGATTACATCACCAAATTCACTTAAGATCGCATTAACATTTTCGGCCTGACTGGTTCTGTTTGTGATGATAATGGTAATTGTTCCAATTCGTTTGTCCATATTATTCTCCATAACGCAAAAGAGGTTTGATCAGGAAAAATCAAACCTCTTTTGCTTAAGATTTTATGTTTCCCTCAAGATCAGAAAGTTACCCTCCCTCTCAGGCCAAGTATTCTTTAAATTTAAACTATCCTTAAAATCATCATTTTGTCAATTTTATTTTTTATTATATAAAGAAAACGGGCTTGACTTCAATGATAGTTTCGACCATATTTCCTATGAATGCGGGGAAAGGAATGAGCTGATGAAAATATTATACTATGATTGTTTTGCCGGCATCAGCGGTGATATGAATCTGGGTGCGATGCTTGATCTGGGTGTTGATAAAAAATATTTATTGAAAGAGCTCGGCAAGCTGCCCATCGATTCCTATAAAATTAAAATTTACAAAGATAAACGCGGCGGTATTACCGGCACAAAAGTTGATGTAATTGTTCCACCTCAGAAAAAAGCTTCATCCCTGCACACTCTGAAAAAACGCACTTTCCGCGATATTACCAGAATGATTAAGCAAAGCAACTTATCTGCCAATGTCAAAAAAATCAGCCTTGATATTTTCACCCGCCTTGCCCGGGCTGAAGGAAAAATCCACGGACATAAAATTGAAAACGTGCACTTCCACGAAGTCGGCGCAATCGATTCGATTATCGACATAGTCGGTGCAGCAATTTGTCTGGACTATTTAAAGGTCGATAAGGTGATCTCTTCGCCCATCCAGCTCGGTTACGGCATCATCAATTGCAGTCACGGCACATTTCCTGTACCGGCGCCGGCCACGGCGGAAATTCTTCAGGGCATACCCATCAAAGCCGGTCTTGTGCCTTTTGAGGCAACTACTCCCACGGGAGCGGCGATCATTGCCGCAACAGCAGCATATTTTACAGAGAAAATTGATTTCACACCGCAGAAAATCGGTTATGGTTTGGGCAGTAAAGATTCGCCTATCCCCAATGTCCTGCGTTTATTTTTGGGTGAGATATCCGCTAATACTGAAAAAGCGGATGATCCGGAAACAGGCGTTGCGGTCATTATCGAATGCAATATTGATGATATGAATCCGGAGCTCTATGACGCACTGATGGAGCGTCTTTTTGCCGCTAGCGCGCATGATGTATTCCTCACGCCAATCATAATGAAAAAATCCCGTCCGGCGGTAATTGTATCCGTGCTTTGTGATGTTGGAAAACAAAAAGCGATTGAAGAGATTTTATGGCTGAATTCTTCCACCTTCGGCTTGCGTTCTTACAAAGTTGCCAAGTCCATGCTGCGGCGGGAAACGATAAAAGTAAAAACTAAGTATGGCGAAATAACGATAAAAAGCGGCTACTTAAACGGACGCATAATCAAGTCCAAGCCGGAATATGAAGATTGCAAGAGACTGGCAAAAGAAAATGGTGTTACCATTCAAGATATTTATGAAAGTATTCGCCTGACTAAAAGGAAAAAAAATGAACACTGATGCATTAAAGGTTCTTCTGGAAAATATCCGCGACAGGAGAATTGATGTCGAAGCTGGAATTTCACGTCTTAAGAATTTTTCTTACATTGATTTGGGTTGTGCCAAACTCGATACACACCGCGAGTTGCGAGTCGGTTATCCGGAGGTGATCTTCTGCCCGGGCAAAACTAATGATCAGATAAAAACTATTATACAGGCCATGATGGAAGGAGATACCAACATTCTCGCCACACGCGCAAGCGTTGAAGTTTTTGCTGCAGTCAAAGAAGTTTGTCCTGCTGCTGTATACCATCCGCTTGCCCGGACAATTACGCTAACAAGAAAAAAAGTGCTTCTGTCCAAAAATTACATTGCCGTAGTGACAGCAGGAACTTCCGATTTGCCCGTTGCCGAAGAGGCAGCCGTTACTGCTGAAATTTTCGGTAATCGCGTGGAAAGAATTATCGACGTCGGTGTGGCCGGCGTTCATCGCTTATTTGACCAGTTGGATTTGATCCGGGGAGCGCGCGTAATTGTTGTGGTTGCCGGAATGGAGGGAGCTTTACCCAGTGTTGTGGGCGGTCTTGTGGATAAACCGATCATCGCAGTGCCAACTTCTGTTGGCTATGGCGCAAGCTTTCAGGGAGTTACTGCTTTGCTGGCAATGCTCAATAGTTGCGCCGGCGGAGTATCGGTTGTGAACATCGACAATGGTTTTGGCGCGGGCTGCATAGCCAGCATGATCAATAAACTGAAATAAATTTAGTGTATCATTTCATTTAGGCATATCTTCTCTCATATCAATCACTTCATTCATACTGCCGGTGCGGTAACCTTTCAGATCTAAAGAAGTATAGGCAAAACCAATTTCCTGGAATTGTTTGTACACATTATCCATCAGTTCCAGATCGAAAAATTTGAGCCGCTCGGCCCCCGTCACTTCAATACGCGCTGTATCACCGTGATGACGCACCCGTACCTGTTTGAATCCCAAATCAAGCAGATATTGCTCAGCCCTGTCCACCATTGCCAGCTTCTCTGGTGTTATTTTCTCACCGTAAGGAAAGCGCGAAGCTAAGCAGGCAAAAGATTGTTTATCCCAGGTGGGCAACCCCATTTGTTTTGATAATTTTCTGATAGCATCTTTCCCAAAGCCTACATCTTTAAGCGGGCTGATTATCCCCAGTTCTTTGATGGCCTGCATTCCGGGACGATAATCACCAAGGTCATCGATGTTTGATCCTTCGGCAATGTATTTAATATTGTATTTTTTAGCGACTTCCTTAATTTTGGAAAATAATTCGTATTTGCACAAATAACATCGATTAGGCGGATTAGCGGTGAATCCTTCAATATCCAATTCCTCTGATTGAATAATAATATGCTTAATTCCGGCACTACGGGTAAATTCCGCGGCTTCCTTAAACTCTCTTTCCGGATAAGTTGACGATCGCGCCGTTACAGCAATAGCCCGATCTTGTAAGACATCATGAGCAATCTTCAAGAGAAACGTGCTGTCCACGCCTCCTGAATAAGCAACAGCCAAAGAATCCATTTTTTTGATATGACACTGAAGCTGTTTTAATGTATTCTTAAATCCCATAAGTATGATTATATAACACAAATAAAAACTCAATGCTGCTGAATTTATTGTGAGACTAAAATTTCAAAAACGAAGTGCATAACCTAAAGGTCACTCGTTGAAATTTGTAAGTCGTAATAAGGCTTAAACTTCAAAAGCATAGCGCATTGAAGTTTTTTAGCCGAATTATCCAATAGTAAAAGGCTAATTGGAAACAATCCCGCACAGCGGAGGCTACAATACCCCGCAGCGTGCTGCGGAATTGTTTCAAGAGCTTGCTTTGGGGTTCATACCCGTGATTTAAGCGGTAATCAGCTGCAACTATGCAAAGATTTAAATTTTTTATCTTATTAAATATTTTTCAAACACAATATTTGACAATACATTCATTTGGTGATATTTTTTTCAACAATTGCTAAGATTTACCCACTGCTCGGTTATAATTAGGACTATCTATTCATACTCATTTTATGCTTAAGCAAAAGAAAGGAGTGTAGAAATGAACAGAAGAGAGTTCTTGAAGGCTAGTTTGGTAGGAACTACAGCAACTTTAATCGGGACGAGTGATCTTGCCCACGCCTTGCAATATGCAGCAGTGGCGCCTTTCGTCTTTCCCACACCTGTTTATCGAACCCTCGGCCGTACAGGCCTGAAGATTACGGTCGTAAGCTTCGGGGCGATGCTGACACCGGAGGCGGAAGTGATGGAAGTTGCCTTTGATCACGGTATCAACTATGTCGACACGGCGCGCAAATATATGGGTGGTAAGAATGAGGAAATTGTAGGTCGAGCATTAAAAGGCAGGCGCGATCGTGTTTATCTCGCAACGAAAATCCAGCCTGCTTCGGTATCCAAAGCGGCCATTTTCAAAGATGTGGAAACGAGCCTGAAAGCGCTGGAAACGGATTATATCGATGTCATCCAACTGCACAACCTTACCGACGGGATCAGGATTTCAGATTCGGAGATCAGGGAAGCTTTGGTGCGACTAAAAGAGCAGGGAAAGGTGCGTTTCTTCGGGGTGACCACGCACACAAACCAGGTGCAGGTGCTCAATGCCCTGATGGAAGATAAAGACCGTTTTTTTGATACTGCTCTTGTAGGCTATAATTTCAAGAGTGATAACGATTTGAAGGAAACTATAGCGAAAGCCGCACAAAAAAAAATCGGCATCATTGCTATGAAAACTCAAGCCGGTGGTTATGTAACGGATACACTGGGCCCGATTAGTCCTCACCGGGCGGCACTCAAATGGGTGCTTCAGGATAAGAATGTCACAGCGGCAATCCCCGGTATGAGGGATATGACTGAGCTTAGAGAAGATGTCGGCGTGATGGGTCTAAAATTAAGTTATTTCGACGAGCTTGTTCTGAAGCGCTATGGCGCTGCCGTAATTCCCTACTACTGTCACTTCTGCGGGAAGTGTGAATCTACCTGCCCCAATGGTGTAGCAATCAGCACGATCAACCGGTGCATCATGTATGCGGAAGCATACAGGAGCATGGAGCTTTCCCGTGCTACATACAGAGAAGTTCCGGCGATTGCTTCAGCCTCCGTATGTCTCACCTGTCAGACTTGTGTGGCAAGGTGTGTTAATTGTCTTGATATTCCCGAGAAGATGGCACGGGCCAGAAAAATATTGGCTTAGGAGAAATATGCACAAAAATTCTCATACCAGGCCGTCTTTTCTATTTATTTTTTTAATAATAATCTTGGCTTTGTCGAATCAAGTTCATGCTGCCGGCCTTTCCATCAAAGATGTTCTTCCCGGAAAAGGCTTTGCTGAGAACTGGGTAATCGAGGAAAAAGTACAGCTTTACGACAAGGATACCCTGTTTGATCATATCGATGGAGAAGCCGAACTCTATTTCCCTTATAGGTTTGACGCTATGGCCACAGCAAGTTATGTAAATAAGCAGAATCCTGATTTATCCATTGTCGCTGATGTTTACAGAATGGCCTCTGTGCTTGATGCTTTTGGAATTTACTCCAACTACCGCAAGACAAATAATTTGTGGGTTACAATCGGCGCCGAGGGATTTGTGTCTTCTTCCCAATTGATGTTCTATCAGGATAGATATTTTGTGCGGCTGCAAGTCGCCGGAGCAACAAGTCTCAAAAAAGATATCTTCCTAGCATGCGCCCGGGCTATTTCCGGAAACCTCCCGGCAGGTGCAGGTCCGCCCAAAGAGCTGGAGATTTTGAAGATCTCGGCGCTTGTGCCGAAGAGCGAACGGTATCTTGCGCAAAGCCTTTTGGGATATGTCTTCTTTCGCAAGGGTATTATAGCTGATGCCGCAGCGCAAGATGAAAAGATGCAGATTTTTGTAATACACGAGGATACACAAGCCGCTGCCCGCAAGACTTTTGATCAATACCATTCTTATCTTAAGGCAGAAGGGCAGAGCATTCAAATGACCGGGAATCCGGCCCGCATGCAAGTAATCGCCGTCGATCCTTTGTATGGCGGCGTATTAATAGAGCAGTCTGGACGCTATATCATCGGTGCAGTCAGGGTTAAAAATACATCTGTAGCCAAACAGCTTATCGAACAACTGCACGGACGCATCAATACAGGCTCGGCCCGATGAAACAAAAGTTATCAATTTCAAGTAATGAATTTTTACCAATAGTTTTAGTGGGTGTTCAATGGATCGCAGGGATTTTCTTAAAACCACTATTGTCACCGGTATTACCTTAGCCATACCGGGTAACGCAAGTTTATTTATCAAAGCGCTGGAGGCTGCGGAGAAGACAGACCTCATTGTCGCTCACGGCCTAACGCCCGCCGGGATAACAAAAGCGGCCATTGATGGCTTGGGTGGCATCAGGGCTTTCATATCCAGGGGAGACATTGTTGTCGTTAAACCGAATATCGGATGGGATAGACTGCCCGAATATGCGGCAACTACTAATCCGGAAGTAATTTCAACAGTGGTTGCTTTGTGTTACGAGGCGGGGGCAAAGCAAGTTAAGGTTTTTGATCATAGTGTTGTGGATCCGCGGCGGTGCTATAAGCAAAGCGGCATTTCCGTGGCGGCCACCGCTGTCGGCGGCATTGTCAGCTATATAGATGATAGAAAATTCCGTGACGTAAAATTATCCGGTGTTGCCCTGAAATCATGGCCTCTTTATACCGAAGCTATCGAAGCGGACAAGTTTATTAATATTCCCATTGCCAAGACCCATGGCCTTTCCACTCTTACCCTAGGGATGAAAAACCTGATGGGAATCATGGGCAGTTCTCGGGGAAGGATACACCAGCGCATTGATGGCAGTCTGGTAGATATCGCCATGGCCGTCAAGCCCACACTGATTATCCTTGATGCGGTGCGCATACTGACTGCCAATGGACCGCAGGGAGGAGACCTAGCTGATGTCAGGCAGCTCAATACTGTTGTTGCAGGCAGGGATCAGGTGGCCATCGATGCTTTTGGCGCCACGCTCTTCGATTTGAAAGGGGCAGCCTTAGGCTATGTCGTGGCAGGACACAAAGCGGGACTGGGCACCATGGACCTCTCCAAATTAAGAATTAAAAAAATAAACGTCTGATAGTTTTGTGAACAGCCAACTCTGGTGCTACGCATCAAGGTTATTTATAAAAGAAACATATGCTGTCATTGCGAGGCGACGCTAAGGAGCCGTGGCAATCTAACTATGAGAGATTGCTTTGCTTCACTCGCAATGACCCGTTTAAGTTTCTTAGGAAGCACTGGAGTTATCATTACTATTACTCCGGCAATAAAATATGTTAATAGCGTCATCCCTGCGCAGAGAATGTGTCGCAATGTCTTTGCGAGGGCGTGAAACAACCGAAGCAATCTCGTAGTTAATTGACATCATAGAGATTGCCACGGAGCGCGAGGCACTCCTCGCAATGGCAAATGAGGATTACGACACAGTCTCGCAGGTGGGAATCCAGTAACATCAGGGACATTCTGGATTCCGGTTCAAGCCCGGAATGACAGAATACTTAGTTGTGTAAAGGGCTCAAACATTTAATGGCCCATAGAGCTTTTATATGATCAGAAAAATTCGCATAGTCACGCAGGGATTATTTTTGCTGACGTTTTTGTGGCTCTTTCTGCAAACTGAATCCAAGGGAGTTGACGAACTCGGCTATCCTGTTAAAATATTTTTAGATGCCGATCCTCTGATTTTCATCACCACAATCCTTTCCAGCCGGGCGTGGCAGCAAACATTTCTCCTGGCCATTTTAGTGATCATTGCTACGATAATTTTGGGACGTGTTTTCTGCGGCTGGGTATGTCCTATGGGAACGCTGAATAATATGGTTGGTGCTTTGCAAAAGAAGCGTTCCTCAAGAGCCCCGTTAAACTGGCATTGGTTGAAATATTGCATCCTGATTTTTATGATTACTTTGTCACTTTTTTCCCTGCAGTTCACCGGCATTCTTGACCCTATTTCACTTCTGATTCGTTCATTTTCGTTGTCTGTTTATCCGCTAATCGTCTATGCAACAAAGGCCACTTTTGACTTGTTCTATAATTTGAATATCCCTTTTCTGGTTAATATTTTCGAATCCATCTACACGCTTTTCAAAAAAATCTGGCTTCCCTTTCAGCAACCCTTTTTTCTTCAAAGCGTTTTTCTGGGGCTATTGTTCTTCATCATTCTGGGCCTGAATCTTCTGGAGAAACGTTTCTGGTGTAAATATCTGTGCCCTCTGGGAGCTCTTCTGGGGCTGTTTTCCCGCTTTGCATTTCTGCAACGGTCGGTAAGCGAAGGCTGCAATTCCTGCGGAGCCTGTGATTTTGCCTGTCAGGGGGGCGCCTCTCCTGATCAAAAAGAAAAATGGCATAATACGGAATGCATGGCTTGTATGAACTGCGATGATCTCTGTCTGCAAAATACCGTTGGGTTTGGATTTTTTAAGAAGACGCTGACGGCTCCCATTGATTTGGGTAAAAGAAGAATCATTGGTACGATCCTGTCCGGCCTGATCGCTGTCCCACTGATGAGGATTACAGCGATCAACAAACAGGCGGGCGCAGCGGAGCCTAAATTAATCCGGCCGCCGGGTTCCCTCGATGAAAAACAATTTCTGGCCAGATGTGTAAAATGCGGTGAATGCATGAAAGTTTGTATTACCAATGGTCTTCAACCGGCATTTCTGGAGGCCGGACTTGAAGGGATCTGGTCACCAGTTCTTATTCCGCGCATCGGCTATTGTGAATATCGCTGCACACTCTGTGGTCAGGTCTGCCCAACAGGGGCGATAAAGAGATTGGAGCTTCCGGAAAAAGAAAAAGTAAAAATAGGTTTGGCTATGATTGACAAGGGCAGATGCCTGCCCTATGCCCATGCCACGCCTTGTATTGTTTGCCAGGAAGTTTGTCCTACTCCGAAGAAAGCAATCTGGCTGGAAAAGGCAAAAGTAATGAACAGAAACGGGAGCGCAATGAACTTAAATCAACCACACGTTGATCTGGAGCTGTGCACTGGCTGCGGACTCTGTGAGGCAAAGTGCCCCATTCTTGGTCAGCCGGCAATTTATGTTACCAGTATTGGGGAATCGAGATCAAAGGAAAATCAATTATTGCTGTCATAAAAGACTACCGTTAAGAGATCGCATAAACTCTTAAAAATATTTTCTTAAAAATACCGTTTAAATACAAATAGTTTCCATTTTGTATGTCATATTAAAAATATACTTTGCCGGATTTAGAGTATTTCTTCCTGTTATCCACAAATCGTCAACTTAAACGAATATGCTAGCTTTCAATCCGCAATAAACAAAATTCATCTCACAAATTGCAGTTAAAATTTCCTTGATAAATTGTGTCATCACGTTGTTAGAAAACAAGTCTTTTTTTACTTATTCGTAGTAAGCAGTATCTCAAATTAAAATTAAATTATTGAATGCTCCAATCGTAGCTATCAATATGGGAATAACCAATCAAGTATATTAATTGTTGGACATGAAAGGATAATCAAATGATTATTAAGATGGTAGTCTATACCACATTAGCACTAGCAATGTTATCGCTTAGTCAAGTCTTCGCCCTTGACTGCCCCAAATTTCCGGAACAAGCCAAGAAAGATTGGGAGATAATGGTAGCCGCTGAGGCATTAAAGATAGGCCCTCTTAAGGGAGCAGAGCTTAAAACAACTACCCGAAACGCTACGCGAGATTTGTTTGCAAATTTACCAGATGCTGGAAGAGTGTATCTTGAACAAATGATGCTTGCTACATACTGTTCATCCTTACGTGATGACAAGACACTTAGTGATACCGAGAAGTCCAAACGTCTCAAAGAATACATTGGGGAAGTTAGAAAGGTGATCCGTGCCCAAAACAGCACCCACCCGAAAGGCAAACCAGCCCCTGCGAAGAAGGAGCTACCACCGGATACTAAGCCCCCCTGTCTAGTCCGCCCCCAGAAAAAAACTTTTCTGTCACTTCTATCGGACAGACTGGTGGGATCACTGCCAATAACGTCAATATAAATCTGCAACAACAAGCCAGGGTTATACAGACAATTGAGGGGAATATTGAATGCATTTTCTCGGGCAATTGGAAAATACATCCTGGAGAAATAATTCCCATGATGTGGAACAAAGTTGAGGCCTTTGCACGTATATATGTAAGAGATGCGGATGAAGCCGGTGCAATTCTTTTTTCACTCGAAAAAATGAAAATGGTAAAACTGCCCGATGGTAATCTTAAGGTAAACATCGAGATTAGAGCGATGCTAGGCACTGGTATCCTAGGCAGCGAACTCGATGTGCTCAAGAATTATGGCCACTTGTTGGTATTTATACCCTTCATAAGTCGGGATGCTACGGTTGACAACAAGCTAATCCTCAGAGAACTAAGCGTCTCTCTCTTCGTAAATGGTGAGAGGAAATCTCAATTTACGGATTCGACTAGTTTTAAAATCCCTATTCCCGAAGGCAAAGCCGTGGGATTTGAGTATATAAAGACAAATCTCTTCACTGGTTTGTGAGGGAGTATAAGGATCGCTGACTATGATACGACAACCCAATGTGATGTCCCCAACAAGTTGTTGGAGCCGATCGCTATGCTCACCGCTAATTTGAGAGTTTTCCCCTTTTAACCAGTAATCATCAATTAAGACGACTGCCAAATACTGTGGATTAGTAGGTGCTATACGTAAGAGTATTTTTAAGAAAATATTAGTCCCATTATTTTATTGAAGTCACCATTTGCAACTCATGCAATTGTGGAGTACTTCTTGAAATTGTGAGGCTGAACCGTTTCCAGTATTTCACGTTTTTTAGAACCAGCCAACGAGCGGTAAAATTTTCTTGACTATTGAGTATTGTTATTTGTATCTTCGTAACACACTCATTCTGAAAAGGGAGGAAACGTTATGTCCAAATTAGTTCGTTTTGGTGTATCGCTGAAAGATGACCTTTTAAATAAATTTGACCGGCATATCAAACGGCATAAATATACAAACCGATCCGAAGCCATCCGTGATTTAATCAGAGAAGAACTGATTAAAGAAGAATGGACGGAAAATAAAGAAGTAACCGGCGCGATAACCATTGTTTATGATCATCATGCCAGAGAACTGGTCAATAAAGTTATGGATATCCAACATGATTATCATGACAGCATTCTCTCCACACAGCACATCCACTTAGATCATCACAATTGCTTTGAAATTATTATAACTAAAGGTAAGGCTACGGAAATAGAGAAACTCTTTATGAAATTAAAATCACTCAAAAGTGTAAAGCACGCAGGGTTTATGATGGCGACGAAAGGGAAAGATTTGCCCTAGAAATAAAGGTGCTGTTGAAAAACGCTCATCTGCTGCGTTGCGCTGCAAACCGCACCGCTCAACGTATATTGACATACGCCTCGCGGTTCAGTTTTTGCGCGCCTTGTATCTGAACATTTTTGAACAGCCCCCCAAAAAAAGAGTTACAATCGAAGTAAATTGGGGATTAAATTCCGTCGATCCGACGTATTCATTTTTTGCCTTAAATAGAACTTGTCCTGCCCGTGAATATAAATTTAATCGATAACTTCCTGTAAAGTTGATTTTCTTATTTTCCCAGTTCATTCAACCTTTCAATTCGTAATAATCAAAAAATGGCTGGACTCTAACTTAACTTGTGGTAAGAGAATACAGGATAGGTCAGTTTTTAGACATCCCTGATTTAGTTTTTTATCAGGTCTTTGCGAATAAACTGCTGGGAAAAAATGTGAATCACCAGTAAAATATAATGTATTTCAGCGGGGAAACAAATACGGAGATTACCGAAAGTATCAGATAGGTAATTACCAGAGCCTGAAGCCTAAGTGTTTCGTTTTTCTAATGCATCGACTGTTGGCAAAAGGCCTTATTTATTTCAGGTAGGTAATGGTTTTTTTATGATCGGGACCGATATTCCGAATCGTGAAACGAGAGACCTGTGGGTGGCAATTGCTATTGCCCTTTCCCTAGGTGTATATCACCTGTTCTTCAATATTATTTCATTCTTACAGTATATCTCATATCAATACTATCAGTGGGTGAGCAATTTGCTCTTCTTTTGGATACTTGCCCTGTTATGGGTTGCTTACCGGCGCTGGCGCAATGCGGTCTATAGGCAGAGAAAATTACGCAATATTCTGGCAAGTATCAAGACGGAAGTTATCATGGTGGTTGATTCCCACCGCCGGATTCAGATGGTCAATGAAAGTGTAAATATTTTTGGTTTTTCTCCGGAGGAGGTAATTAATAAGACGACGGATTTACTCTACCTCGACCGTCGGGTGGATAAAAACCGTCCCACCGAGATATACGATTCTATTAATAAGATTGGTTTTCATATCGGACAGGCAACTGGCCGGAAACGCACTGGCGAAACTTTCCCCTTGGAGATTATGACCGTATCACTTAAGGGGAGCGAGGGTGTTGTTGTCGTGATCAGGGATATCACCGAGAGAAAGCAGACAGAGGAAAAGATCCGGCAGATGGCCTACCATGATTCCCTGACGGGTCTTCCCAACCGGAAACTCTTCTCCGATCGCTTGAATATTGCTATAGTCCAGGCCCAGAGAAATCAAAAAAAAGTAGGAATCGCAATGCTCGACCTCGACCATTTTAAGGACGTAAATGATACCCTAGGTCATGATATAGGGGATCTTACTCTCAAGGCAACGGCAGAACGGCTACATGCAGCTCTAAGGAAGGGTGATACCATTGCTCGCTTCGGTGGCGACGAGTTTGTATTGATACTCCCGGACCTAGAGACAATAGAAGATGCGATCCAAGTTGCACAGAAGATCGTTGACAGTTTTTGTAAGCCCTTTCTCGTTGACACACATCAACTCGTTGTGACAACGAGTATTGGCATCGCTGTCTATCCCGATGATGGAACAGATGATGATATACTCCTAAGAAATGCCGATATTGCCATGTATCAAGCCAAGCAAGCGGGGCGGGCCCGATACCAGCTCTATAAAAAGGCCTGAGATGCGATACAAACCGCATTTTACTATTCAAGGGTTTTCAACTTGAAAATACCTGATTACAAATGGTAATCCTCACCACAATTCTGTATTGGAAATCGTTGACTTATAGATGAAGTCGATAAAGTACGTTTGACAACTTTCTTTATAATCCCTGAGGAAAAAACGTTTGTTTTATCCTCATCTTTTTTGTATCCTGCAAAAACTTATTTAACAATGGTTCACAAATATTTTTTGAGCAAGGAGGTTTATATGCCAGTAAAAAAAGTTGTTGCTTCAAAAAAAAGTAAACTTAAAATTTCCGGCTATGGGTGGGTACCCGATGTGCCCGATCAACGTGATTATTTGCTTAGCGCCGTGCTTCGTATACCGGCAAAGTTACCTCCGCTGGTGGATTTGCGTCCATTCTGTTCGAAAGTATGAAGATCAGGGACAACTGGGCAGTTGCACCGCCAACGCTCTGGCCGGCGCGCTGGAATTTCTTGAAACATACAATAAAGAGTTTATTAAAAATTTAAAAAAAGAAGATTACTTTCCTGGTTTAGGGAAAAAAGACGGTTGTATAGCCTATGATCTTGAATGGCGAACAAGAAAACTCGGCAGTATTAAGGGTGGTTCAAAATACAAGTTCGGTTATGAAGTAGATTTTCCAAAAATAAAGTTGTTGATTCAAAACATTATTTCTATTAATTCTAAAAACGTATACAAAAATGATGGGGGTTATTTAAAAGATATTGAAACTATAGTAGCCCTTTCAAAAGAAATCAATGGTTTTAGAACAGGAAGGACTGTAGTTCCCAAATTGTTAAGTATATATTACCCAAATATTTTTTTACCAATCTTCAACGACCAAGATCATTTTCTTTATAAGATATTAAACAGTGGATTTGAAAGTGAAAGGACGGGGCTCGATCTTTACCTTGAATATAATTACTGTCTTTTAAAAATAAAAGATAGATTAGAAGAAAAGGCAAATAGAAAATTTGGTAACTATGAGTATGAATATTTACTTTATGATGTGTTTCCTAAAGAACAGGATGTGGCTGAAGAAGAAATTATAGCAGAAAAATCAGAAGAAGAATTTGAAGCACCGGAAGAAAATTGTCAAAACTTGCTTCACAAAAATCTACATAGACTTTTTAAAAATTTAAAATATTTTGATGAAGAAGCACAAAATTCTAAAAAAGGTCATTATGATACTCAAACTGTTGGAACTATGGATATGCTCTGTATTGATGAAAAAAAAGACTTTGTAGTTATAGAGATAAAAAGACAAGCTTCGGATGAAACTATAGGACAAATCTTGCGTTACATGGGTTGGACGAAAGAGGAGTTATGTAAAAAAGGACAAAAGGTAAAAGGTATTATTGTAGGTGAACGAAAAGATTCTATCATTTTTGTAAATTTAAATAGCAACATTTTAATAAATTATTTTCCAACAGGTGTTTAATCATGTTTATCCGGTGTTTATCGGAAAAGTTGGGAATATAAAAAATAAAGATAACTTCCTGAAAGTCTCAATTTACAAAACTGTAATTTTATGCTAGATTACAACCAGTAATCTTTAATAAATAAGTGAAGATTTTTATTAATTTTCAGATTTATTGCAATACAGCGTGAGGGTGAATTAAATGTTAAAGAATTGGGCTGTAAAATTTGTTATTTTTTTATTTGCATGCTTCATCCTTTTTGGATGTGCCAGTCTACCGCGACCAGAAGAAATGAAGGCTGACGTTGTTAGCTATCATTTACCCAAACTCCCCGAAGAGGGGAAGGCTATTGTTTATGTTGTAAATCCGTCATCTTTAAACTGTAAAGGATGCAGGTTCGATGTATTTATTGACAATCAAGACCAGAAATCAGAAATAGGTTTCACGATAGGAAGACAATACATATACTTTAATCTCACCCCTGGCGAACATAAGATACTTTCAAAAGCAGGCAACTGGGCAGAAATAAATATATCGGCGAAAGCAGGTGATGTTATATTTATCCAGCAGAAACCTTATATGGGATTAATAGATTTAAACAACAAACTCTTAACACTCGAAGATTACGAGGGTAAGTATTATGTAAAAACGTTAACCTTGGGAACAATCATCAATAATAATCAGCCACATGTACCGAATGTAACTACACAAGCACGATTGGAACAAAGTACACAAACCGATACTTTTATTGGAACTGTTACAGGCGGCAATTTTGCGAAAGGTATTGGATTCTCCAATATAAACATTAAACTTGAGGTTACGGCCGATAATGGTGATAAGGATATTTTCTATGTAAGGTCAGACCCTAAAGTTTTTGATATTAGTGGAAATCAGATAAATTATGAAAAAGCCCATGAGATCAAAGATCGAAAAGTAGAAATAGAATATTTCACAATAACAGATGCTACAGGCGGTGACCCATCCCGCAGTGACTTCGCTTTTGAGATAGGTAAGAAAGGCGTACGTGTTATGCGTCTTCTTAATTGAAAGGCAATAAATTAAAGAAAAATATACTAATTAATTCAATTAATATTTGTCGGTGAACTCAACAAGCACTTCTTCCTGTAAGATTGTTTTTCTCATTTTCCTAATTAATACAACATTTCAATTGGAAATAAACAAAATCTGCTGAACTCTAAATTAACATATGGTATAAATATCAGGGGTAGTTCGATATGAAATCAATATACAAGGCAATATGCGTTACGTGGCTTGGGCTGTGGGCGGGAATTGTGACCATTATCCTGGGTATCCCAATTACAGTTGCAGGCATGTTAAGCCGTACCGGCAATCTCGCTTTCTCCATTTCGAAACTCTGGGCCTACACCATGCTTGCCGTATCCTTTGTCCGCACGGAAATAAAAAACAAGGATAAGATTCTGAAGGAATGTAGCGGTTCAAAGGAGAGTGGACAGATGAGGTCTTAAAATAAGAGACGGTTTTAGGTTATAATCAACCAAGAAAGGAGAAAAGAGATGTTACCTAAAACCAAACAAGATGCAGAATCAGTAGTCAAAGAGATCAAACGAAACACCCGCCGTAAGTTCAATTCAGAAGAGAAAATCCGGATCATATTGGAAGGTTTGCGAGGAGAAGACAGCATAGCCAATATCTGTCGAAAAGAAGGTATAGCACCGGGTATTTACTACAAGTGGAGCAAGGCCTTTTTAGAAGCGGGGAAAAGGCAATTGAATGGGGATACGATCCGTGAAGCCACTAGCAGCGAAGTAACAGTACTCCGGAATGAGAATGAGGAATTAAAGCAATTGGTGGCGGAACTGAGC
>CAVQCU010000023.1:0-7773 GCA_963710995.1 uncultured delta proteobacterium
GTCACTCATAATCGGGCAGTCTAAGAACAATGTTTTTCATATAGTTTAACTCCATGTTAGCAAAACTATCATAGTAATGAGAAATATCCAAGTGCATCATAATGACAATATATTATTATCAACAAGAGGTTGGGATAATTCATTAGGGTTTATAATACTTAACCCATATTTTTCGTGTAAAAATATTTCTAGTTATTATCCAATCTGGATTAAAAGTAAATAGGTTGTGAGCAACTTGACTTCCTAAGTACCACCATGTCGGTGGTAAAAATATGAATGGAAGAGCCACAACTTTCCTACCTCTTGTCTTGACTCTACAAGTCATGTGATTATTTTGAATTATTTTCACTATTAAAAAGCAATATTTCATCAACTCCTTAAGTCCCGAAATCTTTACTACCAAAAAAGATTCTTTGCTTTTTATCTTTTCCTCAATATCTTCCTGGGATGGATGCTCAAGTTGAATCATATATAATCCTTCATTAGTAATTTTTTGATGATTTCCAGCAACTCTGTTTTTTCCATAATGGATCTCACTTCTACATATATAAATTTATGTAATTTAAATTAATTTACCAAGAAAGGAGGGATTATTTCAAGTTATTTTCGGTCACATTCAAATAAACATCCAACCAAACACAATTCAGAAAGGAGGATACAATACAATGTTAAATCAAACTGTCATTACAGGAAACTTGGAAGACGATCCCAAGGAATTCTTTTCCGCTGAAGGAGTTCCCGTTACATCATTTGATCTCGCTTTTCAAGCAGCAAAGAAAAAAACCTGCTGGATCAGAGTAGTCACATTTAACAAGTTGGCGGAAATCTGTGCCAAGCATCTCCACAAAGGAGCCCGGATTGCAATCTCCGGCCAGCTGGATCAGAACAAGTGGACTGATAAGGAAGGTCAGAATCGCTCCAGTTTTCAAATCATGGGCAACACCATCGAGTTCATTAAAACCGACGGACGAGGGTTTAAAGATGGAGCAACCGCGGAAGCAATCAATGACGATCCACCATTTTAACGCAGGAGGTGACGGATGAATAAATCGACACTTAAATTAATTATCAAGGTAGCAGAAATGCTAGCCGATATAACGATTGCCGCGATAGACATAATAACAGGGAGGAAACACGATGACAGCAAACGACGCCGCGAAAAGAAGTGAAAAATCACAGAACTTAAAAGTATTTCACCTAGAGGATTCTCCTTGGTTTTATGTGGAATCCGAAGAAGGAAAAATCTGTTACAAGGTTGGCTATGAAAACGAAACAGAATATCTCTGCAACTGTGGGGACTTTGCAAAAAATTATGCAAAAGACCGCAGCTTTAAGTGCAAGCACATAATGGCAGTGATGAATTCCATTACCGATAATGATTTGGAAAACGTTCATTATCTGGAGAGATGGAGACCTAAGTTGGACGAATCTTTCATCAAGAAGATCGACGATAAGGATTTTGTGCTGTATTCCGGACTGCTTGATGTTGCCCATCAGAAGAATCTCAGCATGGTTGATGTGGAACTTATTCAATTCCCGTCAGATGAAAACAAACAGACAGCTATATGCAAGGCCAAAGTGGAAACAGTTGACGGTAAGAAGTTTTCCGATATAGGAGACGCCAATCCTGCAAACTGCAATTCCAAGGTGGCCAGGCATTTAATCCGTATGGCCAGCACCAGGGCAAAAGCAAGAGCTTTCCGTGATATGGACAACATAGGAATGACGGCTCTGGAGCAACTGGGGGATTTGAATGAAGTTATCGGGAACAATATTACTAAAAATAATGTAAAGCCTTTTGTCAAACCCAAGAAAGCGGAACCGGCAGCTGCAAATGTAAAGACAGAAGCTCAGACAGAAGTGAAAGAAAAGAATGAAACACAGGAACAAGCTTCTGCTGAAACAAATACTTCTACTGCTGAAGCAAAACCTAAGAAAACCAAAACAGCTAAACCTGGTAATGGTAATGGCAACGGCGGAGATAAACAGGAAAAGGTTCCATTAATAAGCGAAGCACAGAAATCAGCAGTGTTGCTTGTTCGGATTTACATACATATCGAACAAATAATTAAGTTAACGGTTTTGGTTTCTTTATCTTACTATAAAGCTGATAGCCTTTCTCCCGAAATAATCTAAGGCAGGCATCTGCGACAGTATCGTCATAAAGAATTCCCTTATTTTTCTCGATCTCTTCAAGGGCTGCTTCAATGCCCAGAGCCGGACGATAGGGACGGTGGGAAGCCATGGATTCCACGACATCGGCCACAGCCATAATGCGGGCCTCTATAAGAATTTCATCCCCTTTCAGATTTCTTGGATAGCCTGAGTCGTTCATCCGTTCGTGATGCTGGTAAACAATTTGTGCCAGTGGCCAGGGAGATTCCACATACTCCAACATCTCGTATCCGCTTCGGGCATGTTCTTTAATCAGAGAAAATTCAATTTCCGTCAATTTGGTAGGCTTGGACAATATCTCCGCGGGGATGGATAATTTCCCTATGTCATGGATGAAACCTGCCATGCGGATTCCTTCTATTATCTCCGGAGTTAATCCCATCTCCTTGCCGATGTCACAGGCAAGGTTTGCAACCCGGAGCTGGTGACCGGACGTATAAGGATCTCTCATTTCTATAGCGGATACCAGAACCTGGATGGTCGTGCTAAACGACTTCCTGAGATTTTCGAGTATCAGCAGAAGTTTCGTATCCGCCTTCTTGCGTTCGGTTATGTCGCGGGTTATGCCCAAAATGCTCACGGGTTGCTGATTTTCATCTCTGATAAGGGAAGGCTTCATCTCTGCCCACACGGTGGTTCCATCTTTTCGTATCATTTCCAACTCAAGCGTCCGGGATATGTTAATCTCTCTATGTTCGGATTTTTCCAGTTCCATGATTTCCGACAGATTTTTCATGGCCAGATCCATGGAGGCAGGTGTCATCGTATCAGCAAGCGTTTGTTGCAACACCTCTTCCGGTTCATATCCCATCTGGATTTTTACGGAAGGGCTGACATAAATATAATTCAGATTCATATCCAAAACGAAAATGACGTCATGGATATTATCGGCCAACAGGCGATATTTAATTTCACTTTCCTTTAAAGCCTGCTCAGTTTGCTTGCGCTCCGTGATGTCTTGATATATTACCTGAAACTGTCTTGCGCCGTTCCAAAAGGTTTCTTTACGAAAAACATGAACTTGGCGAATTTCGCCATTTTTCCTCACAATGCTTATTTCATATTCAGACGGGCCAAACTCTCCCCGCGCTCTTTTTTGTTTTCTTATCTCGAACTCGGCATAACTCTCCTGCGTATAGAGCTTCTTCTGGGGGGCTCCTTTCAACTCTTCAATACTACTGTAGCCATAGATGTCTGCGATAGCCCGGTTAGCATAAAGTGTCTCACCTTCCGCAGTCACGATGCGGACTCCCAACGGGGAATCATCCAGAGAAAGGCGGAAGTTTTCCTCGCTTTTCTGCAGCGATTTCTCCGCCTGCTTGCGTTTGGCAATATCGCGGATATTGCATTGTACAACCCGTGTTTTGTCTACGATATAGATATCAGTATCTATATGTTGCCCGGACTTAGTTTTTATTGGAACGTCAGCGTAGTTAATAATGCCGTTCGCACTCAACTTTTGTATTATCGTTTGAAAATCATCATTAAACACAAAACCGATGTCCTGAAGATTACGGCCAATGCTCTCCATTGCTGAATAGCCCAACATTTTCTCGGCGGCCGTATTTATATGAGCTATTCTTCCTTCGCGTTTTTCGAGAAGCAAGATCCCATCACTTGCAGTGTTAAAAACACCCCTGTAGAGTTCTTCGGAATCCGTTAATAAGTTTTCCAATCGCTTGTGCTCGGTGATATCCTCGATGGCAAGAAGGATGATCCGCTCTTTGCCCAACACTCTTTGAATCTGTCTGGCATTTAAAAGCATTATGCGTCTGCCAATAGTGGCAAATTCGTGTTCCACCTCATAGTTATCAAAGGTTGTCTTTTGGGGAAGGATTTCTTCCAGAAGTTCCCGCAGGTCGGGAATATCCCACTGATTATTTCCCAGGTTATAAATAAGTTGTCCTTCGGTCTCTTCAGGTTTTACCTTGAAAAATTCATAGAATGAACGGCTGGCGGTGACCACCCTTAAATCTTGATCCAGAACGATTAAGGGTTCACGCACGGTGTTAATGATGTTCTCGGCGTATTCGCTGGCTTCATTCAAAGAAGCCCTTTTTTGAATCAGGGTCTGCTTTGTTTTGGATTGACCTTTCATCGGATTACTCTTTTAGTCATGTTGTTCAACTATTATTAAAGTGCATCCTCGTCCTTTGACATCCCTTCTCCATCCTTGTGGAACTGGATAGTGAAGCAATCCTCTGTGACAACTCCATGCGTTTCTCAGAAAGGACATTCATTCGTATGATTAAAAGCGTCATAAACATAGTAAATGCATATAGCTTGCCAACAAGCGAAAGAGATACATATGTTTGAATTAATTATTTAATAACAAGTGGTTAGATTAAAAGGAAAAAAGGCGGAAAGTATGCAATTATTCATTTGGCCTCAATATTTGGTGGAACCTCAGCATATTGAGGGCTACGTTAAATAGGATGTAGATAGTTAGGCCGGATGTTTGTCACCAGGCGTGAACGGTGTTTATTACGGATTGAAAGTAAGCATGTCCATGAAAAATTCTAAATGCTTACTTACAGAAAGGAAGAAATAGGCAATATTATTCAAAAATAACAGGCAGATTCTCGAAACTTTCATCCAGTAATCCTCAATTTTGCCAACTGCCCACTACTGAAACTAAGTAGAAAGAAACAACCGTATCAATATATAACGCAGAACAGATCTTATTCCAAAGACTACTTATGAAAGTTTCAGATGGTGCCGTGAAGATATAACCAGAAGCAGAAGACCATATCTTTCTTAATATATTATTAGCGGCTATTCCTCCCTCCCCAAAAAAGAGAACAACAATACTAATTCTATTTTTATTATTTATGTAGATCTATTCCACAAGTAGAACCAGATTAAGTTTTGATTAATATTCACAGGCCATCTTAATCACAAACAATGAATGTAAATAATATCTTAACGTAAAGATTAAAAGATTAACGAAATTCTCTATCATTATATATTTTTTATTTTTAATTAAATTTTTTCTAAAAAGTTTAAATACATATTTTCTTAATTTCTTAATCTTTGTTCCAAACCATTCAAAACATTATTTGGTCTAAAAAACACAAAAGAGCAACCACAAGAAGCAACCAAATAAATAAAGGGGCTACGGTGTGAACCGTAACCCACTGATATTCTTGGTAGGCGGTATTGGGATTGAACCAATGGCTTCTACCGTGTGAAGGTAGCACTCTCCCGCTGAGTTAACCGCCCAAGTGACGTGTGCTATAGCTTAAAGTATTCCCTTTTTCAAGAGAAAAAGTTTCTTGCGCCAGGCACAATGAAGATGCCTAAAAATCAGTTTTAACCAAATCCTGATAATATTCAGGTTTGCGATCAGCAAATATATTGTTATGCTCCGTCATTCTTTTGTCGCGTGCTGATTGCACATCGATTTCTGCGACACCAATTTCATCATTTTGGGCGTCGGCTCGATATAGAATTCGCGCATCCGGCGAAGCTATCTGAAGCTTGCAAGTCGAATTATCCTGCGAAGCAGAGGATAACACGACCTCCCGCGAGTGCAGCCTGCCCTCGACCTGACACGTGACCTTTAGGTTATCGGAGGACGCATTCCTCCCTCCCTGGCGCCGGGGGATTCCAAGTCGCGGGATTGAGGGGGCGATGCGGCCCCCCTGATAGATACGAGACTCCTTTATAATCGAGTGAGCTTTTTACCATCCTACTTTCTATCCTGTTTTTCTTCCCCCTCTCTTTCAGGTTTTCCCTGTTGGGGTTTTGATTGTTGTGGTTTCGCTGTCTCTCGAACTTGCTGTTTAACCGGTTGAGATTGCGGCCGGGGTTGCTGTGTCCGGACTTCTCGCGATTGCGGTAGTTTGGCTGCCTCTCGAACTTGTTGCGACCGCTGTGGCTTGACCTCTTTTAATTGCGGCCGGGGTTGCTGTGTCTGGACTTCTCGTGATTGCTGTCGCGATTGCTGTGGTTTAGCTGCCTCTCGAACTTGTTGCGACCGCTGTGGCTTGACCTCTTTTAATTGTGGCCGGGATTGCGGTTGCTGGATATCTCGGGCTTGCGGTCTTGCCTGAAATTTTGGTTGTACCGTTTGAGAAGGCTGTTGTGATCGCGTTTGGGGTTTCAAACCCTGGACACCCCAGGAGTTTTGCTTCTCCCAATGTTTATTCTTTTCCCAGCCCTTCCAGTTCCGTTGAACTTGTTGCTGAGGTATTCGCTGGTAGTTCCATTGCTGTCCTCTCCAACGATGTTCCCTGTAGTCATTCCTCCAGCCTGAGGGTATGCCTACATAAAAAGATGGAACGCTTTGATAGTAGCCCCAACCTGAGTTGTAGTAATGCGAACGATACCAACGTCCTTCCCATGGACGCCACCACCAACCATCGTAGAAGAAGATGTCCACATCTGAGTCAGGGACTACGTAGACATTCGTTTCCGGCAATACTACCATCTCCGGTGGTGATGCAAATACAATGGGCGGCGGCAGAGAAATGTTAATGCCTACGTCTACCCTTGCCATCGTTGGAATAGGTAATACAAGCACCACTGCCAAAAGCAATGTTCCCAAAAATAACTTTTTCATTTTGTTGCCTCCTATGCATATCAATGTTTTATCTCTCATCAGTCTTTCTTACCTCCCGCAACCAGCAGTACAATGCCGCCCACGAGCGCGATTCCTCCCACGATCGGCGGCAGCGGAATCGTTTTTGTCTTATCGGCAGTCATCTGGATGGGACCGATATCAACGACTTTCTCCCTGGTCGTGTAGGTGATGCCCTGATAAGCAAGAGCGATGATTCCGACCACAATAAGGACAATGCCTATCAATGTGTATGTTTTCATTTCTCTCCCCCCTTTTCAGTTGTCAGCCCTTATGGGCTGTTAATCACTTGCGGGCTGCAAAGCTCCACGTCTTTTAATCACGGGTATTAACCCCAAAGCAAGCTTTGGAAACAGATTCCGCAGCAAGCTGCGCGGGATTGTTCAAACTTACCAATTCCGCTACGCTTCGCTTTCGGAATTGAAGTTTCAACAATAATGTTGTCCTCTTCAGAGACACATGTGCCTTTACAGGAACATGTGCTCTGTTTTCACTACATTGAAAATATTTTCAGGCCCTTCACTTTCCAACACGAATCGTTGAGAGATTTCCTATGAATCCGAAAACACTCAATAGCCAAACAATCACCACAATAATAACGACTACGTTAAGGATTTTCTTTATGGTGGACTGCATTGGTATATAGCTGTTAATGACCCATAGGATCACCCCAACGACAACCAAAATAATTACTAATTGGATCAATGGCATAATATTTCTCCTTTTATGCTACGCTATAAAAAATTCTATCGGGAACGGTTTATATCCGCTTCCAATAAATCAAGCCGACGGGAAATATCTGTTCTCTCGTCGCGCGTGGCGTATCTGCCTCCTTCCGTCATCCGCAAATAATCACCACGAATGGCGTCCAGTCTGGATTGAAATTCTCGTCCCTCTGTCGAAGTAAAGCGCCCGTTAATTCTTCCATCATCAATTCTTCCCTGGAGTGTGACAATCCTATCCCCATTCCTTGGTGATTCAGTTCTTGCGTAACGGCCAAGCGCCCTGTTTATTTC
>CAVQCU010000024.1:0-3985 GCA_963710995.1 uncultured delta proteobacterium
GTCGGCGAACAAATCACAACTTGGCCATGCGATGGGCGCATCCAGTGCCATCGAAGCCATATTGGCCATGGAAGGGATGATCAAAGAAACTTTGCTTCCCACGATAAATTATATTCCTGATCCGGCAATTGAAATTGATTGTGTTGCCGAAGGGGCAAGAAAATTAAAACAGGAGTTTGTATTGAAAAACGCGTTTGGCTTTGGCGGATGCAATTCCTGTCTGGTCTTGCACAGGCTTGCATAAAGGATAATAATTGTACTATGAAAGCACCAAAAAACAGAAAAGTTTTTGTCATCGGTTACGGCGCTGCCACCCCGCTGGGAAGTACCTTTGAGAAAACATGGAAAAGGGCCGTCAAGGGTGAAGCTGGTTTTCGGAAGGTAACGCGTTGTAAAATAGAATCAGCCTGCGACATAGTCGGAGAAATACCGGATTGGTATCCACTGGAGTTTGACTTTACCGACGCGAAAGAAGTTTATAATTGGAATGCGGCTTTTGTGATTTTGACTATGGCTGTCTGTAAAGAGGCACTGCAAAATTCAGGAATTTCCATTGATGACCAGATTGCTTCGCGAATGGCTTGCCTTATCGGTTCAGCGCTCAATGGATCGGATGCTTTTCGCATTGCCGCGCACGACCTGGAACACCGCGGGCCGCTGAGGGTCAGCCCTTATTTGCTGCCTAATTTATGCGCGAATCTTCCCGCCGGCAAAGCGGGAATGCTGTTAAAATTTACCGGGCCTATTTTTTCGCCGCAGGGCGCTTGCGCTTCCGGCAACCATGCGATCGGTATCGGAGCAAGAATGATCAGGGATGGCGATTGCGATTTTGTTCTGGCCGGCGGTGCGGACGCCCCTATCTTGCCGGAGCTTATTCACGGGTTTGCCAATATGAACGCCACGATCAAGGTTCATCCCAATGATCGCGCTTATGCTGATCCGGCACTGGCATCGCGGCCTTTCAGCGTTGACCGCAAAGGTTTTGTCCTTTCGGAAGGCGCGGGCGTGGTTGTTCTGGCAGCGGAAGAAATGATTAAAGCTTACGGACTAAAACCCCGGGCCGAAGTTTTGGGTATCGGGTGGACTTCGGATGCCCATCATTACACCAGCCCCAATACTTCGACTATTATCCGCGCTATTTGGGAAACTATTGAAGATGCCGGATTGAAACCGGAAGATATCCAATATGTCAATGCCCACGGCACTTCCACACCTAAAGGTGACAGCACGGAAGTAAAGTGTCTGCGGGAAGTCTTTGGCAAGAGAATAGGAAAGATTCCCATATCCTCAAACAAATCGCAGTTGGGACATACGCTGGGCGCGACCGCAGCTATTGAAGCCGCTTTGACCATCGAGGGAATGAGGAAGGGCATCATATTACCCACTATTAATCATCTTCCCGATCCCGGTCTTGCCGATATTGATGTTGTGCCTAATGAGGCTCGTAAGCAAAAATACGAAATTGCTCTTTCCAACGCCTTCGGATTCGGCGGAACAAATTGCTGTGTTATTTTTAGAGGAGTGTAAAAATGAAACCTAAACCATTTAAACCGGAAATATACAGTAATGATGAACTTTATGTGCGCGATGTCACCACCGGGCTTGTCTGGCATCGTTCGATATACCGGACCTTGTACGTAGATACGGATCGTTCACAAGTGGTTTACCATGCTAACTACCTGCGTTATTTTGAATTCGGCCGGACTTCATTGATGCGCGATGTCGCTTATTCCTACAAAAAAATCGAGGAAAGCGGCTATGTTTATCCGATTTTCGATTTGGGCATCAGCTTTTATCAACCTTTGTATTACGACGATTTAATGTATATCTATACGCGGCCGGTAAATTTGGAGCGGGTGCGTTTGCAGTTTGACTACGTCATCACGCACGCGGAAAAGGGACATATAATCTGCATCGGCTTTACAAAGCATTGCGCTTTAAATTTGACGGGCACTCCAGTGGCCGTCGATCCGAAAACGGTTCAATTATGGAAATCGTTCCCCGGTTAAATCAAAAAAAACGGTATCCCTGGAATATTGAAATATACCCATATCTGTGTGATCACTATTTCGATGGAAAAGTCATTTTGCCCGCGGTGGAATTGTTAATTGTTTTGGCCAAAGTTGTTAAAAACAATTTTCCGCAAATAAACATCAGTTATCTGCACAAGGCGCGCTTTTCCCGTTTTTTATCAATCTTGCCAGATACGCGGCATCTGGCGGTATCTGTCGATATAGAAACTGCCGATGATGGCGTCGTCGCTTCGCTTGTAACCTCGGTAAAATCGAAGGACGGCACGATCAGCCGCACAGTCGAACATGCCCGCGTGGAATTTACCGCCGCTGATTCCGCGCCATCTTCCGTGCCCCCTTTTCGTGTTGTAAATAAACTGGAAGGAGATTGCATAAGCGTGCCTTCAACTACTATTTATCGGGAGTTGGTGCCTTTTAGGACGGCTTATCAAAACATCGTCGGTGATTTATCAGTTTCACCTGAGGGCGCTGTGGCTTATCTTTCGGGTGGGGGCAACGAGGCGAATGAAGATTTGCTCGGTTCTCCATTTCCTCTGGACGCGGCAATGCACGCGGCCTGTGTTTGGGGGCAACGCTTTGGCGGCATTGTCCCTTTTCCCACAGGATTTGAAAAAAGAGTAATTTATCAGAAGACAAAAAAAGGAGGCGCCTATCTTGGCCGGGTTGTGCCGGTAAATGTCAATCATGAATCGCTGATATTTGATGGCTGGATTTATGATTTAGATGGTATAATGTTCGAAAGCATCAGTAGCATTCAAATGCGTGATGTGTCGCAAGGCCGTATGCGTCCACCGGATTGGATTAAAGCAGATTTATAAAAAGTATTTGTTTTGCGTGTCCCCCGCCGGCGGGGACACGCAATAGGGGTACAAACTGGTAAGATAGTTTACAAAACAGACCGGGGACATGATTTACACTATCCGGCAAGGAGGCCACCCTATGCCGTGGAAAGTGATAAACCAAATGGACCTGAAGCTACAACTTATTGAAGACTGGAATGCAGGATATTTCAGTGTCAGCGCTCTTTCACAAAAATATGGGATCAGCCGTCCGACGGTTTACAAGTGGCTGACGCGATATAAGGATTATGGTGTTGAAGGCCTCAATGAACAGAGCCGGGCTCCAAAGCATTGTCCTCATCGGACAACCAAAAAGATTCTGGACCTTGTGATTGCGGAAAAGCTTAAGAATCGTAAACGAGGTCCCAGAAAAGTTCGGGCTCAGCTGAAGCGTAAGCATCCGAATCTTGAGTTACCGGCCGTCAGCACCATCGGTTACTGGCTTAAGAAGGAAGGACTTGTTGAGAAGAGGAAAAAACGATTGTGCGTTCCGCCATACACGCAACCCTTTTGCGAATGTAAAGCGCCCAACGATGTCTGGAGTATTGATTACAAGGGGCAGTTTTATATGGAGAACCGGCAGGTTTGCTATCCATTAACGCTCAGCGATAATTTCAGCCGTTTTCTCTTATGCTGTCAGGCGTTGGAAGGTCCCCGGGATGATCCGACGCGGCACCGTATGGAATCCGTCTTTCGAGAATACGGATTACCGGATGTCATCCGTAGCGATAATGGGGTTCCTTTTTCAGGAAAGAGCATTCGAGGACTTAGCCGGTTAATCATTTTGTTGATTTTGTTGGGGATCATTCCGGAGCGCATCAAAAAAGGTTGTCCACAAGAGAATGGCCGGCATGAAAGAATGCATCGTACGTTGAAAAGCGACGCATTAGACCCTGTTGCTGGAAACATCAAAGAACAGCAGAAGGCATTTGATATTTACCGGTATGACTATAACTATGAGCGGCCGCATGAATTCCTGGACGACCAAACGCCTGGTGATTATTATGTAAAGTCAAATCGGCCCTATGTGGAGAAACATCATCCGCCGGATTACGATCCAGGTTACTTGGTTAGGCAGGTTCGCCATTGTGGAGAAATTAAATTTATGGGTCG
>CAVQCU010000025.1:0-10565 GCA_963710995.1 uncultured delta proteobacterium
GTCATCAGAATTATTTCTTTCACAAGTCCTTATAAAAAAAGCAGGATCATTTTTGACCTTGCTAGTCATATTTAAGTTATCAGGATAATCTTATGTACCGAACTTCCGCCTCAAACCCGTCCCACAGAGAGAATGTGATATGAAGATTGATTCCTTCGAGAGGATCGCCGTCAGCGCCGACTATACGACAGAGCACTCCCAACTTATCGTTAACTCCCTACATAATAATGTTTATCCAGTCTATAAAAAAACACAGACAATTTCTGTTTAGCCTTGGCGGACTTTATTCCGAGGGATTCGCGTCTTTGGGAAACCCTGGAATGAATACGTTGGTGCGGCTCTTGTATGCATCAAAACCTGGCAGTTTTTTCATGAGTCTTTCCGCCGGCGGGACGCCAGAAATCTTAAGCAGAAGAAATGTCAGGAGCAAAGGTCCGAAAAAGGACGTCCATCCGCCGTCGAATGTCAGGGCAATTAGGAAAATCCCCCACCAAAGTAAGGATTCTCCAAAATAATTAGGGTGGCGTGAATATTTCCACAGGCCGCTCGTCATCAGGTGTCCCTGGTTTTGTTTTTGGGAAAGAAAGGTCTTCAACTGCCAGTCGCTAACCACTTCCAATGAAAACCCTACAAGCCAAACCGATATTCCTAAGGGATACCACGGCGACATAGCATTCGGCGTCAGAGTGTTAATCATGATGATTGGGGTTGCGATGAACAACGCCAGGAACCCTTGAAGCACATAGACGCGCATATAACTTGCCAGTACCGCACTTTTCTGTTTTTCCATGCTTTTTCTCATTTCCTGGTATCGCAAATCCTCAGACTTGCCGACGGTGCGTGTTATGATATGTGTAAATAAACGCACCCCCCAAAGCGTGACCATAACCAAGACCAGCCAATGGAGAAGCGTATGCTCTTTCTGCATCCAGAAGGTCACGTAGGCAACAATGATAAAACTCAGTCCCCAGGCGGTGTCCACGAAAGTATGGTTCTTCGTGAGGACGCCGACGAGAAAAAAGAGGTGCATTGAAATCATGACGCCCAGAAGACTTGCTCCAACATAAAGGAGAATATCGTGTTTAATAGAGATGATTGAGAGAAAAATCAGAGAAACAACGGTCAACAAAAATAAATTTTTTCTTTCCTTCATGAGTTCCCCCCGTAATTTCTTCGCAAAAGCTTTTTTGTTCGGCTACGATTGCCGATCTGCGTCTTGAATGACATTTTCCCAAGGTGTGATTACGCTGCACGACGTCAAATAATGGCGTTCCTCATAAAACTGCTACAGTTTATTTATTTTGCGGAAAAACATTTAATGATACAGTTTTTGAATCGTTTCGCGTCGCAGTGTGTTCAATAGATATAAGTTACCGCTCCGCCGTCAACCACCAACGTTTGCCCAGAAACAAAACTCCCTGCGTCAGAGGCAAGAAAAAGGGCCGCACCTTGCATGTCCTCCGTTTCAGCGATGCGTCCCAATGCAGTTCGCCTGCTGATCGTCCTTTCCATTTTCGCATCTTCATGTTCCAAGGCTGAACGTGTCATGTTCGTTCTGGTTGCTCCAGGTGCCAAAACATTGACTCGGATGTTGTATTGACCAAGTTCAAAGGCTAGGATCTGGGCGAGGGCGTGTTCACCGGCCTTACTTACGGAATAAACGCCCACGCCGCGATTGGGCTTGAAGGCATTAGTTGAGCCTATGAAAATTATTGATCCTCCGCCCTGCGGGATCATGATCCTGGCCACTTTTTTACTCAGGAGGAAATACCCTTTCAAGTTGAGATTCATTGTGGCATCCCAGGCCTCTTCTTCCGTGTCGATCACCGGGGCAAATTTAGCGTTGGTAGCGGCGTTGCAGACCAGGATGTCTATGCGTCCCAGTTCGGCCATCGTCTTGTTGACGAGATTTTCCAACTCGTCACTTTTGGCCGCATGTGTTGCGATGGGCAGACAGCGCTTGCCTATAGAAGCAATTTCTTCGGCAGTTTCTTCCAATTCTGCCTGTTTTCTGCTAGCGATGACAATATCCGCGCCTGCTTCGGCAAGGGCCAAGGCTATTGCCTTGCCGATACCGCGCGATCCTCCGGTGATCAATGCCACTTTATTTTCGAGACAAAACTTTTCCAAAACCATTTGCATCTCCTTTTTCCTGTTTATTATAACGGTATCGTCACTTCCGTCACCGCTTTGTTTACGAGATGGCTGGATCACACATACATAAAGCACTCGTTCCATGCCAGAAATCATTGGTATGAACCCTAAAGCAAGCTTTGGAAACAGATTCCGCAGCAAGCTGCGGGGTATTAAACCCTCCGCTTCGCGGGATCGTTCAACTTGCCAATTCCGATACTCTTCGCTTTCGGAATTGGAGTTTCAATAATAAATTGACCTGCCCCAAATCCTTGTACCACATGTTAAGTTAGAGTTCAGCCGTTTTTTTGATTATTACGTTTTGAAAGGTTGTATAAATATCAAGTTTGAAGATTTGTTTGTTACAGAAAGAAGGAAATAAAATTCCGATTTCCGAATCGGCAGAACTGTTTGTTACACCTTTTAAGAAACAGTAACACATCATTGTGAGTAAAGATATGCAATTTCAAGAGTTTAGATTGCCATATCTCCTGAGCGTCTACTTGCAATGACACTATATGTTTCTTTCATTAATAACCCGGTGCATAGCTTCGGGTTAAAATGCTACAAACAAATAGATTCATGAAGTCGGAAAAATGAAGATTATTAAATATAATCAACGTTGGAGTTTCACTGGTAAATTATTTCAAAATATTTGTAATATACTCTTTCTCATCTGAAACTTTTTTAAACTCGTCCCATAAAAATTTCCCTGTTTCATCCCACTGTCCGTGATCGGCTTTTTCTTTGCTATATTTATCGAATCTAATATAAATGAATTTAAGAATTTCTTCCCATGTATATTGTGGAACCTTTTCATATTCTCTACGAAGAGTATCTTTCTTTTTACCGACAGACAAAAATGAAAAACATCTAACTTCATCTTTAAAATCATAGAAACCATTTTTGCAAATATCTGATACTATTGCATCCAAATCTTCATGATTAGCCCTAACTACTCCAAGAGAGGTTATTACACTTTTTATTACAGATGCTTTTTGCCATTTGTCATTTATTTTACAATTACCTGTTGTTGCCTCAGCTATAATAAAAAAGATTTTTGAGGTGTCTTCTATTTCGTCTTGCATTGGTCTTTCTAAATTCTCTTTTCTTTCTGGAAATCTAACGCCCGCCACATCAATCTCTGTTTGAACACTTTCACCACGTTCATTATGGATGATAAAATTTGCAAAAGTATAAAATCCATTGAGTCTTAAATACCAGTATAATATTTTTTCAGTTATGTCTGACGGAGTGTCTGGATTATTTTTCATAATGAATCCCTTGTCTAACAATTAATATTCAAACTTCTCTTCTTTCGATTACGTGATCAACCCCCATAGCAACAGAACATAGAAAATAGTGAAAAGCGCAGCAACTGCTAATAGGGCAGCACCAACGAGTATCATAATTGAATACCATAATGATTAATTATCTTTTCTATCCCAGTATCCGTGTGGTTTATTTCCTAAATAGCTAATAATTAGAGCCCAAAATCCAATAATTGCATAAGACGAAAAAATTCCCATAGCCATCCTACAAATTTACCCATGAGCTTGCTCCAATAAATAGTATCCAACCATCGCTTTTTTCTATGAGTTAAATATAATAATAGCACCATTCTTTTATTTTAAAAGAGGGAAATGCTTTATGGAAGAAGTGCTTGTTGAGTTCACCTACCAATCCACAGTATTAGAAGGGTGTCTGAATTGAGGATTACTGGTTGAAAGAGAGTAATGGTAAGAGCATTTCTGATTGACAGTATTTGTCTCGTCATAATTTACTGACTATCTAATGAAATTTGTCCATACCCTATCTTCTTTTTCAGGCAGAGAAATACCTGCCTTTTTACCCGCTTCGATTGATTTTAAGAGCCATGCCATATTCCGGCCAAGTGTCCGCATTGTCTGTAATCCTTCAAGATCTTGCAACACTTCTTCAGGTGTGATGCCGTGTACCATATTCCAGTATTGGGATGACACAATTGGCATATTATTGATAGAAAAATATTTATTCAGCTGATCAAATGCAGATGAAGAGCCAGCTCTACGGCAGCTTATGATTGCTGCACCTGGCTTATATGCAAACACATTACTACCAGCATAAAAGCATCGGTCTAAAAATGATTTTATGAAACCAGAAGGTCCCGCAAAATGGACAGGGGAGCCAAAAATAAAACCATCTGATGTATTCCCTTTATCAAGTGCAACGTTGACGGGATCATCATCAAACACGCATTTTCCTGCCTCAGCACACTTTCCACATGCCGTACATCCTCTTATAGGTTTCTTTCCAAGATAGAATATCTCTGTTTCAATATTATACTTATTCAATTCCTTTTCCACTTCGCAAAGAGCTGTGTAAGTACATCCCTTTTTGTTGGGACTTCCATTTACCAATAATACTTTCATTTTATAAACCTCCTGACAACGGATTAATCACATGTTAAAAATGGATTAATTATCCGATGGTCAACCTATTGCTAAAAAAGTGGTATATTTTTTGGTTTCTCTGTGAAAGAGAATAACGTAGTTACTGCCTCGGTAAAATAAAAGGTCACAAACAGCTCATCGTCCGCTCCTTTAGGATAAATCCGTAGCAGATCAGGCATGTGCTCGAAAGCCTTGGCTTTTGACTCACGGGTTTCATCAAATGCAATTCTGCCTCTTATCCTTAGCCATGTAGAATTACTTCCCATATCTGAAATCTCAATATCTGGATTCTGCTTTAGCTGCTTATACACATCCTTGGTTTTATTAGTGCAGAAATACAGTGTATTGTTCCTTTTCATTATAAAGCCAAAGGGACGGACTCTTGCTTTAGCTCCATCTACAGTGGCAATGTGAAAAACAGGGCTGACTTTTATAAACTCAAGAGCAGTATTCATCTGAACCTCCTAAAAAATTTATTTTAGTATATCTTAAATATTATTAAACAGTTTCTCACGTATTACTCTATAGATGGATCCCCATCTTTAAACCCAGTGGGAAAGTGTGTCCCGTCACAAAATGGCTTATTCCGTGATTTTCCGCAGCGACATAATGTCACGCGATTTCTTTTCTCATACGTAGTTCCATTTGTTGATTCTATTGGAATATTGCCTTTTACCCAGAGAGGCCCACTGATTTTTCGATACGGTGCTTCTGTCAAACTGATAGAAGGTTCAAATTTTGGTTCAATCGCTTTTTTAGTCTTTTTATCCCAGGCAACGAGTCTTCCTGAGGGACAATCACAAGCTTCCTCGATTGCAATCTCTTTTGATTTCGGATTGTCTGATTTCTCTGTAAGACTCCAGGTACCTCCTGCGCGGTGACAAAACCTTGCAGTTGCACAAAAGTTTTCAGCATCAATCATTGTGAGATTAGGCCCTTCTATTGCATCAGCTTGGTCAACAAAATTTTTAAAATCTGCTTCTTCAGTTCCATCAAAACTTATTTTTGTATGGATTCCATCACAGTATGGTTTATTTTTAGACTGACCACATCGGCACAGTGCATATGATTCTTGTGCAGGATACTCCCCAACACGTTCCCATTTTAGAGGATCTCCATCTTTACCGGTAACCACGGTTTCTTTAGCTAAAGGTATTGCACCCGAAACAAGATAGGGGCCATTTCTTAGTATTTTTATCTTACCTTTAGTATTTTTTACTTTTTTCTTATTTTCAGTATCTGTTTTCAAAATCTTCCTCACTTGCATTTGTATTAAAAAATAATATTATGTCAGGTCTTCTGATTTCCTGCATGAATCTATCATTTCCATAAACTGTTTTTCATTCAATCCTTCTCCAGCAATCCCATCCAGGCGTTTTGCAATCTTACCATTCTTAAAGAAAATCACAGTTGGTACTACATTGATAGAATAGTTTTCTTCACAACTTTCAATTTCATCTGTTAAAATACGACAGAAATTTTTTTCATCATCCTTAGTATATTTTTCGAAAATCGGCAAAAATCTTTGTGAGTAAGGACACCACGAAGCATAGAAAAGAACAAATATACGCGAGCACTCGTTCAACGTCTTATCAAGATCAGACTCGCTTTCAATCATTTTACTCATCACAACACTCCTTTTTCGTTCTGCTCACAACAAGAAGGATACCGCATACTGAAAACCTTTTTCCATATTGATTTCCAGTATGCGAAATGCCCTTATTGTCTTTCTATTGTGCTATTCCCAGTTGCTTCATATAGGTCAAATTATCCCAGAACAGCCATTCTTCGATCATCACGCCGTTCTTCCAATGACCAACGGTGCACATGTTGATGGAGTATTTTTTACCGGTTGGCTGAATGAACTTGCCGTCCCCGATGGGCATGGGCTTGGTGAATGTTCCTTCCATCACTCCAATTACGGATGTCCATTCCCCTGATCCGATTTTTACCGGGTGTACTTTTATGTTCGTGTCGGGCGCGTATACGAACATAGCTTTTAGGTCTTCAATGTGCTTGCCGATGCCGGTTGTGTAATGCCCGTCGGGCCAGTTGACCTTGACGTCTTTTGAATGGCTTTCATGCAACCGTGTCCATTCCTGATTGCTGAAGACCACGAAATCCAGTTCATCGAATGTCTTTAGATGTTTTGCTGTCAATGCTCTCTCATCGGTGAATTTTTTCAGTTCATTTTTCATCTCTTTGATCTTAGCCTGCATTTCTGGTGAATAACCTTCATCCTTCGAGCTTCCTGCAAACGCTGAAGGGATTATCAAAACGAAAACCAGAACCGCCATCATACCTATGCTCCAAATTAACTTTTTCATCCTTTCCTCCTTTCAAATGAATAAGTCTATGCTCTCATTTCGATCTCAATCGATTTATTGCCGCTGATCCTATCTTTTCGCTGTAATCTCCTATGATTACTTGTTTTTTGTAAATTCTGTATCAATAATGATTTTTACCTCTGGTGCTACGTCCCAGGCATTGTTGCCGAATTTTTCTTTGTAATAGATGTTATAATCGAAACGGTTAATCACAAGAGTCGCTCGGCAACCGGATCTTGTATTTCCCCAGGGATCCGTGACCGTACCTTTATACGTTACGTCGAAGTTTACCAACTTTGTGACATCTTTGATTGTGAGGTAACCGGTAAGAACATATTTCTCCTTACTTAGTTTTTTGACGGCTTTACTTTTGAATTTCATTTGGGGATATTGCTCCACGTCAAGAAATCGAGGAGATCTCAAGTCTTGGTCACGCATTTCAACATTCGTGTTTACCGTCTTCGTCTGAACAATAAAATCAACTTTTGCATCAGTAAAATCATTTTTGTCTGAAACAGCGCTGCCATCAAACTCCATGAACTGTCCAAACACAAATGAAACAGTAAGGTGTTCTACTTCAAACTTTACCGAGGTGTGTGCTTTGTCCATTTTCCATGTTGTGCTCTGTGCAAGTACCTGAAATGGTGTCGTGATAAACAGTACAGCCATGAGTAAAAGATAAAACTTTTTCATAGTAATCCTCCTTTCTTTGATTTGAAATTTAAATCTTGGTGATAGTACCGACTATTTCTTTTTGTAAGTTCGGCTTAAGATCTCCTTGTTTAATAATGAATTGACTTCCGCTGAAATCAACTAAAACGACAATGTTAAGGTTAGGAGTTAGGCTGATGAGTTGACTTATATAATAAAGAAATGTACACTTGTATGTTTGAAGAATGCCCTTACTGGAATGTAAAGTCAAGAGGGAAATAACCTCGGTTTTTGAGCCCGAATTAAAATGGAACAATAATTTTCTGCGGTGAACTAATCTATGCATATTGAGGTAGTCCAATTTATAAGGTCCCGCTTCAGTGTGGCAACTTGAATTTTGTAACCGAGTATAAATATGCACCTAATATTGCGCCAATTAATGTAATAATTGCCGCCCATTCGCCAGCACCTATCTGTGCAAAGATTGGCCCCGCATACGCGCCGGTCATTGCCCAGCCGATACCAAACATTACTCCGCCGATGACGGTTCCTTTGTCTAATGCCTTCGAATATATTACGATCTCTTTTTTATCAAGTGTCTTCATTTTAAAATACTTGATCAGTAAAACAGAAATGGCCGCAGTGGCAATTGCAGAACCTTGACACACAAGAGAACATTTCTTATACTGCCGACAACTAAAAGCAAGTTCTTATCAATATCAATATTATGTCCCTTTAATTCTCATCTGCTCTGCTTGAAAATCGTTGACTATGAACCACTATTATTTTTATTTCAACTGCCTCAGAATCTCAATAATAAGCAAACCTACACCTCCAATTCCCATCATTACTATAGAAAAAATTAAAAACCCCACGTTTTTCAACTATCTCTTTCTTTTTTAATTATTTTTCTCCAGTATATTTAAGTCGCCCTGTATAGTAAAGAATACCCTTGAAGGCATAGCCCAAAGAGATTATCACTCCTATTATGTTCATTATATCTCTCATCCTTCATTCACCTTTAACTATCGACTCTATATTATTCATAGATATTTCGTTTTGAATTGATAATTGCCACCAGACTCTGAATATTGTTGCCTAATAAATAGCAATAGGAGACCTTTGCAAAACTCCTCTATTCGTCATACCGGCGATTGAAGAAATTTATCAATCGCCGGAAATGCATGATTGGCGCTGGTTAGCAGATATTGCCAAATAAAAATGTTCATCTTCCTTTATGTAGTGCCTTCTGCAAACATTATTCCTCAACAGTCAACGGCAGACCTGACCTCTTTTCCACTTTAACTCATTTATATTAGTTTTGATTTAATACGTCTTCTTCTGCCTCTTCTTTAAAAACAGCGCCCTATCCGATAGCATTTTAAAAGCGCGTATAGCGCGGCGCGGAGAAACGAATACTGGAATACTATTTATTTCTAGCGCTTTCGTGAATTTATCTATCACTTTCGGATCACCCCCCAGGCAAGCCCCAAACATTGGTTTTTTCGGATGCGCTTTTCGTATAGGTGCGATTATCTCTATCGGGTTGAAGTCTGACTCGGGGATGAGAACAAAAACGAGTAAAATAGCATCGATGTTGTTTTGCTCGATAATGGCTTCGCTGATAACTTTATAAGCCTCGGCTCCTCCGGCTTTTTCAATGGCCGACCACATATCGACAGGATTTCTCAAAGGCGCCCACGGAGGAGCTATCGTCCTGATTCGGGTTTCGGTCTCAGGCGCGAGCGGTGACAAGACGACTCCGTATTCCGCTGCTGCATCTGCCGACATCACACACCCAACACCGGTAATCGAAACTACTCCGAGACGATTCCCTTCTGGGAGCGGACAGAATGAGAACACCTTTGCTATTTCAAGAAGGTCTGGGAAATCCTCTACTACCGCCGCGCCGCATTTCTCCAAAACAGCATTATAAACTGCGAAATCACCTGCCATTGTTCCTGTATGACTGGCGGTGGCCTTGCTCCCCTCAATGGTCCGCCCTCCTTTTAAAACGATGAACGGCTTAGCGGCCGCGGCCGCGCTCGCCGCTTCAATGAATGCCGCTCCGTCGACAGTTCCTTCAAGATAAGCAGCAATCACCCGTGTTTTCTTATCCCCTGTAAAGTACTTAAGCAGATGTATTTCATTAACGTCGGCCTTGTTGCCGATGCAAGCCACTGCCGAGAGACGGAAATTTTCCCGCGTCGCCACAATATCCGCAGTTCCGCTTGCGAAGACACCCGTCTGACCGAAAAACGCAATGTCTCCTGGTTCAAGCTTGTGCAGGGTCGTTATAGAAGTAACAAGTCCCAAGCTCGGTGTTATGGTTCCGATTGAGTTTGGCCCTAAAGTATCTTACACCAGCCTTTCTGGCTTTCTCTATGATTTTTGCCTCAAGCAAAGCGCCGTCAGCGCCTTGGTCAGAAAAACCTCCGCTGGCGATTATTATATTTTTCAGGCCTTTATCGATGCATTTTTCCAATTCTTCTTCGACCGCGACATTTGGAATAATGAATACGGTGAGTTCAGGAACCTCCGGCAATTTATCTATTGACGCGAATGACTTCAATCCGCAAACATCAGTTCCGCGAGGATTAACGGGGTATATTTTCCCCTTATAGTCGAATGTTAAAAGATTTTTAACTATTATATTGCCACCCTTATGAGGCGAAGAACTAGCTCCGATTACCGCTATCGATCGCGCCTCGAAGAATCGCGATATGTCAGTAGAATAATCTCGTAGAACCGCTTTTTTCTTCTTTCCTTTTTGAAGCGTAACCAGTGCGTCAACCGCGCACACCCCATCTGCGTTCGCGAATAGAGGGTTGATTTCAATTTCCCTGATTCGCCCGTCTGAGGAGCATGCTGAAATCATTTTTTCAATTGTTTTATATAATCCCTTTACGTCAATCCCCTTCTTTCCCCTTGTTCCGAAAATCAGCTTTGCCCCTTTCAGTGTCTTAATTTTCTCAACAAAATCCGCGTAACCAATTGGAGGTATCAGAAGAATCTTGTCCGA
>CAVQCU010000026.1:0-5810 GCA_963710995.1 uncultured delta proteobacterium
GTCAAGGATCAAAACCGGCTTTGCTGAAAGCGTGCAAAACTCCTGCAGCAAAAATGCAGCGCATCCCTCCGCCTTCCACCACCAGTGCTGATTTGCGTTTACCTTCAGACATTGTAAAACAGTTTATAAAATTATTCTAAATCGTTATGGTGATTAAATTCGCATTAGCCAGCCATTTCCAACTATCAGGCGACTTTCATTTGATAGTCGTACCACATATTAAGTTAGAGTTCAGCCATTTTTTGATTATCTCGATTGAAAGCAACTATGCCTGTGAATGATGATTCCCTTCGCAATTTGCAGTCTTATGAAATATTCTATACTTTGAAAGAAGCGAAAACGTTAATTGAAAAATGGCGCATGGAATACAACACATTCAGGCCACATAGTTCCTTGAATTATCGTTCTCCAGCGCCAGAGGCATACCTGAATTGAGAAATAAAAAATGGCAGAATTCTAACTTAATATGTGGTACAAGTATTTGGGGCAGGTCATTAGAAATATGGAACTACAACTGCGGCGAAGGGGATTTTATTTACGCCCTTACATTTGAAAATAACATTTTAACAGACGAAAATACCGAAGGCCGCGGCAAAGGCAAATCAAAATGCGGGGGGAAATAATTCTCGGCTCCTTTGTCATTCCGTACCCCGTATCAGGTACGGGGCTGGCTCGATACGGAATCCAGTTTTTTTATAATTGGTCCCCAGCATTCGCCTGAACAACGTCTAGATACCAGCCTGTGTAACCTAAGGGTTATCTACGACCGGTATGACGGTGGCCTATAGCTGGCGTTGATTTGATTAAGTGTTCTAAGTCAACACTTTAATAAACAGCAAGTTTAAACTGAGGTGTTAACTTCTTCTTTGAAGGTGAGCGTCCAATACTTTTGGCGGACATACTCCCTTTCAAACGCAAACCAATAAACACCTTTAAATCAAAAAGAAGTTATGCTAAATTGACGTTCAAATAATAATCAATCATCATCTTGATTTATTTATGAGTTAGGCGAAAATAACTAATGCAACATTAGAGTATGACGCGTATAAAGAAGCGCGGCCTCGACTCGATTCCGGATCTCGGCCTTCGCGAAGATGTTGCGCAGATGGGTCTTGACGGTCTTGGCACTTAAGAAAAGCTTATCGGCGATCTCTTCATTGGTCATGCTTTCGCTGATCAGCGCCATAATCTCCATCTCCCGCGGGGAAAGCGTTTCCAGTTTTGCCAAATTCAGGTGGGTGAGAGATTTAAGAAGATCTCTTTTTTTCACGAATTCTTCGATGAATTCATCGAAAACCCGTGTGATTAGCTTAGCGTCGAGCCAGATTTCTCCCTGGGCGACCACGCGAATGCATTTAATAAGTTGCTTGTCACCCAGCGCGGTTTGGAAAAACCCACGCGCACCCACCATCATCATCGCCATAACGTTTTCCTCGTTGTATCGTTCGCCGACGATGATGGTCTTCATGTTAGGCAATTTATCCCTATAGTCGAAGATTTTTCCCAAATTCAGGGACGCCACCTCTAGCAAAATGATCTGATCCAAGAGGAGTATATCCGGCCGCTGCTCAATCATTTGCTTTACGAAGGCAATGGTCTGTTTAACCTCGCTCTTGAGATTTTTGATGATGATGGTACTGAGGAGTCTGATATCTTTCTCTCCGTGCAGAAGATTAGTAAGTTGCTGCAAATATTTTTCATCACAAGTGACTACGGCCAGCTTAGTCATCTTCATTTTCAACCTCCCGGAAATATGCATTTTGCCGACATGCCTTCGGCAAAACTCAAACCACAGAAAACGCTATCACTTAAAATAAATTGTCTTGTATACGCATAAAGTAGTATTCGCAGGATGTCAACTATTAATTGCTTGACGAATCGTAAACCTATGCTGCATTCATATATAATTAATATATATTCATATTTTTAAGAAGTCAAGGGTATCAGTCGGGCTTCTTGACGCACTAACTTTCAAACGATTATCAGTGGAGCCCCTCCGGCAGGAGCCAGAGGCTCCCTATAATAATGAGACCCAAGCTTTAGAAACAAAGTGCGCTGAAGCTTGGGTCTCATTAACTTAAAAATTCCGCTGCGCCTATAGTGACCTTTAGGTTATTCGCTTTCGCAATTTGAGTTTCACAATAAACACAATTCGAGCCCTACGACAAACATCCGGCCTAACTATTCACCTCTCTTCAAAGCATCCCTCAATATGCTGAGGCTCCACCAAATACTGAGGCCAAACGAATCATTTCATACTTCTATGCTGTTCTCTTTTAGTAATCTAAATTCCTGTTATTAAAGAATGAATTAAAAATTATAATTTTCCTTTGGTTGTTGGCAGACTACTTGCTGTTACATTGCATGACGTTTACAAACTTCAGAGAATCTGGAGTCCGCTATGAAGGAGTCAACCGTGAAAAGGAGTTATAGGAAGCTACCAATACTTATATTGCGTCCATTAAAGGCTTAAGTATTTAGTTTCAATCAAGCCAACCCGGAAAGGCAAAGACAGAAAGCTATATCCCTTGCCTATACTGAAATATTCTTTCCTTGTGGGCAACTGTTGAATTGGCTTGTAGCATTTCAACCGTCTGTAAAACTTAATCAAGAGGATGACAAACTATGGAAAAATATCTATTACTTTGGGAATTTGACCAGACAAAAATACCGGTGGGTCCAAAAGAGCGTAGGGTTGGATTTAATATGCTAATGAAGGTGATTAAGCAAGATATAAAAAAAGGCATACTCAAGGATTGGGGAGTATTTGTTGGCGAAAATCACGGATATTCAGTTGTTCAGGGGACTGAGAAAGAAGTTATCAAAACAAGCCAACGGTACACTCCATTTATCTATTCTGCGGCTCATCCCATTGCTTCAGTAACTCATGCAAGGGAAATGATAAAAGTTCTGAACAAGTTATTTTGAAAACAATAGGCATGTGAACTAAATCTAACAAAATCATTTTCTTGACAGCCTTTTCTTATTTGCCGTCTTTGATCAGCATCGTCGCGGGATCAAGAATCAAATCATTTTGCGCAGAATCGGTTGCTTTTCCTTTGAGGGATTTAATATATACTTCAAAGGAAAAGCAAACCGATTCTGCGCAAAACATTTGATTCTTGATCCCGCAACATGGCAATAAAGGCTGTCAAGAAAATGATTTTATTAATTTAGACCATGCCTATTGTTTTCAAATAACTTGTTCAGAACTTTTATCATTTCCCTTGCATGAGTTACTGAAGCAATGGGATGAGCCACAGAGGGTGTACCGTTGGCTTTGTTTTGATCTTCTTTCTCAGTCCCCTGAACATGAATATCCATGATTTTTGGCCAACAAATACTCCTTTTTTCTGTAGCCTGCTTATTAGCATATTAAGAATCCAACCCTACGTATTAGAGTTTCACCAGTATTCTTGTCAGATTCCCAACCTGAATAAATATTTTTCCATAGTTTGTCATCCTCTGATTAAGTTTACAGACAGGTTGAAATGCTACAACCATGAACAGTTGCCCACAAGGAAAGAATCTTTGAGTATAGGCAAGGGATATGACTTTCTGTCTTTGCCTTTCCATTGGCTTCTTTAATTAAAAGACTTAAGCTTTTAATGGACACATATATAATTATTGGTACCTCCTTTTTAGCAGTTCCTTCCTTCATAGCGACTGCAGATTCTCTGAATTTTGTGTTGAACGTACAATGTAACAGCAATTCGAAGGAAAATTATAATTTTTAATTCATTTAATAACAGGAATTTAGATTACTAGAACAGCATAGAAGTATTGCAAATAATTAGTTTTTTGGCCTCAGTATTTGGTGAAGTAAGAGAAGAGAGGTGAAGACTTAGCCGGATGTTTGTGGCTCAATTGTGTTTTATTGTAGCTTTCAAATTGGAGGGCTTTGTTGAAGGTGGGCAAGGCAGCAGAAATTCAAGAAACCCAAGCTTAGGCACCACTTTGTTTCTAAAGCTTCCAGGTTTATCAGGGAAACCTGAGGGCTCCACTGATCAGACCCAACTGATACCCTTGACTTTCTTTTTAAAAATATGAATATATATTAATTATATATGAATGAGCATAGGTTACGATTAGTAGAGCAATTAAGATAACATGTCAATACTACTTTATCAGACAATTTATTTTAAGTGATAGCGTTTTGGTTTTTGAGTTTTGCAAAAGCAATATGGGCAAAATTTTTTCCAGAAAGTAAAATGAAGTGATATTTCTAAGCTGGCCACATCAGCTTGTAAAGTAATTCGGAGGAAAAGTCCTCCATCATAGATCAAAAATTGTAACAGACCATTGCCTTCGTAAAGCAAAATGATTGAGCAGCAGCATATATTCCTCTTGGATCAGATCATTTTGCTGAGAGGTGGCGTAGTCCCTGATTTCAAGGTGAAGTTGACATTCAGCAGAACGAACTGTGGTATGGCGATGATGATGGTGTAGGTGGCTTTTTGCCAAAGCTCACTGGGTGACAGAGCAAGGTGCAGCCCAGGTGGAACAGTACAACACTAGCTAATAGCGGGTTTCAATGAATTCATCGAAGAATTCGTGAAAAAAAAGAAGAATCTTCTTTGACCCTTCACCCACCTGAACTTGAACAGGGAGATGGAGATTATGGCGCTGATCAGCAAAATAAAAGAGATGCACCTTCTTAAGTGCCAAGACCGTCAAGACCCATCTGCGCAACGTGTTCCGCGAAGGCCAAGATGCAATCGAGTGGAGGGCACTATACGCGTCATACTCTAATGTTGCATTAGTTATTTTTCGCCTAACTCATAAATAAATCAAGATAATAATCATTATTATTTGAACATTGATTTAGGCATAACTTCTTTTTAGATTTAAAGGCATTTGTTTTATTGGTTTGCCTGAATATAAGGGGGATATATCCACCAAAAGTATTCAACACAGCCAAAGAATAACATTCAGACTTTTCCTGTTATTAAAATATTTTAGCTCAGAACACTTTTTAATCAACGCCAGCGCGGGCTGGTATATTGATTTTTGTAGGGCGATATTACTAGATTATAAAAACTGGATTCCGTTATAGACAATACAGGGGTACGAAGGAGCCGAGATTCCCTTTGCCGCGGCCTTCGGTATTTTCAGTACTTGCTTAAAATGTTATTTTATGTTAAGGGCATAAAAGAAATACCCAGTATATTCCCATATTTAATGCATCCCCCCAAATACTTGTACCACATTAAGTTAGAATTCTGCCATTTTTTATTTCTACAAATTCAGGTATTGCCTTTTGGCATGAAAACGATAAAAGAAGCTGTATGTGTAGCTGTATTCCAATCACCATTTTTCCAATTTAACGTTTTCTTTAGAAGTATAGAATATTTCATAAGACTGCAATTTTGGAAGTGTGACCCACAGGCATATCAGAGATAATCAAAAAATCAGCTAGTTTCTAACTTAATATGTTGGTACAACTTTATGGAAAGTCGGCCTTGGAAATGGCTGGTTAATGTATAATCACCATAACGATTTTAGAATAATTTTATAAACTGTTTCAATGTCTGAAGGTAATTTGATAATGTCCTGCATTTTACTCAGCTTTTGCACACTTAAGTTCTTTAACATACCAATGGTTTCATGTTTAACCCAGTTCAGGCATTTTTTACCAAATTCCAGTACGCCTCTGGCACTGGAGGACATCATATTGAAGAAAAGTGTGTATTCCATGCGCCATTTTTGGATTAACGTTTTCACTTTTCAAAGTATAGAATATTTCTCAGAGTTTTAGTAATTCATCTCTGGCTTTTGCACTTGAAACTTGGTTAGGAGGACTTTACATG
>CAVQCU010000027.1:0-14852 GCA_963710995.1 uncultured delta proteobacterium
TTTCTAAAAGTGAAATGCTTATTATTGATTACCGATTGTAACCAAGCATAAAATTACAGTTTTGAAAATTGAGGATTACAGGAAGTTATCAATAAAAATCCTATTTCTGAGCAGGCTGAATTATTTCTTGCACCTACCTAAGTTTCAGCAGTAGGTAGCTTTCAGAATTGAGGATTACCAATTGTAATCTTGTTTTTTCTACAGGATCGGTTTCGATATCTCATGTAAGCTGATAGCCTTTTTCTGAAAGATAATTTCAGGCAGGCATCTGCGACAGTATTGCCATAAGAATGTATTATTTTTCTCGATCTCTTCAAGGGCTGCCTCGATACCCAGGGCCGGACGATAGGGAGGTGGAAGCCATGGCTTCTCACCGTCCCTATCGTCCGGCCCTGGGTATCGAGGCAGCCCTTGAAGAGATCGAGAAAAATAAGAGAATTCTTTATGACAATACTGTCGCAGATGCCTGCCTGAAATTATTTCGAGAAAAAGGCTATCAGCTTACATGAGATATAGAAACCAATCCTGTAGAAAAAACAAGATTACAATTGGTAATCCTCAATTCTAAAAGCTACCTACTGCTGAAACTTAGGTAGGTGCAAGAAATAATTCAGCCTGCTCAGAAATCGGATTTTTATTGATAACTTCCTGTAATCCTCAATTTTCAAAACTGTAATTTTATGCTAGGTTACAATCGGTAATCAATAATAAGCATTTCACTTTTAGAAAAAATAAATAGCGTTATAATGATATTTAATACATAGGAAAAAGCGAACTTCGTATATTATATCGTTAGCTGGTAAAATATTTTCAGGAGGAACGATATGCAGCGAAATATTACCGTTAATTTAGGGAATCTGGTTCTTTCACTTTCCGACGCCATGGATTTGGCCAGTCCTTTATTGATACAACATCAACAGAGGACAGCTCTTGTCGTGTGGAAAATGGGTAAAGTCGCAAACTTTACAAGTGAAAGATTGGAAAAAATTTTTATAGCAGCCCTACTTCATGATATCGGCGCTTTCTCATTGGAAGAAAAAATCTCCCTGCGGAATTTTGAAGTCGAAAATCTCGAAGAACATTGTATTCGTGGCGAACTTTTGCTCAATAACATACCTTGGTTAAAGGACTCGGCAAGAATCATCAGATACCACCACAAAGATTGGCAGTATTGGGGAGAGTCAATAGAAAATCCTCTCGTTCTAGAATCACAGATATTATCTCTTGCCGATAATCTCGAACGCGCAATAAAGCGTGAGCATTATATTCTTCATCAACACGAAGATATTATCTCCAAGATAGAATCTTTGTCCGGCTCTGCATTACATCCTAAAGTTGTGGATCTTTTTAAATCGATATCTTATAGTGAAGAATTTTGGCTGGACCTGGTTTCCCCCCGATTGTATTCTATTCTACTTCATGAAGGACCTTTTAGAAAAATAGAAATAGACTATGCGGATATTTCTATTATCGCCCAGCTTTTTCGAAATATAATTGATTTCCGGTCCCGTTTTACTTCCACTCATTCTTCAGGTGTTGCCGCAGCTTCATCCTTGTTAGCAAAAATCTTCGGATTTACGGACGTAGAAATAGGGCTTATGGAGGTTGCCGGAGATCTGCATGATTTAGGGAAATTGGCAATTCCCAATAGTATTCTGAATAAACCTGGAAGCCTGACAAAAGAAGAGATGTCTGTTATGAAATCTCACACGTATTATACTTACCTTGTGATTAATAGCATTGGCGGACTTAAGCAGATTGCGGAATGGGGTGCTTATCACCATGAAAGACTTGACGGTTCCGGATATCCCTTTCATTGCACAGCAACCGAGCTTAGTACCGGAGCACGAATAATGATGGTCGCGGATATATTTACGGCACTGGCTGAAGACCGACCATACCGGAAAGGAATGTCCAAAGAAGGAATTATTCAAATTATAAAACAATTTTCCGATAATCGCCTTTTGGATACCAGAATAGTTAATCTCCTTTTTGAGAATTACAGTGAGATTTTTCCTTTTGTGTCTGAAAAACAGGCTGTTGCCAGGGAGTTCTACGAAAAACAATTTTCTTTTATACATTAATGATCCATATTTTTGGATTATTAATGATTGAGCAGCTAACAACCGTATCAACTCGGACTGGCAATTATGCTACGTTCCATTGCCAGCCAGTTATGCGGAGCGTTCGGTGGGAACAAAGAATGGGTAAGGTTAACAGTCCATCCCGTAAAGGAGGATGTAATGGAAAGAATTAAGAATGATCTATTGGAAAGCGATGTGGAACGCCTAAGGAAATCCCGCATTATCGGAATAGATACAGAAACCGGGGGGTTAATTCCTAATAGGGACCGACTCTATCTCGTGCAGATATGTGATAACGATGGTGTCATTGATATTATCCAGACCGACCATTGGGAGAATGCTCGCAATTTGCGACTGGTTTTGATGGATCCGGCGATTCAAAAGGTCATTCAATTTGCAATAATGGATTGCGCCTTTATTTTAACTTATTTAGGTATGCTTCCCGCGAATGTATATTGTACAAAAATTGCCAGTAAAATCGCCCGAACCTATTCGTCCAGTCATTCCCTTTCAGGATTGATAGCGGATCTACTCGGAATTACCCTGGATAAGAAACAACAAACGACGTTCTGGGGAAAAACACAATTAACGCCGGAACAAATAGAGTATGCAGCCAACGATGTAAAGTACCTGATTGGAGTCCGGACTCAGTTGGAAACTATTCTGGCGCAAAAAGGATTGCTTCCCACGGGGATATCGTATACGGATTTGAACAAAGCGTGTCAATCTTGTATTCCAACTCTTGTCCACATCTGGATGAATGGATGGGATTTCGGTAAGGAAGATCCCCAATTGATTTTCGGAAGATGAGATCGCATGGTATCCAAGACGGCTCAACACTCTCAGAAAGCGGCGCTGAACGTTAGAGTAACGCCGCTCCGTTGCACCTTTTAAATAGTAATCCACAACGTCGGGATTTTTTAAAATCATTTCTTTGTAGGTGAAGTCAACAACTGGTTGATAGTTGATTTGACAGTTTTTATGTGGTCAAATAAATATTATTCAGGACACCCAACGTCTTTATAATATTCCCGACAGTATATTACTCTAATGCACTTTGAGATGGTCCCGGCGTTATCGGTAAGTCACTGGATTATGGTTTGCGCTGGCCTTTGAGAAAGGGTTTTCTCTTTTGTTTTGAACGATCACCCGCCGGACATACCAAACAAGCCTTGAAAATAATCGTCGAAATAGTGCTTTCCCAAAGTTGAAACTAATTAACTATTGCGTAAAAGATAATGAGTTTAAAAACTGATATAAAATAACGTATTCAATAACATAGATTATTATTTACCAGAAACGCGCAAAAATCCCCTTGACATCTTATTAAATAAATGTTAAATATTAAACAAAAGTTAATAAATATTAGGGGAGGTAAAAATCATGCAAAAAGGACAAAATTATAATCACCCTGGAACCGGCAGCAAGATCAGAGTAGAACCAATTAAAAATCTCAGGGACATTTCCGCCATTAAAAAACTGCTGGCTGACACACCGCTTTACTCCGCTCTTTTCACGATTGGCATCAACACCAACCTGCGGGCTTCGGATTTGTTATCCATCAAGGCCGACCAAGTCCGTGGCCTGAAGCCGATGGATGAAATCACCCTGATCGAAAAAAAGACTGGTAAACATCGCCGGATTAATCTCAATAAAACCTGTATAGACGCTATAAATCGACTGCTGGCCACGCGAAACTATCAGGACGATGACTACCTTTTCATTGGCCAAAGAGGGCGCCTACCGTTCCTTATCTCCATTACTTGGTTAAAAAATGGTGCAGCTTGATCAATCTGCAAGGTAATTACGGTAGCCACACCCTGAGAAAAACTTGGGGTTATATCCAGCGTACCCATTTTGGTCACTCTTTGCCGGAACTCATGGAAGTATTCGGCCATGCGACGCAACGTCAAACTCTGACATATCTTTGCATTCAGCCGGAAGAGGATTAAAATATATTCAATGAGATTTAATGAGGCTTTTCTATTCATAGCTTCCTGAAAACCTCATTTTTATATTTCGTAGTTTTATGCTAGATTACAACCTGAAAGTAATGATCCGTGTTTGCAGATTTGTACCGACTGCATAAACATTTTTAAATATCAAATAAATGAGGAAATATGCCACCAACGAAAGAAGAATTCATAGCGATCATTAAAGAAATCCGTGAGGTGATAGCATCTGATGAATGTGCTGAATGTTCATGCCCAAATATCAGATGTGAACTACATGGCGATTGCTACAATTGCATAAGAGTTTATAGACATTTTGGTCATCATATACCAAGATGTCTTCAGTTCGTTTTAGATAAGAAGATCGCAAACATTTCCCAAACAATGGAAAAAGAAATGGGAAAAAGGCCGAATACACCTGATGAATATTATAATTATTTAAATGCGATAATGCCTAAAACCGATATTTAACCTGGCAATCCAGCCGATCGCTACGCACCGGTTGATTTTTTTGTTACCCCTTAAAAGGAGAAATATGTCGTGAATGACAGAAATAAGCGTGTATGTCCGGTTGAAAGAGCAGGCAGTCTTGATAATAGAATTCGAAGGTGGCTGCAAAACCCTCAAAAAATACTAAGACCATATATTGCAGAAGGGATGACGGTTTTGGATGTAGGATGTGGTCCAGGCTTTTTCTCTATTGACATGGCTCAAATGGTTGGCAAATCCGGTCGGGTTATTGCTGCTGATTTGCAGGAAGGAATGCTTCAGAAATTAAGAGACAAGATTAAAGGAACAGAACTTGAGAAACGTATCACCCTGCATAAGTGCGAAAAGAACAAAATAGGTTTGTCAGAGAAAGTTGATTTTGCTTTAGCCTTTTATGTGGTTCATGAGATACCCAACCAAGGAGAGTGTTTTAAAGAATTAGAATCCATTTTGCAGCCGAGCGGGAAGGTTCTTATAGTGGAGTCACCATTTCATGTGTCAAAGTCGGCCTTTGCAGAAACTATCGAAAAAGCCAGAGACTCTAGCTTTAAAACCGTAGAAGGACCGAAAGTGCTTTTTAGCAAGACAGTGATTTTAAAAAAGGGCTAACAAGATGTTGCACCGAACAGTAATTCTGCTATGCTTAATTGTCGCCGGTAAGCTTGGTCGTTAAACCTTTCAAACACCAGCATAGTCCATGTAATATTTTTTCTAATAAATATTTGTTGATTAACGATTATAAGGTGCGACGGCGGAGTTAACGGTTTCCGGTCCATCAGACCTATGGAGAACTTCCTGTTATCCTTATTTTCCAAATTTATAATTTTATGCTAGGTTACAACCAATAATCGTTAAACAATCATTCTTCATTAAAAGTATTAGACAGAAGTTTGCGGCGTTTTCAGTATCAGCACAGATCCATATAAACAATGTTAGCCATGGGAGAAAGTAATGAATACTGTGATCATTGAACGGTTGGGAAAACTTGCAGATGAAGGGGGTGCAATAACTTCAAGCAGCCATATTTCCATCTGGTACTCGAAGGTTCTTGCGTTTATCGGGGCATCGCTGGGAACAGAAGAGGCAACTCGGTTTTCACGCCTTGGTAACTCTTCACCTTGGGAATCACATGCGATGCGTGTTGGTCATATTCTAGGCCTGCTGGCCAAAGAACAAGCAAAAGAAATAAAAACAATCGCAAACCGAGACTCCTCAGCCACTTCTGAGAATGTCGTCGCGGATATCGACTCCAAAAAGATCTTTGTGGTTCATGGGCACGACAATGAGGCAAAGGAATCAACCGCACGGTTTCTAGAGAAAATCGGACTTCAACCGATCATTCTTCATGAACAAGCCAGTTCCGGGTATACCATTATTGAAAAATTCGAGGTCTATTCGGGAGATGTTGCTTTTGCTGTTGTCCTTTTAACACCGGATGATATAGGGGCTAATGACAACGACCAGTCGAATCTGAAGAAGAGAGCACGGCAAAATGTTATCATGGAGCTTGGTTACTTTATGGGTAGGCTCGGTCGAGGTCGGGTGTGTGCGTTACATAAGGGAGGTGTGGAACTACCCTCAGATTATCAAGGAATTCTATACATAGAGATGGATCAGTCGGGAGCCTGGAAATCTAAGCTTGCTCAAGAACTCGTCCGTGTCAAATTGCCCATTGAGTTGACTGGGTTGCTGGGTAGCTAACCAGTCAACTCAATCGGAGCGTCAGAAAAATCGGGCTCCCAGTTAATTTTCTTTACTCTCTTTTAATCGATAATACTTAATCCTAACAACTGCCCACTATTGAAACTTTGTAAGTGAAAGAAATACTTTTTCGACAAGATTATCGTCAAATAATTTATAATTAATCTTAAGTTTTATTAAAAAGTTAAGATTAACAAATCATTCAATGCAACTTGGAATATTCTCGTCGCATTTTTAAACTGCACGATAAGTAATGTGATAAAATTGTGATAGAATAATGGGAAAAGAAAAGGAACAGATAGAGTAAACGGAAATAGACAGAATAGATTATTTGTTTATTTTTTAATACTTACGGGAAATCAGACCTTAGATTAAGGGGTTAAAGTTTTATATTTTTAGAATTCCTAATCCGTGTGCCGCGCGTTCGACTCGCGCCAGGGGCACCAATTAAATCAAGTAGTTATAAACTCACATTTTTTCTACCTTTCTTTTTTAGGCAATTTTGTCCCGCTATAGTCCCGTTTTTTTATTTTCTTACACTCAATAAAATGCCCATTATTGTTTCTGTCTGATTGTGAAATGTTCTGTAGGGAGAGTGCCAAGGGGTGAGCGCGAAGAACCAAAAAGACCAAGAGAAAAACAAAGGCGGACGAATGCCAAATTAAATTTTAACGACTATTTGTTACAACTACAACTAGATAACTTTGAAAAGTATTAATATTGTGAATTACCGGTTGAAACATACATGACAGTGTCCTGTCACAAAAGAGAATGAAAATAGCCTTGCCGACAGCTTTATTGTGAGTGTAATAATATCAATATACTAGACTCCTATTTTCAGATGAAATGTTGCATATTCATCAAAGTTCGTTGTTTATTGAGTACAGGAAGTACCCTACTGAATCCACCCAAATTTAGGGAATTATATACTTTACTCCCCTAGCCGAAGGGGGATAAAGTGAAAAAGCTGATATTTGTTTTTTTAATCTGCATAGTTATATGTTTGACATTGGAATGTTTTGCTAAGAGTTTTATCCAAGTACGAGCAGAAAGTCGTTCTATGCTCCTTACCAAAAACATCTTCATAGGTTATTTCCCCATAAAAATACAAAATATTCTCCCCACTCCTAAGGCTATTTATATGTTCTTTGGTGAGCGGATCATCAAAGAGAGGGAAGTACAATATGGGTTTCATTCCTGGTTGAATAACACTTACACTCCTTTCCCCTTCGTTGAAGGGGGGATAAAAAGGGATAAATTTGGCGTTGGCTGGATAGGCCGTAATTCTTTGTTTGTTTTTAACTTTTCGGGCTGGTGTTTTTCCAGAATTTCCAATAACGACACCAAAACCGGTATTCTTTTCTCCCTCTTTAATATAAACAGCGATGTCTCCATCTTTAAAAGATGGTGGAATCGTATCGATTACTCCTACCCAAGCACGTTGATCCAACCGCGATTGCTCTTGAGTGGCGTTGATATTTCTTTCAGCCAAGTCAACTGCTTCCCCATTCGCGTCAGCAGCGTCTTGCATGGCTTTAGTCTGTTTTTGAATTTCTTTCAGCAAATAGTCATGAGTCAGGTCGAACGTATTCTTGGCAGTATCGGCTGCTATTTTGGCAGAATCAGCACTTGTTTTAGTAGCTTCAGCTGCTTTTCGCATTTCACAACCTTGATATGCAGCAATTGCAGTATAGCAGAGAATGGCAATGAGTGTACCAATACCAACGTAAAAGATTTTCCTGTTTTCACGACGTTGATTATACTGGTTTCTGCGATATTCATCTATTATGGTGCTTGGTATTTCAATTTCAGTGATGGGATTTTGTTTTACCGTGGTATCGGAATGGTTATTGTTGGTAGTATATTTTTCATTTATGGATTCTTGCGAATCTATGTTTGGATTATATCCTATTTTTGAACCTTTTTCTTGCTCATCCATAATGTCCCCACATTATTAGGTGAATAAGGTTGATTGTTTATACATAACAAATTTTTTAAAATTAGTATAGTATATTTGTAATAAGTTGAGATTATTTAATAAAATATTTTAATTCTCCCCTTGACAAACATAACCGCTTATGATATATTTGAATCATAAGAAGGGAGAATAAATATATGAAATGTCCAAAGTGTGGGAAGAAGATAAGCGACAAGGCAATAGCAAAACATCTGGCGAGTAAGGGCGGTAGTAAGTCTCGACGCGTTCTTACTCCCGAACAAGCAAGAAAAATGGTAGAAGCTAGAGAAGCTAAACGAACAATAAAGGGTGAAACAAAATGAACGATAAAATCACAATAAGCACATTTCAACTTTTTCAGATGTTCCCGAATGAAGAGAGTGCTAGAGAATATCTTGAATCTCGCCTCTGGTCAAAGGGTGTTCGTTGTCCATATTGCGGATTGATTGAAAATATCACAACGCGCAAAAATGGTTATTATCGTTGTAACGATTGCCATAAGGATTTCACGGTAAGAACGGGAACAATTTTTGAGCGTTCCCATATTCCGCTTCACAAATGGCTGTATGCTATGTATTTGCTCGTTACCGCTCGCAAGGGCATATCCTCTTTGCAACTGTCCAAAGAGATCGGGATAACGCAAAAGTCCGCGTGGTTTGTTCTTCATCGTCTGCGTGAGGCTTGCGGTGATGATCTTGCTGTACTTCACGGTGTTGTTGAAATAGATGAAACATACATCGGCGGCAAGGAAATTAATAAGCACGAAAATAAAAAACTACATGCCGGACGCGGCGCAGTAGGGAAAAACGCTGTTCTTGGCATGAGAGAGCAAGATGGTTATACTGTGGCTATGCCTATCCCAACAGTTGATGCAAACACTTTGGGAAATGCAATTAATAGCCATATTGACAGAGGTTCAACATTGCATACAGACGAAGCCAGAGCCTATGAAGGAATTGATGATCTGTAAATATCATCGTGAATCAGTCAATCATTTGGCGGGTGAGTATTCAAGGGATGGCGTTAGCACTAACAGCGTTGAAAGCGTTTGGGCTGTCCTCAAGCGTGGCGTATATGGCGTGTATCATCAGGTAAGTAAAAAGCACCTTGCTCGGTACGTTAATGAATTTACATTTCGCCTGAATGATGGCAATGTAAAAATACAAACATTGGAAAGGCTTAATAGTTTCATTGCGGCCACTGTGCAAAAACGACTAACCTATGCGGAGCTTACGAAATGAAAAAAGTCCCGCCCGAACTTGATAAAATTGTTGATATTGTACTGGCATATAGACCAAAGAAAAAAACAAAAAAGAGGATCAAGAAACGTGTTAAAAAATCTCAAAGGGAGTCAACTATATAATTCCTCAAATTTATTATCGGAACTATACAAGAATTAAGATTGAATAAAACATAACTTATTGTGTTTCATCTGGTCCGATCCATGGCGTTGGATCATACATAACAAAGGCAGCTGGATTGAACCGATGCCCCACGGTTATTACCATTCCCATACAAATATAAAGTTTATCATTTATTCGCCGTACTTCGTCTTTCATATAGTAATCAATACCACCATTGAAAGGACTATAGTCAAGTTGAAATGATTCTTTATCATCAAGGAGAGATTTTCCTATGAATGTCTTCATCTTGACGGTACGAATGATCTTTGGCTTCCCTTTTTCCTTTATCTCCCAGAGATTGTACCCCCACCCTATATCCTTCTCGAATGGATAGAAAGCCTTGCCCTTCCAATCACCCGGGCCGAGTAAATATTTTGTATAGAATGGTGCAATCGGACCCATAATACCCAGTTGGAGTATTTTAGCCTTGTATTCGCCTTTAACGCTTGCGAACTTTGGTGGTGGGGCTGCGTAGAAGAGTTGCATAACTTCAGATTTCGAGAGTTTTTCAATATCGGCAACTGTAGCTTTATCAGGAGATACAACTAGTATCTGTTCCACGGTTCGGCCATCCCATCCGCCGATACCATTCTGCAGGCTGTTAATAACTGTTAGGATAAGCCCTAAGACAACCAGAATTCCAATACCGATAAGTACTTTCTTAATTGCCTTCATAGTATTTTCTCCTATAAAAGGTTGATGGTTAGGTTGATGAGTTTACTGAAATAATGGGAGAAACTGTTTTTAATAAATGCTCCTATTAGAATGGAAAGTCAAGGTGAAACTTATCTCTGGAAATAGCCTTTTTTTCAAGAATAAATAAAAGATTGTCGTTTGAAATGTTGCATAAACGGGCGAAAACAGAAAAGCAAAATAACAGGAAGTTATCAATATCAATCCCACCAATTTTTTATCAACTATCCACCATCTTCTTTAATTCCCTTCCCACCTTGAAAAACGGCGATCTCTTCGGTTTTACATTCACGGCATCTCCAGTGCGGGGATTCCTTCCTTTATAAGCTTTATATTTACGAACAGTAAAGCTCCCAAATCCTCTGATCTCAATCCTGCCGCCATTTTTAAGGGTATCCGTGAAACCATCAAAGACAAGATCAACAATGTCCGTTGCCTGTTTTTCCGTCAGATTTTTCTTGGCTGCAAGTGCTACTATCAAATCAGATTTATTCATATCAAACTCCTTATATGAATGCTTTACAATGTTTATTTGCCCAACTGATCAAACCGTTCTCTTATGCATACCACCAGTGTTTCCAAATCACTTTCCGGTAGATTCAACAGAAAGTCTAGATCAGCTTCCGTCTTAAGTAGTTTTTTGATTATTTCGGTCAACTCTTTTTTGTCCCTCATATTACTTCAGCACTTAACCTCTTCCTTTTCAATATAGATTGCCACATATATATTAATTTATGACCTGCCACAAATACTTCTATCACATGTTAAGTTAGCGTTCAGCCATTTTTTATTTCTCAATTTAGGTACGCCTCTCGTACATTTTACTCCAGCTGAACTTTGTCATTGATCAAACATTTCAAACAAAAACGTTTAAATATGTATTCACAATGTTGTTTGAAATTGCGAAACATTACAATTGGCTAAAGACAAAGGACGCTGCCGTTGATTTGATAGGGAACTCTAAAAAAAGATTACAAATGGTAATCCTCAACGTTAAAACTTTTTAAAGTCGTTTCTTTGTAGGTGAAAGAAACAAAAAAATAAATCGCCAACAATTTTTTCACACTCCCATTAAAGTCCTTTTATTTTCGTCATATCTTTATGGCGGTAGGTTCAGGAAAACTTCTAGCAGAACCAAAATGGGCTGTTCTCCCCCTCTCCCTGTGCTTATTTTTGTGCTTGTCATATCCGATATTGTGCCGACGCTAGCCGCCTCCAGCCGACTTTGAGTTATTTTACTTTGTTTAGGGATAACAAATATATAAAAAGAAAAACGGGTGGTTATGATTCCACCCGTCTTTCATCTTCTTTGCTTTCATTGCGAGGTTCACCCTACTGGGTACGAAATAAGCTTCGGCGGATGTGTCGCGGTAAAAATGATATTTCCCAATATGACATCATTTCAAAGGCAGGCGAAGATTTTCAAATTTTTTTTGCCTTACTTATAACCTACTAAATAAATAATTAAAATACCCCTTGACAAAGAAATTATTTTTATTTATTTTATAACGACCGTTCAATATAAAATTATAACATTATCGTGCACTATTTTGCTGCAAGTTGCGGGGAATTAACTTCGAACGAGATTAGAGGAATGCAGTCTACGGATTCTTTAAATCTAAGTTATGATGTGATCATCGTTGGTTCTCGCTCTGCGCTAAAGAGTATTGATACCCTTGACGAAGTGAACATTTTCTATCGGGGATGAATTTTAATTGTGAAGAAGGGATTTATCTTTGCCTAAGATCGTTAATCATGATGAATACCGGAAAAAGATGCTGGAAAAAAGTTTATACTTATTTACCAATAAGGGCTTTTCCAATGTAAACATGAGGCAGATTGCCGCTGAGATCGGCGTATCAACGGGAACGCTCTACCATTATTTTTCCTCCAAGGAAAACATTCTCGTGGAGATGATTGCCTGGCTCGGTGATAAAAACGTTGACGAATATACCAACCGGACCAGTTCTGTCGAAAGCATCCATGATCGTTTTGACATGATTGTGGATTTCTGGAAGGAAAAAGGTGATCTTTATAAGGACATTTTACTTCTGGCGATTGACGTTTACCGAAATGTAGATAGTGAGCAGTGGAAGGAAGTCTATTCGTTTTTCGCTCAACGCTATACAGACGGCATGTCCGAGAGACTTAACATATCGCAGCAGTTTGCTCGTTCCATATTCATATATTTTATCGGACTTGCTTTCCATTCACTGGCATTCGATGGAATCAGCGAATACAACAAGCAAATAGATTTTCTGGAAAAAATATTCAGGCCCCTGATCGTAGACGCACCAGAGGATAGAGAAAAAGCCTCGTACAAGATCCAGGAAGTCATTAGTAACATGCTGATGAAGACGTCTATTACCGAAAAGACGACTGCTGCAGAAAAGAAAATTAAAAAAACCAAGATAAAGAAGGCTAAAATTAAACGAACAACATAAAAATCAAAGAACACAATAGAAACAATAACCGGGCAAGGAGGAAACATGAATAAAACCCTGGATGAGTTATTTGTTTACCCGAAAGAGTTGGTGGATGAGCAGTCGAAACGTGTAATTCATTTGGTAAGACAATGGGCCGACAAGGAGATTATTTCCAAGCGGCAGGAGTATCGGGAAAATTACGAAAAGCTCTTTATTGATAAGAGTAAAACTCTTAATCTCACTATCGGTTTGCAAAGACTTATTCTGCCTGAAGAACATGGTGGATTTGGCTGGAATAATCCTGCCAACGCTCCTAGCATCGTTTCCATTCTCACCGAAATTGGGCGCGCGGATGCCGCCATCGGAGTAGTTTCCGCCGTCAAATACACAATATTAGCCGCAATCACAATGGCGCCAAATTTTGACAAAGCTTTATGTGATGTATTGGCGCCCGTCTACTGTGCCGAAGAATTAAAAACTCTTTCCCTTATTCTTCCCGGCATGGGAAATATTGCGCAGGAGACTCCTTTATTTTTGGGCAGATCAATCCTGGCTACCGTTGATCCGGAAGGTGATGGTTATGCCGTTAATGGCAAAGATCTCCGGCCAATTAACGGCGGTGCCATAGCTGATCTTTTTTGTGTAGTTTGCGCCGATAAAACGGGGAAACCATGTATCGCACTTGTTCCCGGCGACGATGTAAATGTCGTGCGCGGCAGAACTCTTCTGGAAACCGGTTTAAGCGCCAGCTCCAACGCCGATGTCAGTTTCAATAATGTAAAAATTCCAAAATCATATGTTATCTCTCGTAAGGGCATCGTCGAGGAAATCTACACCTGGTTAAATCTCCTGCTCGGTGGCGTAAGTGTGGGAACGGGCATGAACTTCTTTGAAATGGTTGGCGACTGGTCCGAGACCAGAACAATCAAGGGCGGTTACATGATGAAAGAAAACCCCCTTTGTGCCTCCGTTTTGGCCGATGTAGCTGACGAAGTATTTACCTCAAGATTACTCCTTTATGGCCTTGCCCAGATACTCTCCAAACCCAATGATTGGGGGCAAAACTGTAGCCAAATGGTTTACTCTATTTCACAGATTATCGGTTCAAAGATTCAACAGAATGTGGTTCGGGCAATCAACAGAGGATTAGAACTCATGGGATCCGCCGGCTACTCCAAGGAGTGGCATGTGGAAAAACACTGGCGCGATGTCAAGACCATCCAGTCATACCTCTGCGGAGTCGGTGCCGAGGCGCCGGTAAAAATGGATACGGCGCGGTTTTTCTATGACTGCAAAGATATATAAATAAGGAGACCAATGATGAAAAACTTCGATGAATTCTCAAAACCGGAAGAATATATATCACCTATGGACAAACACTTCCGCAGCGTGCTCCGAAAATGGGCCGCCAAGGAAGTTATGCCTTTCCGCCGTAAATACGATGAAGACTGGAAAACCCATCATCTGATTGAACCAGCTTTCGACAAGCTTATGGGAAATAAGGGCATAGGAATTCAAAAAGCGTTATTCCCGCCTGAACTTGGTGGCTGGGGTATTGGACAGTCCGATTACGCCTTCACCGTCGCCTGTACATTAGCGGAAGAAGTAGGACGGGCGGATACGGCCATGGCCGTGGCTTTTATGGTTACCTATTGGCCATTGACGACAATCCTTGTCGATCCGCATGTCAACTGGCGGCTGGCCAAAGAATTCGCTCCAATGTTCTGCGATACCGAAAAGGCGGTTTTCGCGGCCAACGCCATGACGGAACCTCAGGGCGGTGCGGATATCGAAAACATGGAAATTATCGGAGGAAAAACCATCCGCACCACCGCCCGCTTAGACGGTGATGAATGGGTGATCAACGGCCATAAGATCTGGCCGACCAACACCGGCGGCGTGGCCAAACTTTTCGTTGTTCCCTGTACGACAAAATTGGGATCGCACGATCCTAACGACTTCGCCCTGATATTCGTTCCCGCCGATGCCAAAGGCGTAACCCAGGGGGGGCCTTACGAAAAGGCCGGTATGGCCGCTGATAAAAACGGTGATCTCTGGTTTGAGGACGTAAGAGTTCCCAGTTGGTACCGTGCTCACGGACCGGGAATGGATGCCCAGGTCTTCCGCGAAATCATTCCCTGGGGATT
>CAVQCU010000028.1:0-16296 GCA_963710995.1 uncultured delta proteobacterium
CCAATGTATTGCTTCTACAACGTGCCGGGGCGCACGGGCCTCGACCTCCTGCTGAAGGACCTCGCGCGGCTCTGGCCCATCCCCGGCCTGGTCGCCGTCAAGGAATCCTCGGGAAACCTCGCCCAGATCGGCGAGATCCTGAGGACCATCCCCGAGGGCAAGCTCCTCTTCTCGGGCGACGATCCCCTGGCCCTGCCCACGATCGCGATGGGAGGCGACGGTCTCATCTCGGTGGTCGGCAACATCCTCCCCTCCGAAACCAGGGCCCTCGTGGACGCCGCCCTGGCCGGCCAACGCGACGAGGCGCGGAAGCTTCACGCCCGACTCCTCCCCGTCATCGACGCCCTCTTCCTCTGGAGCAACCCCTCTCCCCTCAAGGCGGCCCTGGCCTTCGCCGGATACTGTTCCGACGCCGTGCGGCTGCCCCTGGCGTCCGCCTCCGAGTCCACGCGGGCCCGCCTCGCGGAGCTCCTGCCCGCGTTCGGACTGGGCGCGAAGAGCCGCGCGTGACTGTCGCAGCCCCGCAGGGGGCCGCAGTGTTGGCGCGGGACAGCAAGACCAACCGGAACCAGAGACGTGTAAAGTTACGTATTGCATTTCACAATTTCTCAGGAACATAAAAAAAATGTTGCTGAAAAAATAAAGGCTGTAAAATCCAAATACGAAAACTTGTGCCGGATAAAATATAAAATATCCTTATCGGTTCAATCGCCATCGACAAATAGGCTGGCCGTTGATGAAAATAATCTGCCGCTGCGGGATGCCGCAGGTGACCTCATTTTCCGACCCGGAGGTCATGGTTCACTGCTTGCAAATTTACAGAATCTTGATGCCGATTTCATTTTTATAAAAAATATAGATAACATTGTGCCGGAAAAACTATTGAAGAAAAATTCTTCCCTATAAAAAAATGTTGGGAGGATTGGCCCTGCAAATTCAAAAGGAAATATTTGCTATTTTACGTCAGCTGGAAAATGATGAAATTAATTCCAAACAAATTGATGAAATCAAAAATTATTGTTTCCAGAAGCTCAATATCGTATTTCCGCGAAGTATTACGCGACAATCGCTAAAACAACAAAAACAAATTATATTTTCTTCAGTGAACAAGCCGTTGCGTGTCTGCGCTGTAGTGAGAAACGAAGGTGAACCCGGCGGTGCTCCATTTTGGGTTGAAGATCGCGATGGTAATCAAACATTGCAAATTGTTGAAAACGGGCACGTGGACAAAAGCAGCCCGAAACAAATGGCCGTATGGTTAGCCGCGCAATATTTCAATCCGGTGGATATGGTCTGCTGCACGAAAAATTACCGGGGGGAAAAATTCAATCTGGATAGTTACGTAAATCCCGACGCTTATTTAATTACCAGGAAAAATGAAAAAGGACGCTCGTTAAAAGCGCTGGAATCACCCGGTCTTTGGAACGGCGGCATGGCTTACTGGAATACCGTATTTGTCGAACTGCCCATCATCGTTTTCAATCCGGTGAAAACTGTCAGCGATCTTTTACGTTCGGAACATATAATTCAATAGCGCAAGAATCATTTATACAACTTCGCTTGTAATTACCACCTTGCAGGTGGTAATTACCGGTAAGGTAAAAACCCTATTTACTATGCGCTCCCTTGAGGGAACGCGCTTCCGGTCTTTGGGTAACTTTGTTGACAACGTCGTCGGCTTCCTCAACGTATTAGTAATACGCCTGTGGAGCCTCCTCCTTGCCGCCTCGTTATCCTTTGAAATCGAAGAAGTATTACTAATTAAATAATCCATCTTTCGCAATCTTCTTTTGCCGTAGCTAAAGATTTGATTGTCTTTGACGAATTTTTGTGCTGACAGATTACGTTTGCTTCGAGATCAGCGGGAGCATCACTGTAACGAACGCAGAGCATGGCCGCAAGCGACAAGAGGGTAACATTGCCGTAAGGTATTACGACGAGAGGTCCGGGAAAGTCAGCCATAAACAGAACAATATCCTCATCAGTCGAAAATTCACGTATTTTTTCATTATCGAAGTTGTTGCGGCCGACAATAATTTTGCCTTGATCATCCGCGCGAAAATGACGTCCATATTTTAACAAGTCGAGATCATGAATACCATGGTCTTCCTGATGCGAAAATAAATCGCGCAGACGGCGTGTAAACATGGGATCGGTAAGCAGACAGCCTCCTGCAGGAGGGGCGTAATCTACGATGCCAAAATCAGCAGCTAAATTTATTTGATGTTTGCGGCCACGTCCATGAATAGAAAGTAATTGCGAGCGATCAATTATTTTATCCCTTTCCGCCTTTATCGGGTCAAGGAGCTTTGCGCTCAAAGGGCGTAGAATGTGGTCAACATAGCCGGAATTTTTAGCGACAATATGAAGAGATTGTTTGTTTTGTGACATGGGACGCTGGCCGAGAACCTCTCCGGTAATAATAAAATCAAAGCCGGTTTCTTCCATTTTTTTCCCGGCAATTTGCAGCATTAGTGTGTGGCAATCAATACAGGGATTCATGTTTTTACCATAGCCGTAGCGGGGAGATTTAAGCATTTTAAGATGTTTGACGGTGATATCTTCAATTGCCAGAGGTAGATTTAAAAGCCTTGCCGCGGATTGCGCTTTTTGAGCGTTAAAGAAAGGCGTTGTGAATGTCAGGCCCAGAACGTCAATATTTTGCCTGCGAACGAGCTCTGCAGCCAACATACTGTCTAAACCACCGGAGAAAAGGGCAATAGCTTTAATCATAATAAAATCCATTAAAATTTATATAAAGTGGAGCCACATCTGCAGGAGCCGGAGGCTTCCTTCAGTAATGCGACCTCCCGCGGGTTCCACCACATTCTTTTCTAGGCTGGAGCCGAAGGATTCCAAACCGCGGGATTAAAATATGTTACGGAGAATCGATGGCGGTGACAAAAGATGAAATGCAACGTATAGATAAATTCCGGGGAAAATCTTTATATACTTGACCCGCGAATAACCTAATAACCGGACCACCCGAAGGTGACGCGAGGTCACAAGAAGTGGCGTAAGGTTATACGTGCGGGATGCTTTTTGCGGTGTCATCAATATTTGGCGATATTAGCGGACCATACCTCCTGCAGCAAACCGCGTAAATCCTGATCAATATCAAAATCAATAACGTACAAATCTTTATCAGTCTTAATCTTAGTGCCAATAAAGTTTAAAGAATAAGGCGCCTGATTTTTCTCCTTCCCGGAAAAAGTAAAATTGCCGGAAGTAAAAGAAATATTGAGACCATGCAAAATCTTTTCGATGATATTTTTGGGATCATCGTTATCGTTAACGAAGATGAGTTCGTTACCGGCTTGTTTCAGCGAATTGGCAAATTGCGGGGACAGGCTCTGCGAATAGATAATATATTTTTTATTTTCATTTTTTATTAGAACATCGGCCTTAATCGACAAATTAAAGCCGTCTTTTTTGGCGTCAAACATTTGAATATCAACGTCTTTTTCGGCGCTCAATCCTAAACAGGAAACCAGCGCATAAGAAAAATCTTTGGCTGATGTTGTAGGAAAAACCGGCATTGGCGGCAAAGAATAAACTTCTTCCGGTTTTCCAACAATGCCTGTTTCCTCGGAAATTTCAGTAATGATTAAACCGTTTTTTTGAGAATAGTTTTTTATTGACTTGGGTAGCAGTAAATTATTTTCATAAACCAGACGCAATCCTTGCTTTATTGGCTGTGCCTGCTTGGGAAGAGTATTGACAATTACCCAATCAACGATTACTTCCACCGGTGGGAAAGCTCCTATCGTCATGGGCTTTTCACTTTTAGTCATGCTGTAACTCTTGGTGGTATTAATAACTTTTTTTAAGATAGCGATGACATCATCATTTTTGTTTACTTTAATTAAATAGTAATTTGCCCAATTATCACTGATCATCTTTTTTAGATTATTATGGGCACGATTTTCCAGATCAAGAAATACCGTTGTATTATCGTCAAATTCAATTACCGGAATTTTAGAGCAATCAATTGTCACTTGTCCGGTTTTGGGGATGGGAAGGTAGTAATTGCCTGTGGTAGTAATTGATGATCCATTCATCTGGGTGATAACTTGTTTAAGCACAGCGAGGCGGGCTTCCGGCGGCATAAATTTCTTTTCTTTTATTTCAATGACCTTTTCCGGTTGAGTTGTTTTTTCTGAAAGTTTAACTACTTCTGGCGCAACGGCCTTAGTTTCCTCTATAGTTTTGACAAAGATAGTTTTACCGGGTAATTTGATAATATTGCCGGCATAAATTTTATTAATATTCCTGATACTTGGATTAATTGATTTGATAATTTTAAGCGTTTTTAAAATATTGGTTCTAACTTTTAGTTCGCGGTAAATTATTTTTATTAAAGTGTCTCCCTTTTTTTATTTTATAATGTTTTCCCATGTTGGAAGAAATTTTGGAAGTAGCTGCGGTTGTGTCCTTTCCTTCTGATTCTGTAAAGGGTTTTCCGGGAAGAACCAGCGATTGTCCAACCTCGAAATTATCGAGGTCAGTACGCGGGAATTAAGCTCTTTTATAAGCTGATAATTATTGGATATGTCTTCTTCGGTAATGCCGGGAATATGTCTGATGATAGTCGAGAGAATATCCCCCTTTTTTACGGTGTAAGTGTATAATTTTTTTTTGGAGACAGCTGTTTTTTTAAGTGTTATTTGGGCAGTGTCTTCCTTCGCTGCTACCGGTTGATAAACCAAGGCAGATGAAACAATAATCACAATCAAGACCAAAATGTACCGCTTAATCATTAGTGACCTCCCCCTGTTTTAGAGAGTGAAAAATATTAATTAGTTTTTATTTGATTAATTCAATTGGCATGAAAAGTCAACTCTTTCATATGGGGTGTGGCAAGAAAATTTAATAATAATAAGGTGAAGGTATTGATCAAAATTAAATATTTTAGGAATCGGGATTTGTCCACTACGCAGAATGCCCCGATTTTGTCGGGGGCATTCTGCTACGGGATGTCGCATAAGGATCCTTCGGCTCTTTGAGCCGAAGGTAAATTTTTGGGTCACCGACTTCTGTCGGCTGTACTTTCTACTTTTTTCCCGTAACTTAATTTCAAATTACTTTTTTCATTGCCTCAATCGCGACTTCAATTTGATCATCTGAAGGTTCTCTGGTGGTAATTTTTTGCAGCGTTAATCCCGGCCAGCTCATAAACTGCACCAGCTTCGAGTGGCTGTATTTTCCGGTAAAGCGGATGGCTTCATATGAAATACCGGCGACAACAGGAAGAAGCAAAATTTTATAGAGTACCCTATGTAGAAAATCCGGACGCCCCAATAAAAAAAAGACCAAAATGGAAATGATCATCACAAACAGAATAAAGCTTGTTCCGCAGCGAGGATGACGGGTGGAGAGACTCTTTGACATTTTCTACAGTTAATTCCAGACCATGTTCCCAGGCAAACACGGTTTTATGTTCGGCGCCGTGATACATATAAACACGCCGCATATCTGCCATGAAGAGTGTGGCGGCCAGAAAACAAAGAAACATGCCCAGGCGAACGCAGCCTTCCAGAATGTTTAATAAAATAAGATTGTCGATATAAAATTTTATTTTGGTAAGAAAAACGCCGGCACAACGACAAAGAAAAAAATGGCGACAGCGAAGCTGACAACAAACGAAAGATAAATCTCCCAGCCTTTGGGCTTTTTTTCCTCTTCTGACAACGCAACATCCGCCGAAAACATCAGACTTGAATCCCGATAACCATCATTTCAAAAAAGCGATTGTACCACGGACAAACATCCATCCCAGTACCTTATACCGCTTGGTCAGGGGAATATATTCTGTTCCTTAAAAACAATTTGCTTGTCCGGCCGTCTAACTGCTGCTGCAATTTTATTGCCGTGGCGCATCATAACGCCTTCAATAATTGCTTGTCCGCCGGCTATATCTTCAGGTTTCGGTTTGGTTGCATATTTTATTTACCCATATTTTCCATAAATTAAAGAGACTCAAAGATGACAAGCGTAGCGCAGTCATCTTTGTAAGTTGTAGGAATGAGTCCCAATTTTCAGAAGCGAAGCGCGTAACCTAATAACCTAAAGGTCACGCGAGGTCATTCTGCGACTGAAACTTGCTGGACGAATTATCCCGTGTGCAAAGCACATAAGGATATCCCACCCAAAGCAGGAGGTTACGATATCCGACCCAGTAATTTATAGTATTTAAAAGAGTCTGTCAAATCATCATTTGATAAATTGTTTGTTGCATGTTTGGATGTGAATGATATAAGTTGCGAATTATACGAAGGAGGATTTAAAATGGCTTCACAAGATTCATCAGGCGCATTTATCAAGGAATATCAAGAACGGTTTGAAAAAAAATTAAAGGAAAATGAAATAAATCTTCTGGAACACTGGAAAGCGCAATTGGACAAAATAACAGATATGAGGCCGGACAGCATTGCTTCACTGCAAGTGCAAATTACAAAGACATCGGAAATGATGGCTAACCGCATCAAGGTATTGAAAAAGGAATCCCAAATAATGAATACAAAATCAAGCTTTAGAGGCATTTCGCAAATCACTGAAGTTGCCGGTTATTATGCCCTCCGCTTATCGGGATTGTTCTACTTGCCAATTCCGCTGTGCTACGCTTTCAGAATTGGAGTATCACAATAAAATGGATAATATTGCCAATTTTTTCTTTGAAACAGGAATGCTCACCAGAACGCCACGCAGTGGTTATCAGTTTCTGGGCAGTGGCAGGAATCGGTAGCCGACACATAATGAGAACAGTATTTGTTGGTTATATTCTGTGTAAAACGGACGATTCGCTTGATGAGTTGCGCGTATTGAAAAATGTGTGTTCTTCACGATTTGCCGAAGCTCGCACCGGTGATATGAACTATGTTAATAAAAAATATGTGGATGTGGATGAAGCGAAAGCCGTGAGGGAATTGACTGAAGACCTTTTTTTCGGCAGTGATATCCGATCGTCAATCGAAGAGTTTAACCCGAAAGAAACAAAAGAAGCATTAATTGCCCGGGATGCCGATCAAATTGCTCTTATCCTGCAGTTAAAAGAATGCGGTGATCTAGGAAATAAATATTCGGAAGAATGGATAAACTTTGCCCTACAAAGATTAAGCACGGAAAACGGAAAAAAGCTGTCCGAAAGAATTATTAAAACTGATTCCTGCCAATGGTGGTTTAAAGAAAAAGGAGATTGGTGGGTAAATGGAAATAACAAATAAAGACGATAACCTATCTTGAGATCGCTGTCATGTTAAATATATTTTTTTGTCCGTTCGTTTAGTAATTGTTTTTGTCATTATTGTGAATCAAGTGTCCTGTGGTGCGGCCATCGTGCGGGTTGTTATATCCAAGCCGGATGAATACAGTCATTTATATGAAGCCAAAGAAAAAATTATTCTCAAGGCCATTGCCGGTGTTTTTAAAGAAAAAAATATCGGCACTAATGTTACCATAGATCGGAAGAATCACCGAGTCGATTCAGATTATGTGGTTTCGGGTGATTGGCGGACAAAAGCCAGCGCTAGTGTCCAGCGGCTCAACTGGAAGGAATGCGAGGTGAGCCTTGCCGTGAGACGGAGAAGAAAACGGAAAAAGGCTGGGAAATACGTCGCCTGTTACAGAAAGAGCAATATGACAGTTTTTTTAGTGTGATCGATTTGAGGATTTACGAAGAAATGTCCAGAATAGAGTAGTCAAAAATTTGTCGAAAGGAGAAAACATGGAAGCCAAAGCAAAGGTATCGGGAATGTTGGAAGAGTTTAAAAATTTCGCGTTAAAAGGTAATGTGATTGATCTGGCCATCGGTGTAATTATCGGAGCGGCATTCGGCAAAATTGTCGATTCTCTGGTCAAACAAATCATTATGCCCCTGATAAGCGTTATCATGCCCGGCCAGCAGGGTTATCTGGGCTGGAAATGGGTGATCAACGGCAAGGATGTTTCTTACGGATTGTTTATCGGAGAAATCGTCAACTTTTTGATTGTTGCGTTAGCTTTGTATATCTTCATTGTCAAATTTATAGGGATGATCATGAAGAATAAGAAAGAAGAAGCAGCCGCAATTCCGCCGCCGCTGACGAAAGATCAGGAGTTGCTTATCGATATTAGAGAGCTGTTGAAAGCTAAACAACCTTAATATCAAGGGTTTATAAAAGCGACTCCGATAGCCACTTACTTCTAAATCGCTGTTTGTGCCATTTTGTGCCATGTTGCATCTCCGGTCTGAGCGTGAGGTTCGGTTAATCCGTTTAAAAGGTTGATAGCCTTCTTTTTGCTCTCCTGGGATAAATGAGCATATCTCATAGTCATAGTTAAATTTGCATGGCCTAAAATCTCTTGAACTTCCTTTAAGTAAGCGCCCCTCATTATCATATGGCTGGCAAAGGTGTGGTGCAGATCATGGAAATGAAAATCTTTAATGTCGGCCCTTCTTAATGCATTCGTAAAAGAAACCTGCACGTTATTTATCCTCGTTCCTTCTTCCGGGTTAATTGCCCTAAGAAAGCCCTTGTCTTTTTGCTTTTGTGAATATGTAAAGACATATTCCGCGCCCACCTTCTGCCGTTTCCTGATCCCTTTGAAAAGTTCATCCAAGGTGTCATTGATTGGTATTTGCCGGCTCGTGTTTGTCTTCGTCTTTTGCAGATAGATCAAACCGTTTCTGATCTGATCCCACCGAAGGCTTAAAATTTCGCCTTTTCTCATTCCGGTATTTAAGGCACAAGTAACAATGTCGTGAAGGTGCGGAAGGGGAGCATGAATCTAGCAACCGTGGAATTTCTTCCTCGCTTAAAAACCTCAACCGGGCATTGTTCTCTTTTTCTATTAGGGTTTTTCCTTCGGTAAATGGATTGCCTTCGATCATCCCCCAGGCCTTCGCTTCTGAAAACAAGTGATGCAGACAAGCAAGTTCCCGATCGACTGCAGCAGTTGTGCGGATCATTCGTAGATTTAGCTTCTGCCGCAAATTGTTTCGATAAGTGACAAGATCGACATACCGGAAGCGATTCAGCATTGTTTTGCTTTTAAAATATTCCTCAAAATTTTTAACATATAATTCTTTACCGTTCTTGAAAGATGACTGATGCTGATAGTTCTCTTTATACTTCTGTATCAGTTCCCCAAAGGTTATTTTCTGATCCTTCTTAACATCAAGATAACGGCCTTCCGCGATCAATGAAACACGCTTTGCATGTTCATCCGTGGCCTGTTTCTTGTTTTTAAAAGCCTTCCGGACTTCTTCCCTGAAGGATCAATATAATCGATAAACCAAGTGCTGCCTCTTTTTCTAACTGACATGATTTTCTCCTTTCCCAAAGTCCGAATTCATTATTTTTTGCTTTCTTTTTCTTTATTCCTGTGTTATTTCTATCTTCCAATTTTTTTCTCCCCGCCCGGCTCTGTGATTGGCTTCCCAGAGAGGCATCTTCGCCTTCCACCGGGGCGGGGTTTTAATTTATATCATCCGCTCAAAGATAAAAAACCCCTGAAGATCTCTCACATTCGTAGGAATGCCAACGTCACCATTACAGGAATCTTCAAGGGTTCTATTAAATTATTTAATAGAACCCTTGAAGATTCCTGTAATGGTGACATTTCGGGCATTCCTACGAATGTGAGAGATCTTCAGGGGTTTTTTATCTTTGAGCGGATGATATAAATTAAAACCCCGCCCCGGTGGAAGGCGAAGATGCCTCTCTGGGAAGCCAATCACAGAGCCGGGCGGGGAGAAAAAAATTGGAAGATAGAAATAACACAGGAATAAAGAAAAAGAAAGCAAAAAATAATGAATTCGGACTTTGGGAAAGGAGAAAATCATGTCAGTTAGAAAAAGAGGCAGCACTTGGTTTATCGATTATATTGATCCTTCAGGGAAGAGAGTCCGGAAGGCTTTTAAAAACAAGAAACAGGCCACGGATGAACATGCAAAGCGTGTTTCATTGATCGCGGAAGGCCGTTATCTTGATGTTAAGAAGGATTGCAAAATAACCTTTGGGGAACTGATACAGAAGTATAAGAGAACTATCAGCATCAGTCATCTTTCAAGAACGGTAAAAAATTATATCTTAAAAATTTTGAGGAATATTTTAAAAGCGAAACAATGCTGAATCGCTTCCGGTATGTCGATCTTGTCACTTATCGAAACAATTTGCGGCAGAAGCTAACAATCTACGGAATGATCCGCACAACTGCTGCAGTCAATCGGGAACTTGCTTGTCTGCATCACTTGTTTTCAGAAGCGAAGGCCTGGGGGATGATCGAAGGCAATCCATTTACCGAAGGAAAAACCCTAATAGAAAAAGAGAACAATGCCCGGTTGAGGTTTTTAAGCGAGGAAGAAATTCCACGGTTGCTAGATTCATGCTCCCCTTCCCCGCACCTTCACGACATTGTTACTTGTGCCTTAAATACCGGAATGAGAAAAGGCGAGATTTTAAGCCTTCGGTGGGATCAGATCAGAAACGGTTTGATCTATCTGCAAAAGACAAAGACAAACACGAGCCGGCAAATCCCAATCAATGACACCTTGGATGAACTTTTCAAAGGGATCAGGAAACGGCAGAAGGTCGGCGCGGAATATGTCTTTACATATTCACAAAAGCAAAAAGACAAGGGCTTTCTTAGGGCAATTAACCCGGAAGAAGGAACGAGGATAAATAACGTGCAGGTTTCTTTTACGAATGCATTAAGAAGGGCCGACATTAAAGATTTTCATTTCCATGATCTGCGCCACACCTTTGCCAGCCATATGATAATGAGGGGCGCTTCTTTAAAGGAAGTTCAAGAGATTTTAGGCCATGCAAATTTAACTATGACTATGAGATATGCTCATTTATCCCAGGAGAGCAAAAAGAAGGCTATCAACCTTTTAAACGGATTAACCGAACCTCACGCTCAGACCGGAGATGCAACATGGCACAAAATGGCACAAACAGCGATTTAGAAGTAAGTGGCTATCGGAGTCGCTTTTATAAACCCTTGATATTAAGGTTGTTTAGCTTTCAACAGCTCTCTAATATCGATAAGCAACTCCTGATCTTTCGTCAGCGGCGGCGGAATTGCGGCTGCTTCTTCTTTCTTATTCTTCATGATCATCCCTATAAATTTGACAATGAAGATATACAAAGCTAACGCAACAATCAAAAAGTTGACGATTTCTCCGATAAACAATCCGTAAGAAACATCCTTGCCGTTGATCACCCATTTCCAGCCCAGATAACCCTGCTGGCCGGGCATGATAACGCTTACCAGGGGCATAATGATTTGTTTGACCAGAGAATCGACAATTTTGCCGAATGCCGCTCCGATAATTACACCGATGGCCAGATCAATCACATTACCTTTTAACGCGAAATTTTTAAACTCTTCCAACATTCCCGATACCTTTGCTTTGGCTTCCATGTTTTCTCCTTTCGACAAATTTTTGACTACTCTATTCTGGACATTTCTTCGTAAATCCTCAAATCGATCACACTAAAAAAACTGTCATATTGCTCTTTCTGTAACAGGCGACGTATTTCCCAGCCTGTTTCCGTTTTCTTCTCCGTCGTCACGGCAAGGCTCACCTCGCATTCTTTCCAGTTGAGCCGCTGGACACGAGCGCTGGCTTTTGTGCGCCAATCACCCGAAACCACATAATCTGAATCGACTCGGTGATTCTTCCGATCTATGGTAACATTAGCGCCGATATTTTTTTCTTTAAAAACACCGGCAATGGCTTTGAGAATAATTTTTTCGTTGGCTTCATATAAGTGACTGTATTCATCGGGCTTGGATATAACAACCCGCACAATGGCCGCACCACAGGACACTTGATTCACAATAATGACAAAAACAATTATTAAACGAACGGACAAAAAAATATATTTAACCATGACAGCGATCTCAAGATAGGTTATCGTCTTTATTTGTTATTTCCATTTACCCACCAATCTCCTTTTTCTTTAAACCACCATTGGCAGGAATCTGTTTTAGTAATTCTTTCGGACAGCTTTTTTCCGTTTTCCGTGCTTAATCTTTGTAGCGCAAAGTTTATCCACTCTTCCGAATATTTATTTCCCAGATCACCGCATTCTTTTAACTGCAGGATAAGAGCAACTTGATCGGCATCCCGGGCAATTAATGCTTCTTTTGTTTCCTTAGCATTAAACTCTTCGATCGCCGACCGGATATCGCCGCCGAAAAAAAGACCGTCCGTTAATTCTTTAACGGCTTTGGCTTCATCCACATCCACATATTTTTTATTAACATAGTTCATATCACCGGTGCGCGCTTCCGGCAAATCGTGAAGAACACACATTTTCAATACGCGCAACTCATCAAGCGAATCGTCCATTTTACAAAGAGTGTAACCGACAAATACAGTGCGCAAAATGTGCTCGGCTACCGATTCCCTGCCGCTGCCCAGAAACTGATAACCACTGCGCGGCGTTCTGCTGAGCATTCCGACTTCAAACAAAAAATTGGCAAGACTATCCATTTTATTGTGATACTCCAATTCTGAAAGCGTAGCACAGCGGAATTGGCAAGTAGAACAATCCCGATAAGCGGAGGGCATAATAACCGGCAACTTGGTGCGAAATGCCTCTAAAGCTTGATTTTGTATTCATATTTGGGATTCCTTCTTCAATACCTTGATCCGATTGGCCATCATTTCCGATGTCTTCGTAATTTGTAATTGCAGTGAAGCAATGCTGTCCGGCCGCAAACCGATGATCTTGTCCAATTGCCCTTTCCAGTGTTCAAGAAGAGTTATTTCATTTTCCTTTAATTTCTTTTCAAAACGATCTTGATACTCTTTGATAAAAGCGGCGGTTGAATCTTGTGAAGCCATTTTACATCCTCCTCCGTATAATTCCGCAACATTATATCATTCACATCCAAACATGCAACAAACAATTTATCAAATGATGATTTGACAGACTCTTTTAAATACTATAAATTACTGGGTCGGATATCGTAACCTCCTGCTTTGGGTGGGATATCCTTATGTGCTTTGCACACGGGATAATTCGTCCAGCAAGTTTCAGTCGCAGATGACCTCGCGTGACCTTTAGGTTATTAGGTTACGCGCTTCGCTTCTGAAATTTGGGACTCATTACAACTTACAAAGATGACTGCGCTACGCTTGTCATCTTTGAGTCTCTTTAATTTATGGAAAATATGGGTAAATAAAATATGCAAGCCAAACCAAAACCTGAAGATATAGCCGGTGGACAAGCTATTATTGAAGGCGTTATGATGCGTCACGGCAATAAAATCGCTGCAGCAGTAAGAAGACCGGACAAGCAAATTGTTTTTCAGGAGCGTGAATATATTCCCCTGACCAAACGTTATAAAATACTCGGATGGATGTTTGTCCGGGGAACAATCACTTTATTTGAAATGATGCTGATCGGGATTCAATGTCTGATGTTCTCGGCGGATGTCGCGCTTTCAGAAGAAGAAAGAAAACCCAAAAGCTGGGAGATGTATCTTTCGTTTGTCATCAGCTTCGCTGTCGCCATTTTTTTCTTTGTCGTCGTGCCGGCGTTTTTCTTTACCAAAATAAAATTTTATATCGACAATCTTTTTTTATTAAACATTCTGGAAGGCTGCATTCGCCTGGGCATGTTTCTTTGTTTTCTGGCCGCCACACTCTTCATGGCGGATATGCGGCGTATTTATATGTATCACGGCGCTGAACATAAAACCGTGTTTGCCTGGGAACACGATCTGGAATTAACTGTAGAAAATATCAAAGAGTTCTCCACGCGTCATCCCCGCTGCGGAACAAGCTTTATTCTTTTTGTGATGATCGTCTCCATATTGGTTTTTTTTCTATTAGGGCGACCTGACTTTATACATAGAGTAATCTATAAAATTTTGCTTCTTCCTGTTGTTGCTGGTATTTCATATGAAGCCATCCGCTTTACCGGAAAATACAGCCACTCCAAGCTGGTGCAGTTGATGAGCTGGCCGGGATTAATGCTGCAAAAAATTACAACAAGAGAACCATCCGATGATCAAATTGAAGTGGCCATTGCCGCGATGAAAAAAGTAATTTGAAATTAAGTTACCCACAAAAAAAGTGGAGCCCCGCCGACAGAAGTCGGTGGCCCAAAAATTTACCTTCGGCTCAAAGAGCCGAAGGATCCTTATGCGACATCCCGTAGCAGAATGCCCCCGACAAAATCGGGGCATTCTGCGTAGTGGATAAATCCCGATTCCTAAAATATTTAATTTTGATCAATACCTTCACCTTATTATTATTAAATTTTCTTGCCACACCCCATATAAAGAGTTGACTTTTCATGCCAATTGAATTAATCAAATAAAAACTAATTAATATTTTTCACTCTCTAAAACAGGGGGAGGTCACTAATGATTAAGCGGTACATTTTGGTCTTGATTGTGATTATTGTTTCATCTGCCTTGGTTTATCAACCGGTAGCAGCGAAGGAAGACACTGCCCAAATAACACTTAAAAAAACAGCTGTCTCCAAAAAAAATTATACACTTACACCGTAAAAAAGGGGGATATTCTCTCGACTATCATCAGACATATTCCCGGCATTACCGAAGAAGACATATCCAATAATTATCAGCTTATAAAAGAGCTTAATCCCCGCGTACCTGACCTCGATAATCTCGAGGTTGGACAATCGCTGGTTCTTCCCGGAAAACCCTTTACAGAATCAGAAGGAAAGGACACAACCGCAGCTACTTCCAAAATTTCTTCCAACATGGGAAAACATTATAAAATAAAAAAGGGAGACACTTTAATAAAAATAATTTACCGCGAACTAAAAGTTAGAACCAATATTTTAAAAACGCTTAAAATTATCAAATCAATTAATCCAAGTATCAGGAATATTAATAAAATTTATGCCGGCAATATTATCAAATTACCCGGTAAAACTATCTTTGTCAAAACTATAGAGGAAACTAAGGCCGTTGCGCCAGAAGTAGTTAAACTTTCAGAAAAAACAACTCAACCGGAAAAGGTCATTGAAATAAAAGAAAAGAAATTTATGCCGCCGGAAGCCCGCCTCGCTGTGCTTAAACAAGTTATCACCCAGATGAATGGATCATCAATTACTACCACAGGCAATTACTACCTTCCCATCCCCAAAACCGGACAAGTGACAATTGATTGCTCTAAAATTCCGGTAATTGAATTTGACGATAATACAACGGTATTTCTTGATCTGGAAAATCGTGCCCATAATAATCTAAAAAAGATGATCAGTGATAATTGGGCAAATTACTATTTAATTAAAGTAAACAAAAATGATGATGTCATCGCTATCTTAAAAAAAGTTATTAATACCACCAAGAGTTACAGCATGACTAAAAGTGAAAAGCCCATGACGATAGGAGCTTTCCCACCGGTGGAAGTAATCGTTGATTGGGTAATTGTCAATACTCTTCCCAAGCAGGCACAGCCAATAAAGCAAGGATTGCGTCTGGTTTATGAAAATAATTTACTGCTACCCAAGTCAATAAAAAACTATTCTCAAAAAAACGGTTTAATCATTACTGAAATTTCCGAGGAAGCAGGCATTGTTGGAAAACCGGAAGAAGTTTATTCTTTGCCGCCAATGCCGGTTTTTCCTACAACATCAGCCAAAGAATTTTCTTATGCGCTGGTTTCCTGTTTAGGATTGAGCGCCGAAAAAGACGTTGATATTCAAATGTTTGACGCCAAAAAAGACGGCTTTAATTTGTCGATTAAGGCCGATGTTCTAAAAAAAAATGAAAATAAAAAATATATTATCTATTTCTATAGCCTGTCCCCGCAATTTGCCAATTCGCTGAAACAAGCCGGTAATGAATTCATCCTCCTTAACGATAACCATGATCCCAAAAATATCATCGAAAAGATTTTGCATGGTCTAGATTTCTTTTTACTTCGGGCAATTTTACTTTTTCCGGCAGAAGAAAATCAGGCGCCTAATTCTTTAAACTTTATTGGCACTAATATTAAGACTGAAAACAATTGTACGTTATTGATTTTATATTGATCAGCATTTACGCGGTTTGCTGCAGGAGGTATGGTCCGCTAATATCGCCAAATATTGATGAACCCATTAAAAGTATCCCGACAATAACCTTACGCCACTTCTTGTGACCTCGCGTCACCTTCGGGTGGTCCGGTTATTAGGTTATTCGCGGGTCAAGAATATAAAGATTTTCCCCGAAATTTATCTATACGTTGCATTTCATCTTTTGTCACCGCCATCGATTCTCCGTAACATATTTTAATCCCGCGGTTTGGATCCTTTTGCTCCAGCCTAGAAAAGAATGTGG
>CAVQCU010000029.1:0-23267 GCA_963710995.1 uncultured delta proteobacterium
TCACTTTTGTCCCGGTTTGTCCTATTATTTCCAGCGACTTAAATTTGAATTTTGCCAGTGTGTGAAGCCCTTCAATATGGTCTATGTGGAAATGGCTGAGGAATAAATAAACCGGCAGATCTTTTTTATATATTTATTAGCTTTGTGAATACCATTTCCGGCATCAAGGATAATATATGCCGTTTTTGTTTCTATCATAGTGCAAATAGTATTGCCGCAATCCGTATCGTACCAGCCGTTAGTGCCCAGGAACGTAACCTTCATTTTGCCTTCATGTATTCTTTTATCTGATTAAGGGAAATATTTTTCATATCGGCGCCGTCCTTATATTCTTTTGTCCATTCCACTACCTTATCAAGGGCGGTATCAAGCGGCCATTTTGGTTTCCAGCCAAGCAGTTTTTTTGCCTTGGTTATGTCCAAATATAAATAACCGGCTTCGTGCGGATGCGCTGCGGCGTCTATTGAATAACTTGAACCTTCCCACTTTTGACATAGCGCCTTTACGATATATTCAACGGTTTTGACTTCTTTTCTATCCGGACCGAAGTTCCATGCCGAAGAGAATTTGGGGCCGTGCTTGTATAGTTTTTCCGCGAGCAGAATGTAACCCGCGAGCGGTTCGATAACGTGCTGCCATGGTCTTACGGCTTTCGGGCTTCGTATCTTTATTTCCTTTTTTGCGAGGATAGAGCGAACAAAGTCGGGAATAAGCCTGTCTTCGGCCCAGTCGCCTCCACCGATAACATTTCCGGCGCGCGCTGTTGCCACGGCGACATTGTGCGACTTGTAGTTCGCCGGATTAAAGTAAGATCTTCTATATGCCTGCGTCACGATTTCTGAACACGCCTTGGAGCTGGAGTAGGGATCGTACCCTCCGAGCGGCTCGTCCTCAATGTAACCTTTCTGTCTTTCCCCGTTTTCATAAACCTTGTCCGTGGTCACATTTATGAAGGAGCGGATGCCGTTTATTGATCTCACCGCTTCCAGAATGTTCACTGTACCCATGATATTCGTTGAATAGGTTTCCAGCGGATACCTGTAGGATTCTCTTACCAGCGGTTGTGCCGCCATATGTATCACTATTTCCGGTTTTTCTTTTCTGAGCGCCGTTTTCAGCCTGTTGATATCGCGAATATCCGCGATTATGGAATTAACGTCTTTGCCGATATCGACTACATCGAACATGCTTGGATTTGTCGGCGCTTCCAGCGCGTAGCCGGTCACATCGGCCCCTAAGTAATTTAGCCAGAGAGAAAGCCATGAGCCCTTGAATCCGGTGTGGCCGGTGATGAAGACTTTTCTGTTCTTCCAAAATTTCATTTCCACACCTTCCAGGGAGCGTTGCCTTTTTCCCAAAGATCGTTAAGGTATTTAGCATCCTTGACCGTATCCATGCATTGCCAAAAACCTTCGTGTTTGAGAACCTTCAAACCTTTATCTCTGGTAAGTTCCCTCATCGGCTCTTGTTCCAGAAAACAATCGCCGTGTTTTTTCAGATATTTGAAGAAAGATTTTTTAAAGATAAAAAAACCGCCGTTGATGAATCCATCCTTTATCTGCTGTTTTTCGGAAAATTTTTCAACGGTATCTGACTTTATATATAATTCGCCGAAACGGGAGTCGGGATGCACTCCTGTTACTGTCCCTGTCTTTTTATGCGCTCGGTGAAACTCATACAGCTTTTTTATATCTATATTGGAAACTCCGTCGCCGTAGGTGAGCATAAAATCATCCGAGTCGATGAATTTTTCCACTCCTAATACACGGCCTCCGGTCATTGTTTCCAGTCCTGTGTCGGCAAGAGTTACCTTAAAATCCTCGACCAGAGTTTTTTTGTGTATAAGTGTCGAACATTTTTTACCGAAATTAATTGTCAGGTCGTTGTTAAAAGCTTCATAATTAAGAAAATATTCTTTTATCATTTCACCTTTATATCCAAGGCAGATGACAAAATCATTGAATCCGTAATATATGTATGACTTCATTATGTGCCAAAGGATGGGATGACTGCCCACAAGCACCATCGGCTTCGGCCGGTACTCGGTTTCTTCCCTCATTCTCATCCCCATGCCGCCAGCTAATATGACCACCTTTGGTTTTTTTGTTTTCGCCATAAGCGCCTCCTGTATTGACATTCTTACTTTCTCTGGGCTTTGCCTCTTCGCAAATTGCACTGTTGTTTGATATGATATTATTTATTTGTGACTTGACTATAAGAATTTCGTTCTTGTATGTCAAGGCAATCTTGACCGCTAAATACAGCGCGAGGCGCTGGTGGCTGCTCGCTAAAAATGCCGTTAAGAAAGTAATTGCAGTTTTATGAAAAGGATAATATAAAATATAAGAATGGCAACATATTTCACGAAGCAATTTACAGTATTTGCGAATAATACAAAAAATATGGCAATAAGAATTTAAATGCTTTTAACTTTGGCTTAAAGCGGATCAAATAGTATGCAAATAAAACCTGGACATATCTATAATACTGACAAATCAAAATTGGTTCTGATAATTGATAAATTAAAAAATAACCGATTCAAGTTTATTCCATTGATCAAAAACTCTTCACAAGGTTTGCTGATTGAAGAATTGAAGGCATCGGCGATAATTAAAGAAGTTTCGGCGATAAATTCAGCGGAAATAAAAACGAAAGTTCTAAAGCTTGATTATGGCCGGCTGGATGCGATTTTAAGGGAGCTTGTCAAGTACGATGCCGGAATTTATTTTCAAAACACAAAAGAAAAAGCCAAAAGCAGATATATTCCCGCCGCTGGTAAAGTTATTGGGGAAAGCGAATTGATGAACATGATCGATGCTTCGCTCGACATGTGGCTGACAACGGGAAGATTCAATGATAAGTTTGAAAAGGAATTGGCGAAATTTCTGGGCGCTCGTCACGCGTTGACCGTAAATTCAGGCTCTTCCGCAAATCTGCTTGCTTTATCCGCTTTAACTTCGCATAAATTAAAAAATAAAAGATTAAGGCCGGATGATGAAGTTATAACCGTTGCCGCCGGTTTTCCCACAACAGTTAATCCGATAATTCAAAACGGTTTGATTCCTGTTTTTGTTGATGTTGATGTAAAGACATTCGGCATTAAAACGGAACAAATTGAAGAATCAATCACACAAAAAACAAAAGCGGTTTTTGTCGCGCACACGCTAGGAAATCCTTTTGATATAGACAAGATTATGAACATCTGCCGCAGACACAACCTTTGGTTAATTGAAGATAACTGCGACGCGCTGGGCTCTGAATATAAGGGCAAATACACGGGAACATTCGGACACATTGGAACGATGAGCTTCTATCCCGCTCATCATATAACCATGGGCGAGGGAGGCGCTGTAGTCACAAACGATGCCGTGCTTTTCGACATTCTGGCTTCCATGCGCGACTGGGGAAGAGATTGCTATTGTCCTTCGGGCAAAGACAACACCTGCGGAAAAAGATTCGAACAACAGCATGGCAAATTACCTTTCGGATACGATCACAAATATGTTTACGCGCATCCCGGTTATAATTTTAAAATCACAGACTGGCAGGCGGCCATTGGATTATCGCAATTAAAAAAACTCCCTGATTTCATAAAAAAGCGGCGCGATAATTTCGCGCTTCTGAATGCGGATTTTAAGAAGTTTGAAAAATGTTTTATTCTGCCGGAAGCGACGAAAAATTCCAACCCCTCATGGTTCGGCTTCTGGCTGACATTAAAGGAAAACGTAAACTTTTCTAAAAAAGAATTGGTTGATTTTCTCGAAGGCAACGGAATAGGCACAAGAAATCTGTTTGCGGGAAACATCTTAAGACAACCCGTATTTGTTGATGACGAAATAAAGATACGAATTCGAAATTCCGGCATTTTGATTTCTTCGGATTTGAAGAAAGAACATTACGCCCTGCTTCCGAATACGGATGCGATAATGAAAAGAAGTTTCTGGATCGGTTTGTGGCCCGGCATATCAGAGAATGAATTTAAATATATTTCAGATAAAATAAATGAATTTATCTAATAAAACATCGGACATAAAAGACGATTTGGAGCATATTATCAAATATGCCGGAGATGTCCTTGAAGAATTCAGGGATAAAAAAATATTTATTACCGGAGGCACTGGCTTTTTCGGAATATGGATTCTGGAGACGTTGGCCTGGGCGAATGCTAAACTGAATTTAAACATTGAGGCCGTCGTATTAACAAGAAACATAGCAAACTTTAAGAAGAAAGCGCTTCATATTGTGAACAACAAATCGTTTTCCTTTATTGAAGAAGATGTTAAAAAATTCAAATATCCAAAACAGAAATTTAATTACGTAATTCACGCCGCCGCGGACACAGTTATAAAATATGCTAATATAAATTCTATATTAGCATTCAATGATATAGTTGAAGGCACACGACATGTGCTGGATTTTGCAGTTAGTTGTAAGGCAAATAATATACTTTATGTAAGCTCAGGTGCTGTTTATGGCAAGCAACCATACAATCTATCTCATATCCCCGAAGATTATATGGGAGCACCGGATTTAACTTCACTAAATTCTGTTTATGCTGAAGGCAAAAGAACTGCGGAAATGTTATGTACGCTGTATTCAAACAAATATAACTTACCTATAAAGATTGCCAGATGTTTTGCTTTTGTCGGTCCTTATTTGCCGTTAGACAAACATTTTGCAATAGGCAATTTTATTTTGGATTTAATAGAAAATAAACATATTATTATTAAAGGCGACGGAACACCTGTTAGATCTTATTTATATATTTCAGATTTGGTAATTTGGCTTTTAACGATTTTAATAAAAGGTAAAAATTGTTATCCGTATAATGTAGGTTCTGAAGAAGAAGTTTCTATTGAAAAACTTGCTAAGATAATTGCTAAATTTGCAAAAATACCTTTAGATATTGAAATAAAAACAAGGAAATCAAATCTTAATATTATTGACAGATATGTACCTTCAACGAAAAGAGCCCAGGATGAATTAAAATTAAAGCAAGTTGTAGATTTAGAAAGTGGTATTTATAAAACTAAAAGATTTGCTGAACTATTAAAAAGTAAAAACTGAAATCAAGAATATTCAGATAACTTTTGGTATTTGAAATGTTATTGTTTAATGTGATTTGAAATATTCGATATAAAAAAAGATTCTATTATAAAAAAGGGGTAATAAAATGACAAACGTTTTGATCGGTAATAAAAAAGTCGGGGACGGACAGCCATGTTTTATAATCGCGGAAATCGGCATCAATCATAATGGGGATATTGATATCGCCAAAAGATTGATAGATCTTGCCAAGCTTTCGGGATGTGATGCAATTAAATTTCAGAAAAGAACTATTGATGTCGTTTATTCTGCTGAAGAATTAGCAAAACCTCGCGAGAATCCTTTTGGAGAAACTAATGGCGATTTGAAATATGGTTTAGAATTTGGACTTGAAGAATATCAAGAATTTGATAAATATTGCCGGGACAAAAATATAATGTGGTTTGCATCCTGCTGGGATGAAGGTTCTGTTGATTTCATAGACCAGTTTAATGTTCCTTGTTATAAGATTGCGTCGGCAAGTTTGACTGATGATGAACTTCTAAAATATACAAGAGCAAAAGGGAAACCGATTATAATGTCTACGGGAATGAGCACGTTGGAACAGATCGATCATGCGGTTGAAATCATCGGGAAAGATAATCTGATAATATTACATACAACGAGTACATACCCGGCATTTTATGAAGAACTCAACCTATCAGTTATACCGGCGCTGCGAAAACGGTATGGTGTTCCAGTGGGATATTCCGGCCATGAGTCGGGCATAGCGTCTTCCATTGCTGCAGTGGCATTAGGTGCATGCGTGGTGGAAAGGCACATCACACTTGACAGGGCCATGTGGGGATCTGATCAAGCAGCTTCATTGGGACCTAGCGGCGTAATCAAGATGATAAATGAAATACGTTTAGTAGAAACCTCAATGGGTGATGGTGTGAAAAGAATAATCGAGCGTGAGGAGCCGATAATTAAAAAGCTGCGCCGAAAAGGATAGCGCCATGAAAAAGATAAAAGCAGTGGTACTGGATATTGATGGTGTCTTGACTGATGGCACCTTCATATGGGGACCAAATGGAGAAGAATATAAGCAGTTTTCTTTTTCTGATGTAATGGGTATTTCATTAGCTTCCAAAGCGGGAATTATCTTTGCGTTGATTTCTGGGGAAGATAATGTTTTTATTAACAGGTTTGCTGAAAAAATGAAAATTGCCGATACATACAAGGGAACAAAGGATAAGGCGGCGGCATTAATCTCATTTTCGAAAAAATATAAACTTGAACTCAACCAAATTTGTTTCATGGGCGATGATGTAAATGACATCGGCGCATTGGATCTGGCTGGTTTATCAGCCGCGCCTGTAAATGCCCATGAAAGCGTGAAACAGAAAGTTAAATTAGTGACAACGAAAGCTGGCGGGAATGGCGCTGTTAGAGAACTTATAGATTTGATTTTAACAAAGAAAGCATCCGGTAAAAAATGAAACTCTCAGATTACGTATTTAAATTTATTGCTGAACAGGGAGTCAAGCATGTTTTTATGCTTCCCGGCGGCGGTGCAATGCATCTAGTTGATTCTTTGGGCCGTAATAAAAATCTGATATATATATGCAATCTTCATGAACAGGCATGCGCTATTGCAGCGGAAGCTTATGCCCGTGTTACAAATAATCTAGGTGTAGCTCTTGTAACAACAGGGCCGGGTAGTACAAATGCTATTACCGGCGTTGCTGGCGCGTGGCTGGCATCAACACCATGTTTAATAATATCCGGCCAGGTTAAACGGTCAGACATGAAAGGTAATTCTGGCGTAAGACAAATAGGACAGCAGGAGCTTGATATAGTTTCTATTGTAAAATCCATAACTAAATATGCGGTTACTGTCACAGAGCCTGAGAAAATCAGATATCATCTTGAAAAAGCTGTTTATCTGGCCAAAGAAGGGCGTAAGGGACCAGTGTGGATTGACATTCCTCTAGATGTTCAGGCTACGCAAATTGATAATGATAATTTGTCCGGCTTTAATGCAAACGAAATTAAATCAAATGTAAACAAATCATTATCTGAAATAGTAAAGCAAACGATTCTTATCTTAAATAATGCGGAACGCCCCGTTCTTCTTGCGGGCAATGGTGTGCACTATGCAGGTGCAAAAAATGACCTTTCTCAACTGGTAGATGTACTGGGTATTCCAGTATTAACTACATGGGCAGGAAATGATCTTTTTGCGGATGATAATCCACTATTCATCGGCAAACCAGGAACACTTGCTTCACGAGGGGCTAACTTCACCATTCAAAATGCTGATTGTCTGATTTCGATAGGTGCACGCCTGGATTTTGATGTCACAGGTTTTAATCAGAAAAATTTCGCAAGAGCAGCTAAAAAGATTGTAGTTGATATAGACGCTTTCGAAATCAAAAAATTACAAATGACAGTTGATGTTCCGGTACATGCCGATGCGTTAACCTTTATACAAGAGTTTATCAGACAAAAAGGCTCTATTGAATCGAAAGATAGACAGAAATGGATTTCGCGTTGTCAGGAGTGGAAACACAGATATCCGGTTGTGCTACCTGAATATTGGGAACAAGATAAATATGTAAATTCCTATGTTTTTACATATGTGCTGTCTGAGGAATTGACTGATAATGACCTCATTATACCAGGAAGTTCTGGATCAGGCATTGATACATTCTGGTTATCTTTCAAGAGTAAGAAAGGGCAGCGTGTTTTTAGTACTGGTGGACTCGGGGCGATGGGCTTCGGTGTTCCGGCTAGCATAGGTGGATGCTTAGCCAGCGGCAGGAAACGCACCATCACAGTGGATGGAGACGGCGGTTTCCATATGAACGCTCAGGAGTTGGAGACTATTGCGCGACTCAGCCTGCCAATAAAATATTTTGTGCTCAACAATCAGGGTTATGCTTCCATCCGTAATATGCAGCGCAATCACTTCCATGGTAATCTTGTGGGCTGTAATATATCAAGCGGGCTTTCTCTGCCGGACACGTTAAATGTTGCAAGAGCTTATTCTATTAAAACTGCAAAGCTCGATAATCACACATCCTTGCGAGAAAATATACAGAATATCCTGATGTCATCAGGACCAATTGTATGTGAAGTTATGATAGATCCTGATCAACCCATTGGACCACGCGCTTCATCAACAGTTAAACCGGATGGTTCAATGGTCAGCAAACCTTTGGAAGATCTTTGGCCTTTTCTTAATCGCGAGGAGTTTCTAGCTAATATGATTATTCCTCCGCTGAAAGAATAATCATAACTAACCAATATAGCTAGAGGTAGAAATGTCACATATTGGCATAATGCAAGGCAGACTTTCTTCACCCAAAGATAACAGGATTCAATTCTTTCCGGCGAATTGGGAAAGGGAATTTGAACTGGCGTCCCAAGCTCAATTTGATTGTATTGAATGGTTGTATGATTTTCATGATGCGGATACTAACCCCATTGCAACGAATGAAGGTATTGAAACAATCAAATCATTGATACAGCATCATAACGTCAAAGTCAATTCACTTTGCGCACACTGTTTTATAGAAAAGTCGTTGGTTGGCGCAAGTGCCGGAGAAAAGAATGAGTCACTTTTCTTATTAGGATGGCTCTTGACGCGTTTGAAAATGCTCGGAGCTACTCGACTGGTACTACCGGTAGAAGATGCTGCTCATTTGACTGACAGCGCCGAATTTGAACGCCAACTGGAATGGATGAAACATGCGTTGAATTTGGCAGAGGAAAATCAGATTGAAATAGATATGGAGACAACCTTATCACCTTTTGCTCTTGCTTATTTTCTTGACAAATTACCGCATCCACTTCTGAAGGTTAATTATGATATAGGAAATAGCGCGGGGATGGGCTATGATATAAAGGATGAATTTAGTGCCTATGGTCATCGCATTGGGAGTGTTCATATTAAGGATAAACTTTTGAATGGTCCAACTGTCGCTTTGGGAACAGGCTTTGCGGATTTTCAGTTACTGGCCAGTTGCCTGGAAAATATTAATTTTACCGGCGACATAGTTCTGGAAGCTGCCCGCGGAATTCCGGGTGAGGAATTGATATGGGCAAAGAACAATCGATCTCTGGTGCTTAAATACTTCTTACGGAGTGGAACATGAAAAATATTTTTGATCTGACCGGACGTGTCGCTGTTATTACCGGCGGAGCAGGCTTTATGGGTCCGAAACATGCGGAAGTTATTGCGAACTACGGGGGAATTCCTGTCATCGTTGATCTTCCTGAACTTGATCCGAATAAAGCGGCAAAAAAATTATCTGACAGTATAAAAAAGAGTGTTATTGGTTATGCGGCCGATATAACCAGAATAGAGCAGGTTCAAGGTATTCTTGATTTTGTGCTCGAAACATTCGGTCGTATTGACATATTGATTAACAATGCCGCGAATAATCCCAAGGTGGAAGCAACCGGCCTGACCGGCTGGGCAAGGTTTGAGAATTTCCCCATATCGCTGTGGGATGAAGACTTGAACGTAATCCTGAAAGGCTCTTTTTTATGTTGCCAGATCATCGGCAGTGAAATGGCAAAACGTAAATTCGGCGTGATTTTGAATGTAGCATCTGATCTCGCGGTCATCGCGCCAGACCAACGGCTTTATCGGCAGGTTGGATTGCCGGATGACCAACAACCCGTTAAACCTGTTACCTACTCCGTGGCAAAAACCGGTTTAATTGGTTTGACACGCTATCTGGCGACTTACTGGGCCGATGTTGGAGTACGCGTCAATGCCATTTCACCAGGCGGTGTATATAATAACCAGCCGGAAGAATTTGTCCAACGACTAACTAACCTCATTCCGATAAGTAGAATGGCCGACATTGATGAATGGCAAGGAGCAATACTCTTTTTGTGTTCAGATGCTTCATCCTATATAACAGGAATAAATTTAACTATAGATGGGGGGCGGAGTATTTGGTAACTTCTTTTAACGTGAATTCTCTTGGAATTATGAAAATAATTAACTATAGTAAATTGTAATTTTAAACCATTTCAGCAAATACCTATAGATAGGAATTTAAAATATTAATAATTTAGTTAAATTAAAGAGTGTAAAGTATGAAATCATCATATTTAAGACAGTTGGATGAACTTCTCAGTGAAGATCTACAAAATATCATTGATCGTGAGAAAGAAAGTTTTGACAAACTTGTTAAACCGTTCGGTAATTCATTGATCCTTTTTGGAGCTGGACAATTAGGGCATAAAGTTCTTAATACTTTGAGACTAGCAGGTATCAATCCTTTAGCTTTTACTGATAACAATCAAAATTTATGGGGAAAAACGATCGATAATCTTAAAGTGCTTTCACCAGTTAATGCAGCCAAAGAATTTGCTAACAAGGCGGCTTTTATTGTAACAATCTGGAGCTATGGTTATTCGTTTTTAGATGTTCGACAACAATTAAAAATGCTCGGATGTAAAAAAATAGTGCCGTGTCTTCCCTTGCTATGGAAATATCACGAACACTTACTGCCCAATTTTTGTCTTGATTTGCCACATTTGACTTTTCAGTATCCGGAAGCAATTAGACAAACTTTCTCTCTTTGGATGGATGAAAAATCACGAGAGTGTTTTATTGCTTTTTTAAGATGGCGATTGTTTCTAGATTATAATAATCTACCCAAGCCAATTGATTGTTATCCGAAAGATATTTTTGAATTAGACGCAAGCTATGGCTTTGTGGATTGTGGTGCATATGATGGAGATACAATAATCGATTTTATAAATCGGCAAGGAGACGCCTTCCGAGAAATTATTGCGGTTGAACCAGATCCTATTAATCATAAGAAGCTAAAAGACACAGTGTCTAAACTAGATAATAATATAAAAAAGAGAATAACTCTATTTCAATTAGCAGTTGGTAATAAAAAAGGGGAAATATCATTCAATGCCTGTGGAAACATGGCTTCATCAATCATGGGATCTGGCAATACAAGTATTGATTGCTTGCCGTTGGATTATATTCTTGATCCTAAATTAATGTATTACATAAAATTAGATGTAGAAGGCGCAGAATTAAGTGTTTTAGCAGGAGCAAAAAGAATAATTGAAGAAGGAAAATCAATTTGGTCAATTACAATGGAACATAAATATAATGACATTTGGCGTATTCCTTTGTTCATTAAATCAATTTCAAATAGTTATAATTTTTACCTTCGTTCACATGGTTTTGAAGGCATAGATCTCACTTGTTATGCTATACCTAATACAAAGATTAATTTAAAAAAATAAATTTAATATAGTCAATAATAGGACTATTTGTAGAGGAGAATATTATATGCCATTAATTAGCATAGTTACGCCTTGTTTTAATGAAGAAGAAAATGTTTTGGAACTTTTTCAAAGTGTAAAGAAAGTTTTTGATGACTTGCCAATTTATACATACGAGCATATTTTTATAGACAATGCCTCTACTGACAAAACGATTGATATTTTAAAGAAAATTGCCAAGGACAATCCACAAGTGAAAATAATCGTTAACACAAGAAACTTTGGGCATACTCGATCACCCATGCATGCGACTTTCCAAGCTAAAGGTGATGCCGTGATTGGAATGGTTGCAGATTTCCAGGATCCACCGGAACTTATTCCTAAATATTTAAAAAAATGGGAAGAAGGATACAAGATCGTTATTGGCGTTAGAGCAAAAACAGAAGAACCTTTTTTGTTTTCTACAATACGAAAAACATATTATAAAATTATTGGGAAATTGTCTGACATCGAAATGGTGCAGAATTTTACCGGTTCTGGTTTATATGACAGAAAAGTGATTGAAATTATCAGAAAGATTGACGACCCTTGTCCATATTTCCGTGGTTTGATATGTGACATCGGTTATGAGCGGGCAGTTATTTCATATAATCAGCCGGTCAGAAAACGGGGAATCACAAAAAACAATTTTTACACTCTTTACGATCTAGCTATGCTGGGTATTACGAATCACTCGAAAGTACCGTTGAGACTGGCAACAATGACCGGCTTTGCCGCGGCAATTCTTGGTTTACTTTTCGCTTTCGGGTATTTCATTTATAAGCTGATTTTCTGGAAAAGTTTTTCCGTCGGCATTGCCCCTCTAGTTATTGGCCTGTTTTTCTTTTCTTCAGTGCAGTTATTTTTTATCGGCATCATTGGAGAGTATATCGGTTCCATTCACACTCAGGTACATAAAAGGCCGCTGGTTATCGAAAAGGAACGAATTAATTTTGATTAACTTTAATGGAGCAAACGTTTGAAAATATCATGGAAGCAACTGTGGCAGAATCATCAGCTAAAAATTCGTTTTTTTATCATTGGTGTTTGGAACACAATCTTCGGTTATTTAGCATACATTAGCCTAGATTACCTGTTTACGTTCGTTTTTCAAAAACGTTATGTGGCCTATATGACGGCTGCCGTTTTGTCTAATATTGTAGCCACAATCAGCGCGTTTATTTTTCACAAATATATTACCTTTAAATCAACTGTCAGGGGGAAAGCCGTCATCAGCGAATTTTTTAAATTTTATTCGATGTACACTGTAACGAGTATTCTCGGCCTCACATTACTTCCATTTTTTGTCGAAATTCTGAAGATAGATCCCAAAATCTCCGGCGCGCTATTGATCCCGATTACTGCCATAATCAGTTATTTCGGCCATTCCCGCTTTTCATTTGCGGATATTCATTCGAAGAAACGATGAAACAAAGCTTTTTTGTATTAATAATTGCCTGTCCGGTGTGAGCAAAATTAAATATCCTTGACGAAATATGAAAGAAAAAAAGAAAGAAACTTTAAAGGCTGTTACCGGATTTTGGCAGGTATGCCTTAAAAAACTGACATGCATCAAGCCGATTGCTATGCCGATCCTGAATATTCACGCGTGCCCTTTAGGGTATGGGACGACTACATAGAATCATAACGTCATGACACATTTGCAAGCAAGACGTGACGGATAGGTTTTTCTGAATTCCAGTGTATATGGGCTTCTCCGGCAACCGAACAGGCCGGAAGGTTACAGGATGGCGCCCGGAATCCATTCCCAACTCGATCATTATTTACGTATCCTATACTTTGCGGCCAAAATCCCCTTGACATGCAAGACGGCGTCTCCTATACTCCAGCCCACTGAAAGGAAGTTATTATCCATCAATCAATATGCAGCATACCTATCAACCACCGCTATCTCTTGATTTGGTTCTCGTCGATGATCCGACGACCAACATCGCTTTTTTAAAAGAGAAATACGGCATTCTTGATCGAATACTATCTGGACAAGAAAATGCAATTTTATATCCGGCTGCCCGTATGAGTCGAATAGCAGCTCGTCTTTTGCGTAAAATAGGAGTAAAAATTATTGCTTTTGGAGATGGCTCTTCGACCTTGTGGGGTAAACAGATAGATGGTATCACTATATTATCACCGGATCAAATTAGTACGTTTCATCGTCACACCCCAATTCTTTCTGCCAGTACAGTTTACGATTCCGTAATTCGAAAAGACCTTGAACAAAGAGGGTGTACGACTGTAATTCCGGTGGGGTATCTAAACTACCGTTTACCCGATGTATTTATTTCTCGAGAATACGCCGGTGCTTTCGACACTGCGACTAACAAAGCAAACTGGGAAGCAATTAATGAAGCATTCTCCCTATTAGAAGACGACGAGTCTAAAAAGGTTTTCATTTCTAAGCTTGCGTATTATACAAGTTTTCAAACTCATTGGCTAGATAATATTAGGACTGAAGGCTCTATATACTTCGATAGCTCAGTTTACAATCTAAGTTCCGAAGAGATTGTCGTCGATGGAGGGGCGTTTATCGGAGACACATGGGAATCTTTTCGTCTCGCTTGTAACGGACGCTTCCGCGCCTATGTCGCATTTGAACCAAACCGAAATAACTTCACTAAACTCGTAGCTACAGTTGCCGACGCTACCGGCATAGAAGTCGTCCCTTCAGGACTATCAAGGCACTCAGGTACAGTAAGATTCTTGACATCCTATAAAAATGTCGACGCCCGCGTCCTTGGGGAAGATGAATCAGGGGGAGACGAAATTACAGTGGTAAGCTTAGACGATTTTTTTGCAGACCGTCCTTCTCCTACATTAATCAAGATGGACGTTGAAGGTGCGGAAGCAGATGCTCTTCTGGGAGCTACTCAATTATTGGTCCGCTCCGCCCCTAAATTAGCGATTTCCGTGTACCACTATGCTACCGACATTTGGAACATCCCTTTACTCATCAAACGAATAAACACGCGTTACCGAATATGGTTTCGACATTACAGCAAAGACATTGATGATACGGTATGTTATGGAATTTCCGATTGAGGCCATATATCGAATCAATCTCGACGATGATAAAGCAGAGGAGATGCAAAAAGTATGAAGTATAAAAAAATCGGGAAATCTGATTTGTTTGCTTCCTGTATTGGTCTTGGCACATTCGAGATTGGCGGGTCTTCCTGGTGGGACGAACTGGATGATAAAAAATCTATCGGCACAATTCGGACTGCATTGGATCTTGGCGTTAACTTTATCGATACAGCAGCTGTTTACGGTTATGGACACAGTGAACAACTTGTCGGGCATGCAATTAAAGGTCGCCGGGACAAGGTGATACTTGCAACAAAAGTCGGTGAGGAATTTACCGAGTACAACGAAGGCCGTTTTCACTACAACCACGATGGCAAGAACGTATATACGTGCCTGACAAAAAAAGCTATATTTCGCCAGATTGAGGATAGCCTCAGAAATTTGGATACGGATTATATCGATATATACTCTCCTCATTACTATTTTGACGACAACTCCATTGGCAGCATTGAAGAGGCTATGGATGTATTTCTCACACTCAAAAAACAGGGGAAAATTCGTTACGTCGCCGTCAGCAATATGACTTATGAGCATCTTAAAAAATTTAATGAGGCCAATGAACTGGGCGTATGCGGCATGCAGCTATTCTGCAATGTGCTTGACCACGACATATTGAGTAGCAGCATTGGCAAATATCTTGTTGAAAACGGTCTTTCTGCTTTCGGCATAAACACGATGGCTAAAGGTTTGCTTACCGGGGTTTTTCCCGACGATTATCAGGTTAAAGCCGGCAGCGAACGCAGCGAGTCTCCATGGTTTCTTGATGGCAGAATTGCAAAAGTCAATGAAATGTTACGTTCCTGGGCACCTTTATGCGAAAAATATTCCGCGAGCACATCGGCAATTGCTATAGCATGGACTTTAGCGCAGCCTGGCTTTACACACATCATGGCAGGGGCTGTTGAACCTGAACATGTAAAGGCCAACGCGAATGCATCGGACATTGAATTAAAACCAGAGGAGATTACTTTTCTTACAAACGCTGCTGAAAAACTCAAAGCGGAGACTATCGACGGCGAACGGGAAAATGCCCGGCGCATATTTGAGAAGTTGGCTAAGGATCGTACACCGGTCATCCTCTGGGGTGCTGGTGTAACTGCTGATTATATATCAAAACGCCTGCCATTAGATCAGTGCAATATTATTGCTGTGGTTGATTCCAACCCCGATTTGTCTGGACAGACACGATTCAACTGTTCTGTGATGCCATTAAATCATGTACTTACTCTTCGTGATGATGCAAAAATTGTCGTGTTGATACCTTCCGAAGAAACAAGGCTGAACGCAATCCTCAACAACCTTGGCAATAAAAAAGAAAGCATACATATGGGTAAGTTGAAAGCAACCTGTAAATAAACGATAGCGTAATCTAACACACTCAAAATGATATACAAAGAATTTGGGAAAACCGGCATTAAGGTCTCCGCACTTGGCTTTGGAGGCCTGCGCTTTCTGGAGAAAGACTATTCAACAGCAGAAGGCATGGATCGCTGCGCACAGGTAATAAAAAAAGCCGTGGACTACGGGATAAACTACTTTGACACCGCTCACGATTATTGTGGTAATAAAGGTGAAATAATTTTCGGGCATGCTTTCAAGCAAATAGAACGCAACCGTTACTATATCTCGGTCAAATCAAATATTTCATACGATCCCACCGCCGATGACGTCATACGGAGAGTTGAAAACTCGCTTAAAAATCTTTGTGTCGATTATATCGATTTTTTCAATATGTGGTGTATTATGGACATGGCCCAATATCGGCGAGTCATGGCTGCGGGAGGACCATATGAAGGTGCTTTGCGAGCAAAGGATAGGGGGCTCATCAAAAACCTTTGCTTTTCTGCTCACTGTAGCGGTGACGAGATTGAAACTATCGTAAACGATGGCGCTTATGTCGGCGTCACTCTCGGTTATAACGCTTTGAATTTCAGATACCGGGAGAAGGGCCTTCACGCAGCTTATGCCAAAGGTCTTGGTGTTGTAACAATGAATTCTCTTGCAGGTGGTATAATACCTAGGAACCCCCATTATTTTTCATACCTATGTACCGAGCCAGGACAGTCCGTGGTTGATGCTGCCCTGCGCTTTAATACCGCCCATAAAGAAATTGCCGTGGCCTTATCCGGCATGTCTACGGAAGATGAAGTAATTGAAAATGTAAAATGCTTTGACCGGCCATTGAATGTCAGCGAGCGTCGTCATATCGAGCATCTCAAAAGAAAAGATATCTCTCTGCTTAACAGGCTGTGTACGGGGTGCAACTATTGCGCGGGTTGCCCGGCTGGTCTGGAAGTTCACAAGCTCATGATGAGCTACAACCAGTATCTTCTTTCAGGAAACAGTCTTAACGAGCTTCTTGAGAGTCTGAAGAAAGACTGGGAAATGCCTCTTTCGGAAAAGCAGTGTTTTGAATGCGGCACATGCGAAGAAAAATGTACTCAGCATCTTCCGATAATGGAACGCATAGCCCATATCAACAGCTTACTTTCCGACGCTTGTGCCAGCCTTAAGGACGAATATGACCGTTGTTTTGGGAAGGAGAGAACGCAAAAAACAGGTCTTTACGCTGTAGGTGCTCAAGCGAAAGCAATATTAAATAATTATTTAAGTATATATGAAAGTGTTGATTTCCCTCTATTTTTATTTGATGGCGACAAAAAAAAGTGGGGAACCGATCCGCTTATACCGGATGTGCATATTCATCCGCCTGAAGAAATAATCACAACGGGCGTTGAAAGAATTGTCATCTGCTCAGACTTGTACTATGGTCAAATATACAATTCGCTTAAGCATCTTGAAGAATATGGTGTTAAATTTTTTAAATTTAACGGTTCGAAATTGAGAGGAGAATAATTATTGAATACGAAAGAACTTGCCATTAAGGCACATGAAACAAAAGTGCGGTGTGCGGAAATCTGTGTTGCGCAAGGCGTTGGGCATATTACAAGCGCGTTGAGCTGTGCTGAAATCATGACTGTGCTTTATTATTCCGTCATGCGTTACGACCGCAAGAATCCGAAATGGCCGGGACGTGATCGGTTCGTAATGAGCAAGAATCACGGCAGCGTCATTACTTATCCTATCTTGGCTGATATTGGCTATATCACCGAGGAATTTCTGAACACTTTTGAGTGCGATGGGAGCGTCTTGGGTGCGCACTCAAAAATTTGTGTCCCAAGCTGTGAGTTTTCCGGCGGTTCATTGGGTATCGGCTTGGGCGTGGCCTGCGGAATGGCATGGGCGGCAAAAAGTGAAAAGTCTGACAGATTGGTATTTTGTCTCACCGGAGACAGCGAGTGCCAGGAGGGCTCCATTTGGGAATCTGTAATGTTTGCCGGGTTCAACAGGCTTAGAAACCTTGTAATGATCGTTGACAGAAACGGCGAAGGCTGCACTGATTTTATAGAGCACACGGTCGATATTGAACCTCTCAGGGAAAAAATGGAGGGTTTTGGCTGGGAATACCGCGAGCTCACTGACGGCCACAATATCAATGAGCTTCTCAAAGTTTTTTCCGATGTAAGGGAAAGGGATTCCGATAAGCCGCTGTGCATCGGCGCACGCACCATAAAGGGCCACGGTGTACCTTTCCTTTTAAACAAACCCTGGCTTCATGGACAGACGCCCTCCGGCGAGGAAGGTAAATTGTTGCTAAAGCTGCTTAAGGAGGAAAAATATGGGCTCGAATAAGACACGCGATATAATCTTCAACCCGATTATAAACCGCCTTATGGCCGATGATTATTACGTGATAAATGTCGACAGAAACGGCATCCCATTCATTGCAATGGAGAAAATCGATCCTATGCGCTCCATTGCTGTCGGTATCGCTGAACAGAATATGATTTCCATTGCCTGCGGGCTTGCGCTTTCCGGCAAACGGGTGATAACTTATTCTTCTGGCCCGTTCGCTTATCTGCGTTCTTATGATCAGCTGCGCAACGCCATGTGCCTGATGAATTTGCCGATCACAGTCGTTGTAAGCAGTGAAAGCAGGGTAAGTTCAAGGTTTGGCTTTACCCACCACATGACGGAGGACTATCAGCTTCTGGCCCTATGTCCGAATTTGCGTTTTTTCAGCGTGGCCGACGTGGCAACCGCACAGGCTGTCTCTAATTATATTTTAAGCGGTGTCGAAGGGCCTACCTATGTGCGGATTGAATTTGAATGTGATGGAGACTTGGAAGCTGTGGAAATCCCAAACCTAAAAAAGGGTTTTCGCAAGGTGCGATCTGGTTCTGGTACTCTGATATTAGCACAGGCCGGTTCCGTTGTGACCGCATGTGAAACAGCATTTGAAACCCCGCCTTCAATCATTGACGTATTTGGCCACCCCTTTGATATTGAAGCGCTTTATGAAGAAATTCTAAAATATAAAAAGGTCATCGTTTTTGACGAGCGTCAGCCTCTTGGCGGTTTGGGCTCTGAGCTTCTCGGTTATGCCAATGAGCATGGTATAAACAAGCAAATTACTATGGTATGTGTCCAGCAGACCCGAGAGCTTACGGAAACCTGTGGTGAGCGCGAATACTGGATGAAGATCAGCGGCGTTGATAACGCAGCAATTAAAGCTGCTGTGGATGGTTGATTATTCTTTCTGATAACATCACCGGAGGCAGTTATAATCAAGCTATCTGATATATATCCGACTTCCTTAAATTAAAGAACATCGGGCATATATTTGCTTCCCGGCGGTGAAAGCTATGCATTTTGTGGACTCACTGGGCAAATTTGGGATAGATTTTACCTGCCACATGTATTTGCAGGTGACTTCGATTACTACCGAAGCTTATGGGCTGTGGTGCTTATAACCTCGAGGCCGAACTATACATATGAACATATCTTTAAAACTTCCGAAGAGCTCAAGAAACTGCGCGGTTTGCGGAAATGATAAATTTAGTTTTCTTTATTCACAAAAATTTTCAAGCTATTCAGATAGTGGACTTTTAAAGGGCTATGATATAGTTACATGTCAATCTTGTGGATTTTGTTTTGCTGATAATATTCCCGATCAAAATGTGTTCGATGTTTATTATAGAGAAATGTCGAAATATGAAGCTGAGACTAGAGATTTTAAGCCAACTAAATACGATCTGGCAAAATTTGAGATAGTAGCAACGACTATCGAGTCCAATCTGCAAGACAAAAAAACACGTATACTTGAAATTGGATGTGCAAACGGTCATCTATTGTCGCTCCTTAAAAAACGTGGTTTCATAAATATTTTGGGAGCCGATCCTTCACCGGCTTGTGCAAAATCTGCTTATCAACTGTATGGCATTCATGTTTTGATTAATACATTATCTGATATAAAAGTTGCTGAACGTTCAATCGGCTTTTTGATTCTGGCAGGAGTACTGGAACATATTCGTGACTTGGACTCTGTTATGACAAAACTTAGCAGTATGTTATCTCCCCAGAGGGGAATTTATATATCTGTACCGGATGCATCCCGGTATGCATATGGGGAAGATGCACCATTCCAGGAATTCAGCACAGAGCATATTAATTTCTTCGGGCCCACATCTCTTACGAATTTAATGCATAAGTATGGTTTTTTTCAAGCGCATCTCGAGCAAATATTGGTAGAAACAAGTTACCGTACAAAGGTACCTATAATTAGTAGCATTTACAAAAAAGATTCGGGTATAAAGATTGATCATCGATCAGTCTTAGATACTGATACGAAACATGGTCTCGTTTCATACATAAGTAAATCAAGCCTTATGGATGAGCTTATTTATAAAAGCATAAATAAAATTGTTGACAAAGGTAATCCTATAATTATCTGGGGGACAGGTGCGCTTGCTCTCAGGTTGTTAGTTTGCAGCAGATTGTCAGAAGCTAAAATTACTGCATTTGTCGATTCTAACCCGCACTATCAGGGAAAAGAGTTGAATGGTATTCCAATTATAGCTCCAGTTGACTTGAAGAAGCATGAAGAAACAATTTTAATCGCAACACGAGCTTATCAGGAAGAAATAGTTAATATAATTCGTAATGAACTGAATCTCCGTAATGACTTGATAACTCTTTTTAATGTTCCTTCCGGAGATGTCTGAAACATGAAACTATTAAGGATGGTTTACAGATTATGAATATGAAATGTATAAGTATCGTCACCGGTTGTTATAATGAAGAGTAAAATGTACAACAGCTTTAAAATCTCCGGCGCACTGTTAATCCCTATCGTCGCGATCATCAGCTATTTTGGACATTCTAGATTTTCATTTATAAAACGATGAATCGTTTTACGGAAAACGAGGCCATGCGCATAAGGATGTAAATTACAGCAATTGCTATGACAGAGACCGCGCCGCTTATTATGTTTAACTTTTTGTGTCTCCATTTCTAATCTTTTGATCTATGTCAATTTTAAAATAAATATTTTATTATTTCTTGTGACCGTCCTTTATAAAATTATTTTTTACATTATATAAATCAGCGATAAATTCAAAAGTTTCGACAATAATCTCACCTCTTTTAGTTAAGATATATCCATTATCAACCTTTTGAATATTCCCCGAAGCGATTTGTTCCTGTAACCTTTTGGAAACCGCCTTATAGTCATAAAAATATTTTTTTATAATAAAACTGGTTATCTCCTCTTCCGTTTTTGGTGATCCTTTGTGTTCATATAGATAACTAACTAATATAACAGAATTTGATCGCGAAACATTAAACGGTATCGTTCCATATATAATATTATTAAAAGAATACAAAAGTATACATATTAATAAAATATCCCTATACGTTATTATATCTTTTAATATATTGATTTTTTTCTTAGCAAATAATAATAGAAATGCAATAATTAAACATACGATTATTAATAAAATAAGACTTCGAAAAAACAAAACATCGAATGAGCTAAAAATATTTATCCAAAAGGATAAAATAAAGAATACTGTTCCTATAAATATAAAACTAAAATATACAAACAATAATATCATAAAATTCTTTAAATTCATTTTCATAATAACCTCACTTTTGCCAATCAAAGCAATTTCCCTTCTATTCGTTACATTCATCATGAAGCATTGCAAACCCGACAGTAAGTGGGTTACGTCCAATTATGATATGCCCCCGAAAAGATAGACACATATTTAAGTTACATTGACATAACTTTGTTCAAAAAGCAACGGCGAGTCCTAATTTAGGAGAGAGTGCCTCTTTTCAAATTATTGGCGTAAATCATTCGATGCGTAAAGACCCTGCGGCAAAGACCATAGGGTGTTAAATAATTATAATATCCCTTGACAAGCAAAAACAGCCCCCCTATACTTTTTTCGTTAATAATAGCAACAGCTAATCAAATAAATCAAATGAGTGCGAAATGAGAAAAATCAATCCCACGGCGCTTTTTGTCATTCTACTGGTTATAGCGACCATCACCCTTTTTTGCACTCTTACAAACGGCCACAATTGGGGAGATGACTTCTCATCATACATCATGCAGGCAAAAAGTATTACCGAATTAAACCCTCACGGCTTCATAGAAACAAATCGCTTTACGGTGGAGAATTCGTTTTATACTTACGGGGCACCAATTGCCTACCCATGGGGATTTCCTGTCTTACTGGCACCATTCTATACTGTCTTCGGTCTGAATATGATCGGCTTAAAATTATTGGGAGTTATCTCTTTTCTAATTTTTATCGTTTTGCTTTGGTTGGGATTCCGGAAGTATCATTCACCCGTTTGGTTACTTTGTCTGGTATGCTTCTTTTCCCTGAATCCCAATATGCTGTCGTTTACAGATCAAATCCTTTCTGACTTGCCGTTCCTTCTGTTATCGACCGCTGGTGTTTTATGGATGGGCAGGCTGATTATCGAAAAACGTAATTTCATCTCCCCAATCTGGGACTATATTCTTCTTGGAACCATTATATCCGGTGCATTTTTCATCCGGGCAAGTGGTGTTTTGCTTCTCATAACGCTCGCCATTACTCAATTCATTGCTCTGGCCTTGAGATTACGGCAAAGAGATTTCCAAAATGGCCAATGTTCAACATCTTTAAGGAGACTGCTTTCAGATAGAAGCGTTTTCTTGAAATATTTATTGATAAATCTTATCCCCTATATTTCCTTTTTTTTTATTGTTCTGCTCTGGGAAACGATTATGCCTAAGGGGTTCGCATCTTACACCTCCTACGCCAGTTCTATAAACGACATTAAGCAAAATCTGGACTATTATATTGATCTGCCCGCTGAGTTCTTTATCGGTGTACCTCACTTCTACCTGTTTTATTTTGCAAGCATTCCTATTGCTATCACCGGAATCATAAGAAGGTACCGGTCCGATTATCATATTGTTGTATATATCATCCTGACCTTTGTTCTTTACATCTTGGGGTCGTCGCCGAAGTCCTTACAGGGACTCCGGTATTTATTTCCTATTCTTCCATTCTATTATTCATTTGTAATTACCGGATTGGAAATTTTTCAAGGCGGTAAAACGAACATAGAGCAAAAATTGCGTAAATGGGTTTGCCTTCTCCCTATTCTTATTGTCCTCACATACTTCGTAATAAACTCAATGGGCAATGCATACGCAAAGATGATTCACCATCGTGAGACCATATCCGGACCTTATACAGCAACCTCTCAAGGCATGTTTTCATTCATCAGATCAAACACAGAAAAAGAAAGCACCATCGTCTTCTTTAAACCGCGGCTTATGAAAATGATGACAGATCGAAAATCTATTATGCTAAGAACAAAGGAGGAGCTTTCGCGAGGAGATTATTTATGTGTATCTTGCTCAAGTAAGAGACCAGGCGTCACCGGATACAATGCGCGACTTATTAAATCAGGAAGCCGCT
>CAVQCU010000030.1:0-6631 GCA_963710995.1 uncultured delta proteobacterium
GAGAGAAAGAATAATCTGCAAGCGGCAATCGTCCCTTCCGGCCACCTTTTTGCTAAAATGGCGGCAGGCGCGGCGCTTACCCTTCCGGCTTACCGGGATGAACAATGGCATGGCCGCACACAACTGAAATTTGTGCAAAATACAGCCGATGATTTCGACTCGACGAAACAAGATTTGCGCGAAAAGCTGGAAGCGTTACGAAAAATTTTATTTAACAAAGAAAACCTGGTCATCAATTTAACTGCCGAAGCTAAAGGTTTGAGGATTGCAGAAGAAAATATTTTACAACTTTTGGGTAAACTGTCGTCAGCGGCAACGGCACGGATGGAAACAAAACCTGCTATGGTTCCCATATTTGCCGGCATTTCCATACCCGCGCAGGTGTCCTATGTTGCCTATGTCTTGCCAGCGCCTGCCTATATTGATCCAGCTTCCGCCTTGTTGATGATCTCCGCCAAAGAACTATCCAACAATTATTTTTACAAGTATATCCGAGTGCAGGGCGGAGCTTATGGCGGAATGTCTTCTTTTGATTCATCACTGGGGTTGTTTTCTTTTCTTTCCTATCGCGACCCGCACATTGTGGAAACACTGCAAGTATTCAAAGACGCGCAAGCTTTCTATTCCCAAAATGAAATTTCTGCAGGGGAGATGGAAAAGGCAATCATCAGCACCATTGGCATGCTGGATAAACCATCAGATCCGGCAGGCCTCGGCCATATGGCCCTGATGCGCAGTTTTTCCGGAATTAATGACGATATGCGGCAAAAATTCAGAAACGATATTTTGTCCGCTACTCCGCGGAAGTTAAAAGATACTTGGGTTGATTATTTTTCCCAAGCGGCAAAATCAGTGGCGGTGGCCGTGTATTCCGCTCCGGAGCGGTTAAATGAAGCCAATAACCGGCTGGAAGAAAAACTTGTATTGGAACATCTTTTTGAACCATAGATCAGGATCGCTAACTCCCGCAATAAGAAACGGCGGTTAAAAAAATATTTAACCGCCGTAGTAGGCATTAAACTCTTCTGAATAAAATTTTTACCTTATTTTTCAGCAACATTTAGACGCACTATCGCCCGGGCTAACGCAGCGCGCATTTTTTCGTATTCGACATCATCTTTGGTTATCTGCGCCAGACGGGTTTCTGCATTGTCTTTTGCTTTTAAAGCCCTATTTTTATCAATATTATCAGATCTTTCGGCTGTTTCAATTAAAATTGTAACTTTACTGGCAGCAACTTCCGCGTAACCGGTATTGACTGAATAATAGGTTTTTTTACCTTCTTTAATGAAATTCAACTCGCCAATATCGACGGAACTCAAAAATGGTTCATGACCGCGCAATACGCCGAATTCACCTTCTGCACCCGGAATGGTAACTTCTTCCACTTTGCCCGAAAAGGTCATCTTTTCCGGCGTTACAATTTCCAGCATCAATTCATCCGCCATTTACTTTCTCCAGCTACAATTTTATTGTGCAATCTTTTTGGCTTTTTCCACAGCTTCTTCAATACCGCCGACCATCCAAAAAGCCTGCTCAGGCAGATCATCGTGTTTACCTTCTAATATTTCTTTGAATCCTCTTACTGTATCTGCGACGGAAACAAATTTTCCTTCCGTTCCTGTAAACTGTGCAGCAACGAAGAACGGCTGTGACAGAAATCTTTGAATCTTTCTTGCCCGGCTGACGGTCTGCTTGTCGCCCTCAGAAAGCTCATCCATACCCAGAATGGCGATAATGTCCTGTAAGTCTTTATATTTTTGCAGAGTCACCTGTACCTGTCGGGCAACTGCATAATGCTCCTCACCTAAAACATTAGGATCAAGAATACGCGATGTTGAGTCCAGAGGATCCACCGCGGGATAAATACCGAGTTCCGCGATCGGACGGGACAAAACGACGGTTCCGTCAAGATGCGCAAATGTGGTTGCTGGCGCGGGGTCAGTCAAGTCATCCGCGGGAACGTAAACGCATTGAACTGCTGTGATCGAACCTTTGGTTGTTGAAGTAATACGTTCCTGGAGTTCACCGAGGTCAGTCGCCAAGGTCGGTTGATAACCGACGGCGGAGGGCATACGTCCCAGCAGAGCCGAAACTTCCGAACCGGCTTGCGTGAAACGGAAAATGTTGTCAACAAATAAAAGAACGTCCTGACCTTCGACATCACGGAAATATTCCGCTGCCGCCAAACCAGTTAAAGCAACTCTTGCCCTTGCTCCGGGCGGCTCGGTCATCTGACCATAGATCAATGCCGCCTGCTTGATAACTCCCGATTCCTTCATTTCCAGATAAAGATCATTTCCTTCACGGGTTCGTTCACCAACTCCCGCGAAGACTGAAATACCGCCATGGTGCAGAGCAATGTTATGGATCATTTCCATCATAACGACTGTCTTACCGACGCCTGCGCCCCCGAACATACCCATTTTACCGCCGCGGGGAAAGGGAACCAGAAGGTCAATAACCTTAACACCTGTTTCCAGAACGTGAACTGAGGTATCCTGCTCCAAAAAGGTCGGCGATAGCCGATGGATAGGCATGTAAGTCGCAGCATTCACCGGTCCAAGGCCATCCACGGGCTTACCGACAACGTTTAAGATTCTACCGAGACATTCTTTTCCAACCGGCACCATGATAGGAGAGCCGGTATCTTTTGCTTTCATTCCGCGAACAAGACCGTCGGTGATATCCATAGAAATGCAGCGGACAACGTTGTCTCCAAGATGCAGCGCGACTTCAACAATCAAATTATCTTCCTGATCATTGATGGCGGGATTGGTAATTAAGATTGCATTTAAAATACTGGGCAGTTTTCCCTCTTCGAAGGCCACGTCAACAACCGGTCCGATAACTTGAACAATTTTTCCTATATTCATAACTATCTCCTTACAAATAGTCTTATTAACAAATTTGATCTGTGGCAACTTGCCGTAAAAAATTTATCCCTTCGCCAAAGCTTCGGTACCACCAACGATATCCATCAACTCTGCCGTAATTGCCGCTTGTCTTGCCTTGTTCATCTTTAAGGTCAAAGACTGAATTAAATCTTCGCAATTTTTGGTTGCGTTATCCATTGATGCCATTCTTGAGCCGTTTTCGCCGGCTGAAGTTTCCAATAGAGCCCGGAAAATCAGAACATGTACATACATGGTTAAAAGCTTCTGCAACAAAACTTCCTCAGATGGTTCATACGCATAATCCAATCTTTTTTCCGGATCAACATCAACATCTTGTCCAATGGAAGGTAAAGGAAATAATCTAATTACTGTCGGTCGCTGCACGGAAACATTAACGAATTGATTGTAAATCAAGTAAAGCTCATCATACTCTTCCTTGATAAACGGGGTAATCAAATCATTGGAAATAGAAACCGCCAATGTCATATCAAACTTACCTAAAATATCAACCCATTGTCCAATAATGCTGGCCTTTTTACGGAAATAATCCCTTCCTTTGCGTCCGACGTTAATTAAAGAGATTTCTTTCCCTTCCTGACTTTTATCTTTTAAAAATCTTTCGGTTGCCTTGATTAAATTTGTATTGAACCCGCCGCAAAGGCCGCGATCAGAAGTCATGCAAATTACCCTAATCTTTCTGGGATCGCGGACAGCCAAAAGTGGATGGGATATGTTTTCCACGCGTAAGGCCAAACTGTTGAGCACGTCCATGAACTTGCCGGCATACGGGCGGAAGTTCTCCATCCTTACTTGAGCGGACTTAAACTTCGACGCGGCTACCATGTTCATAGCGCGTGTAATCTGCTTCGTTTTTTGAACGGCACCTACTTTTCTTTTGATATCTTTAAGCGAGGCCACTACAAAATTCTCCTCAACGGATTAATTGTTTAAATTATTCTGCAACAAAAACAGAATCAAATTCTGTCAGCATATCCTTCATTTTCTTTTCCAATTCCGGCGATATAATTTTCTTTTCTTCAATTTCCTTCATTATATCCGGATACTTGCTTTCCACAAAACTCAGCAGCTGCTGCTCGTAGACACGGACCTTTTCAACTTCATATTTATCAATAAAGCCTCTGGTACCAGCAAAAAGTATTACAACTTCTTTGGAAAGAGACATGGGCATAAACTGAGGCTGCTTAAGTAATTCCACTAAACGCACTCCACGATCCAATTGCGCTTGTGTTGATTTATCGAGATCGCTGCCGAATTGAGCGAAGGCCGCTAATTCACGGTATTGGGCCAGATCAAGTTTCAGCGTTCCGGCGACCTGCTTCATGGCCTTAACCTGTGCCGCACCACCGACTCGAGATACCGACAAACCAACGTTGATTGCCGGACGAATACCGGAGAAGAATGAACTTGGCTCCAGATAAACCTGCCCATCAGTAATAGAAATAACGTTTGTTGGAATGTAAGCGGAAACATCACCGGCTTGAGTTTCAATAACAGGCAGAGCTGTCAGTGATCCACTACCCAGCTCTTTGCTTACACGACAGGCCCGCTCCAGTAAGCGGGAATGGTTATAAAAAATATCGCCGGGATACGCTTCACGTCCTGGAGGACGGCGCAACAACAGCGATATCTGACGGTAAGCTACAGCCTGCTTGGACAAATCGTCGTAAATAATTAATGCATCCTCACCTTTGTCACGGAAATACTCACCGATGGAGCAACCGGCATAAGCGGCAATATACTGCAAAGTTGCCGGATCACTGGCACAACCGGCCACGACACAGGTGTAGGACATGGCATCATGCTTTTTCAGATTTTCCACAACCTGAGCAACGGTAGATTTTTTCTGCCCGATAGCAACATAGATACATTTAATTCCAGTATCTTTTTGTCTGATGATGGAGTCGACGCAAATTGCCGTTTTGCCAATTTGGCGGTCACCGATAATAAGTTCGCGCTGTCCGCGGCCAATTGGTGTCATGGCATCGACAGCCTTCAATCCTGTGTACATGGGTTGATTAACGGGTTGGCGTTGAATAACACCGGGAGCAATCATTTCAATACGTCGGTATTCATTGGTTTCAATCGGTCCCTTGCCGTCAAGGGGTGCGCCGGTCGCATCAATTACACGTCCCAGCAATCCTTCGCCCACCGGCACTTGCGCGATCTTGCCGGTTCTCTTTACGATGTCGCCTTCTTTGATGTGAGTAACTTCACCCAAAACCGCAACACCGACATTGTCTGTTTCCAGATTGAGAACCATGCCCAAAATGCCGCCGGGGAATTCCAGAAGCTCCATCGCCATGGCATTCTGCACGCCGTATACTCTGGCAATACCATCACCAACGGATAAGACTGTTCCGGTTTCGCTTATATCCAGCTTTTTTTCATAGCTTTTTATTTGCTCAGAAATAATTTGACTAATTTCTTCTGCTTTAATTGTTTCCATGCCCTATCTAGCCTCCCCTAAGAGATTCCTCATATTGTTCAATTGATTTTTAATGCTGCCATCGTAAAGCGTATCGCCAACCCCAATAACTATGCCACCCAATAGGCTGGGATCATTTTCTATAAATACTTCAACTTTCCGGCCAGTTAGTTTCTCCAGATTAGAGCTGATATAATCTTGCATATTGCGGGAAAGAGGAAATGCTGTTTTTAAATTTACTCTTACCTTTTTAAGTACTTCATCCATTAATTGGCGATAGCAAATAACTATATCATGCAGAATATCGATTCTTTTCTTATCTAACAGTAAATTTAAAAAACTTATGGTCATAGCGGATAACTGCATTTTGCCAATTATACTTTTTACAATACCTTTTTTGCTGCCCTGCTCAAAAACCGGGTTGGCCAAAAAATCGCTTAAAGCTTTGTTTTGAGCAATAATCGATGCAAACTGATGGAGCTCGTTATAATAGCGTTCTAACTGTTTTTCCTCAGTTGCAATTTCAAAAAAAGCTCGCGCATAACGTTTGGAAATATTGCTGATCAATTTCTTATTACCACCTTATCCATATATTCTTTAACCATTGTCTCGTGATCTTGCGCTGTAATGCTTCGTTTAAGAATTTCTTCAGCCATTTGCACCGACAATTGAACTGCTTGCGCTTTCAGTTGGTCTGATGTTTTCTTCAGTTCCTGCTCAATGCGCGCTTGGGCATCTTCTTTCATCTTTTTAGCGGCTTTTTCGGCATCTTCAATAATCTTTTGTTTTTCAGTAATACCCTGGGCTTTAATCATCTCAAAAATACCATCAATTTCCACTGAGGCTTTATCCAGCTTCTCCGAATATTCGCGGTATTTTTTCTCGGCATCCGCTTTTCTTTCTACCGACTTTTCAAGGTCTTCCTTAATTTCCGCACGACGCCCGGAAAAAAATTCTTTTATTTTGGCAGCTAAAAGCCAATAAAGCAAACCAACCAAGACAATAAAATCAAAAGTCTTCTTGCCTAAATCAATCCACTCTTTGGAATCGTGACCGCCCTCACCTTCAGAGGCAGCAAAAGCAATACTAATCAAAATTAGAAAAAAAATGAAAAACGTAAAAAAAGAAAGTGTTTTTTTCATTGCAACGGTCTCCCCAATACTTTCTGGGCGATCTCCAAAGATAATTCTTTAGAATGGCCATCCAAAATCAACTTGGCCTTCTGGACTTCATTATCCATTTTTTGCTGAAATTCCCGCGCAATAACAGGTATTTCATTGCGAACAAC
>CAVQCU010000031.1:0-14939 GCA_963710995.1 uncultured delta proteobacterium
CGCGAGTCTCAAGCACAGCTTTGCCGTCGGCATCGGTTTATTCCTTGCCTTTATCGGGCTTTATGAAACAGGAATCGTGACCAGCTCGGTGGTGGGAATGAGACCAGGGGTACTCATCCACGGCAGCGCCTTGGTGCTTTCTGCTCCCGCTGTGCCCTTGAAAATTGGAGATCTTCGCTCAGCGCAGGTCCTTCTGGCACTGTTCGGTTTTTTCTTTATCAGCACGCTGATGTACTTCCGCGTCCGCGGTGGGATTATGCTTGGCATTGCGGCCACGGCCGTTCTGGGATATTTAACAGGATACGGAGAGGCCCCTCGAGCCGCCATGGCCCTTCCTTTTGTTGGAGAATATAACCTGAGTGCAATCGCTTTTAAAATGGACATCATGGGAATGCTGAAGTTGAGTATGTTGCCGATCCTCCTGACTCTATTTCTCATGGGCTTCCTGGATACCTTAGGTACGCTTGTTGGAGTAGGATCGGCTGGCAACATGTTCGACGAAAAAGGCAACTTTCCCGATATCGAGCGCCCGATGATGGTGGATGCCGCAACCTGCATGTTCAGCGCTTTGGTCGGGACTTCAACGAGCGGCGCATATATTGAATCCGCAACCGGCATCAAGGAAGGTGCCCGTACGGGATTGGCTGCCGTAACTACGGCGGTTCTTTTCGGCGCTTCCTTGTTTTTTATCCCGCTTATCGAGCCTCTGCAGCATCTCCAATACGCTTACGGCCCGGCACTTATCGCTGTTGGTCTGCTGATGACAAGCTCAATCAAAAAAATTGATTTTGACGACCTGACGGAATTGGTCCCTTCGTTCGCTACCATCGTCGTAATGGTATTTACTTATAATATTGCCAATGGTCTAACGGCGGGCCTTTTACTTTATCCTTTATTCAAAATTGTGGCCAGGCGGGGAAAAGAAATTTCGGCCGGAGCTGCTGTGCTGGGTTTATTGTGCCTCGTATATTATGTCTTTGGCTTGCCCCACTGAAAAAAATATAATAAGGAAACTTAATATGCGGGAAGTTGATTTAATAATTACAGGTAAAAAGGCGCTACTGCTCGATTCAAATAATACTTGTCTTGACCGCGCCTCTGTCGCCATTCATGAAGACGAGATAGTCGCCGTCGGTCCCACTGAAAAAATAACAAAGCAATACAAGGCGAAGAAAACCATTAAGTCAAAAGATTCTCTGATAATGCCCGGATTTGTCAATTGTCACACGCACGCGGCCATGACTTGTTTCCGCGGCATCGCCGATGATCTTGAAATGATGGACTGGCTCAACAATTATATCTTTCCCGACGAAGCCAAAAACGTGAATAAAGAACTGGCCTACTGGGGATCACTTCTAGCCGCCGCCGAGATGATTAAATCCGGCACGACCACTTTCTGCGATATGTATATTTTTGAGGATGAAACAGCCCGCGCGGCCAAAGCCGCGGGGATGCGCTGTCTTATCGGCGAAGTGCTCTTTGATTTTCCCTCCCCTAATTTCAAAACCACGGCGGAGGGCATTGCCTACACAAAGATGCTTATCGAAAAATGGAAAGACGATCCTCTGATCAATATAATTATCGAGCCACACTCGCTTTACACATGCTCCCCTGCCCTGCTAATCGAAGCAAAAAAGCTTGCCGACAATTATCATGTGCCTTTGGGATTTCATCTTTTAGAAAACGCCGCCGAAAAAAAACACCTCAAAGAAAAATTCGGAAAAAGCGCCGCTTCGTTTCTCAAAGACATCAGTTGTCTTGACGAACATATAATCGCGTTTCATTGTGTTTGTTTTTCAGAAGAAGACATACAATTGTTTGCCGAGCATGGCTGTAAAATCTCCCACAATCCCGCCAGCAACATGAAACTAGCTAGCGGTGTGGCTCCCGTACCCGATATGCTCAAGGCCGGAATTACCGTCGGCTTGGGAACTGATGGTTGCGCCAGCAACAACAATCTGGATATGATCAAAGAAATGTCCACGGCTGCCAAACTGCACAAGGTGGCCCGGCTTGATCCGACAGTAATGGACGCACGGACAGTTGTGCGCATGGCCACTATCGAAGGCGCGAAAGCTCTCGGTATGGAAAAGATAACCGGCTCTCTGGAAGCAGGCAAAAAAGCCGATATAATCATTATCGGCCTGAACGAGCCTCATTTGACGCCGCTTTATAGTGAGTATTCTCATCTTGTTTACGCGATGAGCGGAGCTGATATTGATGCGGTAGTAATAAACGGTAATATCGTCATGGAAAATCGTAAACTATTAACTATCAACGAAACTGACGTCATGCAAAAGGTAAGAGAAATTGCTGTTAATATAAAAAATAGTCTGCAAAAATAAAGGGGATAATAAAATTTATGCAATTACATAATTATTCTATCCACCATAAGTTGATTATTGTTTTAATTTTACTGTTCCCTGTAAGTTCCATGGCGACAGTGAAGGAGGTCACCCTTTTCCCTAATTCCGCGAAAATATCGGAAACAGCAAAAATTAATCCTCAATGTGATAAAGGAAAATGCCTTTCTATCATAACCCTGCCCTCACAGGCTGATCCGGAATCGCTTGTTGTTTCGCTTCCGCCACAGAGCCGTGTGAAAATCGAAGACGTGCAATTGAAACCAATCCAAGTTCAAGATAAAATCAAAATCGCCGATCTGCGCAAGCAAATTGCCGGGCGAGAAGAAGAAAGAAAAGAGATGCTGGCAAAGTTGCAGGCGCTCGAAGTACAGCTTCAGTTCTGGCAGGCGCAAACAAAAGCAAAAACAAAAACACTTGCCGATGCTATTAAATTAGCCGACGCCATCGGGAAAAACGTCCGGAGGGATCATCAAGAAAAATTAACAATCGAAACTCAGTTGGAAAAAATTGACAAAAACATTAAAAAACTTAAAGAAGAATTAAATTAAGCTGCCGGTAAAAAAGAAACTGCCTGGGAAATAACTTTAACAACATCCGGCTCCGGCCAAAATGAAATAGCGCTTTCCTACACCTACTCTCTCGCGGGTTGTGGTTGGCTTCCCCTTTATCGTATCGAGGCCTTACCCGCCGATAAAATTATTTCTTTTAGCTGGGACGCGGAAATATGGCAATCCTCCGGTGAAGATTGGAAACAAGTACAATTAAACGTAGCCACTTTGCAACCAATAATAAACGTTGCTCCTCCCGAATTACCGGAATGGATTATTAAACCCCGAGTGCTTTATAAAGCGTCACGAAGTAAAAATATTGCCGCCGCGCCTTTAATGGAGAAAGAAGCCTCTGACAATGAAGCTCTGGGCGCAATGCCTGCGGAAACCCAAAATACTACTTATTCTATCTGGTCGCTGGGCAAAAAGAATATTCCGGCCGGTAACCGGCAGCACCTGAAAATCAAAGATGAATCCTGGCCTGCTGAATTTCTTTTTCTGGCACGTCCCGCTATAAATCCACAAGCTTTTGTCCGCGCCCAAATTAAATCGGCCCTGCCCACGGAAATACCTTCCGGGCAGGCGATCTTTGTTATTGATGGAGCTGTATTATGAAAACGCGAATTTTCCTTTGCCAGCTCCGAGGGTGAGCTTTTCTTCGGAACAAGCCCTCTGATTTCCGTCACCTCCTCGACAATAACCGATCAGTCCGGCACAAAAACTATTTTTCAGGATAAACAAACCAGAAGCTGGCAATGGCTGATTGAGGCAAAGAATTCCAGCAATGCAGATATCAAACTGCGTATCGAAGAACCGGTGCCTCGGGCGCGTAACAAAAAAATACACCTGAACTTCAAGCAGAATCCGGAACCGGCGGAAAAAGACTACGCCAAATTTGTCTGGCTTCTAGATGTGCCCGCGGGGCAGAAAAAAACAATACAGAATAATATTGAACTGAAAGCACCCAGCGATATGAATATCGATTTCGGCTGGCGTTAATGCGAGGTTTTGTCTTTTAGGATATAGTGCGAACCTTCAGGTTCGCCTGCCTTACGGGTTTGATAACCTGACCACCTGAAGGTGGCGTGAGGTCACAAGCAACAGACCCGAATTACATTTAAATAATGTGGTGAAAAACTTCAGTCTTGCGGTTAATATACTTCATCATGACTGCCAAGATCAATTGGAATTATTTTATCATCCTTGATCAAAAAAATAATAGAAATACGATAAGAAATATTTATGGAGACTGAATATAGTTCAGATAATTTCACGTGCAGTTTATGTAAGTGTAACGAAGGATGGTATGGATTGATTTCTAATAGTTTTAACGTTTTTTCATATTGCGATACTAAATCGGGATGTTTTTTAATAAATTTCCTGGCCCTTTTTAAATAACTGTCAGTATATAAGATTTCAGCCACAAGTTATTCTCTTGATGTGTTTTTCCACTGACTCTTTAATAAATTTTCCTTCTTTAATGTCTCTTTTTGATTCCAGCAGTGCCGCTTCCAGTTCGCATTCTCTCAAATAATTATATTTTTCGATAGGCAGAACGACAAACTTGTTTTTCCCTCGGACAGTAATAATAACTTCAGTCCCATCGGCGGTCTCATCAGTAAGGATGGTCACGCCCTTTGTTTTCAATTCATTTGCTGTAATCGTTTGTGCCATGTTAAATAATCCTTATATTAGTGCTGTTGATAGTACTGTAAATAAGTTTATTTGTCAACGATTTTTATCGGCAGGCAATGCAAATGTCAGGTTGATTATTCGTATTCGTCCAGATATCTTTCAATATAACCGCGCACACGTTCTTTGGGTTGAAATATTCCAAAATGACCTTCACAAAGAATATCGGCGTCGAGAGCTAATAAATTTTGCATGGATTTTTTCCATACTTCAATATCGGATCCAAAGGCCGCGTGAAATGGCCCGTGAATGTCCTGCCCGAAAAGAACCCTCTTCTCTTCCCTGTCCAGATAAAGAGAAATAGAACCGGGCGTGTGGCCTGGTGTGTGCAGACAATGCAATTCTTCCTTACCAAATCTTAATATTTCGTGGGAACCGGTTATCTTCTTGTCAACTTTAGTCGGCGGAAATATTGTGCCGTACCAGTTTGCCGCTGTTTTGAGAGAATCGCCACTTTCCACGGCCTTCGCATCCAATTCGTGAATCAGTATTTTTGTATTGTAGTTTTTTCTAAAAAAAGGCGCAGAGCCAATATGGTCTATATGACAATGCGTTAAAATCAGATCCGAAATATTGGCGGGATTAAGCCCGATCATTTCAATATTACGCACAATCTGAGAAGCGCTTTTGCCGGCTCCCGAATCAATCAAGACCAGCGTTCCAGCAAAATCTATCAGATAAATCGCCGCGTCATCGGCTGATGTTACACCGGGACCGCCGATTAAATAAACTCCGCTTATTATTTCTTCAGTGTTTGTTCTCATGAGAGTAATCCTTAAAATATCCTAAATTTTTCATGCCACTTCTAAATCAGAGATGATATCGAGGCGGCAGTGAAACTCGAATTACAGTTACGCAGTGAACTGTAATTCGTTAGTTGAACTGTCCTGCTTAAGCGGTGCAAGAAGCAAACCGACGACGCTGCCAACAAAGATAGCGCTTTGATTTAGAAGCGGCATTATGGTTGGAAAGTATCGATAATTTCGTTAATATCTTTTATCTTATTACCGGAGAGATAATTTTTTATCCCCTCTATTACATCAATGGTGGCATGGGGATTGATAAAATTGACTGTGCCGATTTGCACCGCTTTCGCTCCCAGAATCAAAAATTCCAACGCATCTTCAGCGGTAATTATTCCGCCAATTCCGATAACCGGCACGGAAACTCTTCTGATTACTTGCCAAACCATCCGCAGCGCCACCGGCTTTATAGCCGGGCCGGATAATCCTCCGATAATATTTTTTAAATGCGGCTTTCTTGCTTTTAAATCAACAGACATGCCCGTTAAAGTATTGATTAATGATATAGCATCCGCGCCTGCTTCTTCCACCGCTTCCGCAATAACCGCAATATCCGTGACATTGGGGGTAAGCTTGACTATAACAGGTAGGCTGGTTTCATCCTTTACTGTACGCGTGACTCTGGCGGCAATTTTGGGATCGGAGCCAAAGCTTACTCCGCCTTTATGTACATTGGGACAGGAGATATTTACTTCCAAAGCGTGCACGCCTTTTGCCACACTCAGAATCTTTGCCACCTTTTTATATTCATCATAGGTCTCGCCGTAGATGTTGGCAATAACGGCTACATCGTACTTACGCAGGAATGGAAGTTTTTCTTCAATAAACGCATCCACGCCTATATTCTGCAAACCTACGGCGTTGAGCATTCCACCGGCCGTTTCCATGATTCGCGGCGGAGGATTTCCCAGCCGGGGTTTCAGCGACAGTCCTTTGACAACAATAGCGCCCAGTTTGTTTAAGTCAACATAACCGGCATATTCTTTTCCATAACCGAAAGTGCCCGACGCCGTCATTACCGGATTTTTTAATTTCAGCTGCCCCAAATTTACGGCCATTTGCGGAGATGTCTTTAATTTCATTTTATCCCTAAATTATTCCCAGATAATATTTTGCAGATCAAACACTGGACCATCAGCACATACGCGTTTGTAACCGAAAACGCCTTTTTTATCTTTTACGGCCACAACGCAACCCATGCAGGCTCCGGTGCCGCAGGCCATCCGCTCTTCCAATGATACCTGACAACTAAATTTACTTTTATTCAATATTTTCGCCAGCGACTTGATCATTTCTTTGGGACCGCAGGCGTAAATGGAAGTATTGTCCGGCGAAAATTTCTTCACGTCTTTTTGAAAAACCTGCGTGACAAAACCTTTCGCTCCCAAAGTTCCATCATCAGTGCATACGGTAATATCGCAACAAAGCTTTTTTAATTTATCCAAACCGACCACCGCGGAAGCTCCCTGAAAACCAAGATATACAGTCATCGCTGACGGAGAACAATTAGCTCTTCTGCATAAAATTTCGATCAGTAATGACAGGGGAGCGATGCCGATTCCTCCGGCAATAAAAACAATGTTTTTTTTGACAGTCTGAATTTCAAATCCGTTACCCAGCGGTCCATGGATTTCCACTTGAGAACCTTCAATCAATCCAGCCAGAATTTGCGTTCCCTTGCCCACAACACGGTAGAGCAATTCAATCGAACAGGAACTTTTCCCACGGGAAAAAAAATAAATGCTGATAGGACGCGACAAGAACGGGTCATTTAATCCAGCTATACGAATCATGACAAACTGACCCGGCAACGGATTTTCAAAGGAGGAGGCAACTTTCACTTTCATCAGAAAGCAGTTTTCCTGAATTTCTTCGTTTTTTAAAATTTCCCCGATGTAAATATTTCCGGCCATTTTTTATCTTCAGATTTTTTATTTGTGAAACTCCAATTTCCATAACGAAGTGTATGGAAATTGGCAAGTTGAACAATCCCGCAAAGCGTAGGGTATAATATCAAAGACTTACTTTGGTGTTTATACCCGTGGTTTTATATCCGCCCACATGATTAATGCGTCTTCATAAGTGTCTGTGTAATAAAGCGGCCTAATTCCTTTTACTACAAAACCGCATTTTTCGTAAAGCTTTATTGCTTCGGTATTTGATTTTCTTACTTCCAATGTCTGCTCTTTAATTTCATTTTTCCCCGCGATTTCTGCCATTGCTTCCATAAGCTTAAAAGCAAGACCTTGCCTTCGATACTCTTTTTTTACCGCCAGATTGTGCAAATGAACTTCATCGGCAACCAGCCAGAAAATAATATAGGCGACAATGACACTATTCTCCTCAACATTCATCCGCGCGGCAAGACACACAGAATGAGTGCTGCTTAGTTCTCTTGTAAACATGCCCTCCGTCCAAGGTGATGGAAAGGACTCTCGCTCAATATCAAGTACCTCCGGCAGGTCAGTATTTTTTATCAGATCAATTATAACCTGAGGAGCAACTTTTTCATAAGACATGGAAAAATTCCAAAAGTACGGCTGCAACTAAAAATATTGCACAAAAAACGGGAATTGCTTTCTGTAGTTTAAGCATATTAATAGCCACGGCAATCCCCAACAGTGGCAGAAAATAATATGTGAAAGAAAGGGTTGATATGACCGTCGCATTTAATTTAGGATACAGCCAGATTACAAAAGGAATAAAGATTAACAGAATTGCCAAAATATAAAAAACATCGAATAAAAATACTTTAATTAATCCTAAATAATTTTTTTGTTCTATTCCCCGAATATTATTTTTTTTTGCATCTACCAACGCTTGATCGGAAAGAATGTCATTGGATTTAATAATCAGGATATCCCTCTGTTTGGCTAAAATTCCACAAGGAATGGATATAAGTATAGAAAACGCAATTAATTCCGGGGATATGCTTCCCAATTTTTGGCCGGCAATCACAGCCGTCGAAGTTGCCACAACAGCAGTTATGGAATCGTTGGGAGGGATATAAGTTCCTATGGGTATGCGATCAATCCAAATAAGTTCAACAAATGCTCCGATTACCAATCCTGCATAAGGATTATGCAAAAGGACTCCGATAATAGGAGCAATGACAACCGGCCGTGAAATCATGGCTTGAATAAAAACACGATCAAGACATAACAGACCGCCGCAAAAAGATATTAAAATAATTTCCGTAAACAATTCTAAATACCTTTATTGTTTTGTATTCCAACAATTTTTCAGGGCTTCTTTAATATTAACAGCCCTTCCCTTCGGTATCCCTTTTAATTCAACAACAACCCGGGGATCTTCTAATAGATTTTCAATACATTTAATTTCTTTATCACATAAAAAGACGGAAGGGGAGCAACAAATCTTGTATTCATTATTATAAACGTTACCAATATTTAACTTATCAAAATGAAACCCCTGATTAAAAGCATCGCACGCATCAGCAATATTACTAAATAACACTATGGTTTTTTTCCCATCACCATGGGTGAAAATATAATTTTTTACAAAATCATCTACAGAGTTGATTATTACATCGATCTCGCTGGGCACGGCCATTCTAATGATGGTCTCAAAAAAGGAATCACCGGCTACTTTATTGTCAACAACAATAATACATTTCGCCCTGACGTGGGGCACCCATGCTTCCAATATTTGACCGTGGACAAGCCTGCTGTCAACTCGCACCAAAGCTATATTCAAATTTTTCGCCAAGTGGAGCCCCCTCTGGTGGGAGCTGAAGGCTCCCTATTATAATAAGACTCAGATATTACAAACGTAGTGCGGTAATATCTGTTAGTCGAATTATCCCGCGGATAATAATCGTGGGATAATTACCTGTTAGCTTTCTTGCTTAAAATTTCACTGGCCAACATAATATTTCTTTCCCCATAATTTTTAATAAGGCAGGCAAGGTCCTGTAAGGTCATATCTTCTTTAACTTCCGATAATTTGAGCACCATTGGTAAATTAACTCCTGTAAGAACTTCAACTTTTCCTTCTTTCATGAAAGAAAGTGAAATATTGGAAGGCGTACCGCCAAAAAGATCCGTAAGAATCAACACGCCTTTACCTTTATCCAGTTTTTTTATTGCATTGCTGATTTCTTTTTTTAAATCTTCAACATTTTTTGTCTGATCAACACAAACATGTAATATATCGACTAACGGCCCTTTGATTAACTCTGTAGCTTTTATCAACTCATTTCCAAAGTTACCATGCGTAATAATAAGCGCGCCTATCATTATTATCCCCCTTTTAAACGCCTTTAAGCAATAATGCTACACTTGCGTTATGCTCTTAAATTTAATGCGGTAAACTAATGGATTGCACAATAATTGTCAAGATTTATGAAAGGATTATTTAAAGTGAAATATTAAATGTTTTCCGTCTTGTAACTTATTGTATTGGCTTGGAATTAGACAATGTCTCTTTGGGTGAATTTTGCAGAGCATCGGCTAGGCCGGATTGACGGAAAATGCGTCTTAAAATTGCCCTCTTCAATAAATCTTTACTTGCCATATATCCACATCTTGTCACGCACGGGTAATTCCAGTATAAATAAGTTCTCTGGTGATGATCGGGATATCACGGCCGGACAAAACCAGAAGGACTTATTCAAATTCCGATCCCTGACTATCTACTAACCAATGCCGCCGCCAAAAACAAGTCTTCTTTATTTTGCTGAGTGAAAGAAGCAATGAAACGGCTAAAATGAATATCCATTGGAGAGAAATAGTTATTAAATAAATTCTTCATATTTTCTTTAATTCACGGGCTTTTTTTCTAAATCATTCAATTCTATTTTCAGAGATAACAGATTCAGCATATCCTTCAAAGCAATAATGCCCTCCAGTTGATCCCCTTTGACAACCAGCAAGCGGCTGTTTCCTGTGCGATTCATGATCGCCAATGCTTTATTGGCATCTTCTTCCGGACCTACTGTTGTTTCTTCATTGCAGGGCAGAGCCACTGCTCCTACCGTAGACGCTGCCCACTCCTCGCGTGGAATTGATGCTACTTGTTTTATGGAAATACAGCCCGTTAACTTGCCAAAAGAAAGCACCGGATACATCTGGAAATGATGTTTATATACATAATCACGAACGAATTCCTCCAATGAGATAGAACGCGGCACAGTCACGGGATTTTTAACCATCAGTTCATTTACTTTTTTTGTGTTAAAAAGGCTGCGCGCCAAAAGCTGCTGGTAGGACATTTGCGCCGTCGAACGGAGAAACAGGCCTATCAAAAACCACCATAGGCCACCTACAAAATTACCGCTGACGATGTAAACGATTCCCATAATAATTAATAAAATTCCGAAACCGGACCCTATTTGCGCGGCAATACCTGTTGCCCAGCGTATATCTTTTTTCCAGTTCCAAAGGGCAGAACGCAATACTCTTCCGCCATCCAAAGGAAAAGCAGGAATCAAATTAAAAACCGCTAGAACTATATTTAACCAAGCCAAATAAGCTAAAACACCATTGATTGTCACCGGCCAACCGATTTTTTCTCCAAGATTATAGAGTAAAAACGAGAGAAAACCGATCAAACAGCTTGAAAGCGGACCCACAATAGCCATCATAAATTCAGCTTTAGGATTAGGAGGATCATCTTCCATCTGGGCGACACCGCCAAAAATGAACAGAGTTATTCCCTTCATAGATATCCCGTAATATCTGGCTACAAGGGAATGAGTTAATTCATGAACAACTATGGATAAAAAAAGTCCGACCGCACCGGCGGCTCCCATCCACCAATAAGCAGCACGGGGAAGATCTTTGTAATATTCAGGAAAAAGGCCGGTTGCCAATGACCAGGTTATCAACGCCGCTAAGAGTAACCAGCTTATATCAATTTTTACTTCAAACCCAAAAACTTTAAAAAGATTTACCGGATGGCCAAACATAAAAACTCCTAATTACTGTGTTCCTTTAATCAGATAACTGTTGTCTGACGAAAATTTATGTTTTAAATAACATTTTATGTAAGAAAAGTTTACTAAAATAAAGCATACGAAATTACAGAAAGAAATTGACAACTATGAAGATTTTAAGTTAGTTTTATTGTAATTTTAATGATCTTCCTCATTTACCGGATACCTCAAGCTGAAGTAAATATAATATTTAATTTAAAATATTATTACCGCTAGTGCAGGCATAAAGAGAAAATCGCGGGTATGAAGCCCAAAACAAGCTGCGGATTTTTATACCCTCCGCTTCGCGGGATTGTTCAACTTACCAATTCCGATACGCTTCGCTTTCGGTATTGGAGTTTCACGAATAAACGTTTTTTAAAAAACTTTGTACGATTGGAGGCATATATGAAAAAATATCTATTATTGTTGATGCTATTATTTTTCTTCCCTTACGGAACGGCAAATGCCAATTTTTATACATGGGAAGATGAAAACGGAGCCAAGCAAATAACAGATTATCCGCCCCCGCAGAGCAAATCGGCAAAGGATGTTCAAGTTCATAAATATGAATCCGATAATTCAACAGACTTGCAAAGCTCGGAGGAGCAGGAAACATCATCAAAAAACAACAAATCGAAGGCCAAGAAAAACCAGGAAGTCGTCCTTTATACCAAGAACGATTGCAGCGATTGCGACAAGGCACGGGATTTTTTAAAATCAAAAAATATTCCTTTTACTGAATACAATATGGATAAAGATAAAGGCTCTGCCGCGCGAAGAAAAGAAATCGATGATAGTGAAGACGTTCCCTTTGCGATCATCAACAAAAATAATGTATTTGGATTTTCGGAAAGCGTTTATAATAAATTGTTGAAACTTAATCCCTAATTTATCATGGGTATGAACCCCAAAGCAAGCTGCGATGTATTAAACCCTCCGCTTTGCGGGATTGTTAAACTTACCAATTCCGACTTGTGACCTTTAGGTTATACGCTTCGCTTTCGGAATTGGAGTTTAGATAATAAAAATGAAAACTAGAATTTATTTCTATACAGGAACGGGAAACTCTCTTTGGACAGCAAAAAAACTCTCTGAGATATTGGAGAATCCTGAACTTATTCCAATAACGCTTGCCGGCGAAGGCCTGATTCATTCTGATTCAGAAAATATCGGTCTTATTTTTCCTGTTCACATCTGGGGAATACCTTTTCGGGTTGTTGATTTTTTGAATCGTTTGGAAACTGATCCCGCAAAATACTACTTTGCGATTGCTGTTAATGCCGGTCAGGTTGCCGCCACTCTGATTCAATTAAAAATGCTTCTGCAAAAGAAGAACATCAACCTTTCTGCGGGATTTTCTATCTGTATGCCCAGCAATTACATTCCTTGGGGCGGCGCTATTGGGCAAGAAAAGCAACAGATAAAATTCAATGAAGCGTTGAATAAAATCAGTCGGATTGCCGACTCTATCCGTGCAAAAGAAGAAAAAGCGCCTGAAAAAGGGCCCGCATGGCAAAATATTTTCTTTTCGGCGATTTACCGCTTATCTTCTCCTCAAGTTCCGAAAATGGATAAATCGTTTTTGATTGATGAAAAATGCACAAGCTGCAAGATCTGCGAAAAAATTTGTCCCGCACAAAATATATTGATCACCCATGGTAAACCAATATGGCAACACCATTGCGAGCAATGTTTTGCCTGTCTACAGTGGTGCCCTGAAGAGGCGATTCAATATGGTAGGGGCACCGCAAACAAAAAACGCTACCACCATCCGGAAATAAAATTAAGCGATATGTTAGCTAACGTTCCCAAAAGAAGTATATAAAAAGGCGATTGAACCCAACATTCGTGCAATCAGGGACAAATCAAAAATAGTGGTTATTCGTATGAATTGGATATCTCTCCACGGAAAGATGACCGAAAATGGAAAAGGCGTCGCGTCAATCCTCTAAAAACAGAGAAATGCGGGGTTGTTAATAAATCTTATGTTTTGGGCTGTTCAAAAATGTTCAGATGCAAGGCGCGCAAAAAACCGATCCACGTCGAATTATCCCGCAAACCTATACTCATTCTTTCACCCCCCCGTATATATTAATAATGGATTAATTGCTTATTCCCGCCTCATCGAAGATATCCCTGCATCTTTCTAAAATAGTATTCTCCGGAAAAGAAGTCATGGCTTTGCTGTTTTTATATGGATCTTCCACCCCGACTTTATCGCTTTTCTCATGCCATAATGGATTGTACGCAAGCAGGGCGACCTCAGCAATATCAAGACTTTTCAGGAACGCCGCAATTTCCCTGATATTTACTTCCGTGTTGGTAATATCAGGAATAAGCGGTATCCGCGGAAGAAATACTTTGCCGTCCTGCTTTACTGTGTTGGAAATCTGTTTGAAATTGTCCAGTATTTTTTCATTGGGATGGCCGCAATATTTTTTATGGGCGATAATGTTAATGATTTTGATGTCAAAATAGATTGTATCGAGATATGGATAAAGCATGTCCATAAATTTATCCAGGTCAAAATACCCGCAGGTTTCCAGAAGTGTGAGAATGTTGTGCTGTTTGAGCGCCTTTAGTAGTTGGGATGTAAATTCCATATATAGAGTGGGCTCGCCCCCGGACAGAGTGACACCGCCACCTGACGTTTCGTAAAAAGGTTTATCCGGCAGAATCTTTTTAAGAATGTCATCAACTGACATTGTTTTTCCGACCCTGTCCAGGGCTCCGGCCGCCCGGCCCTTCACTGGGCTGAGACGCATTTGCCGCCAGTGCCAGCACCGGCCGCACTTGAGGTTGGCCAGTCGATGCGCCTGCTCCCGCCGGCTGCCCGCTCTGTGGACTTGCCAGCCTCCGGCTCCGAAGCTTCAAACGGGGCCAAACTTACTGTTTGATCGGCCCCGTCGACCTCCGGCGCAGGTGCGAGGTCGGCTTGCGAACTCGCCGGAGGCTTGGACTGGACACAGCCTGCCTGCGCTGACACTGGCGCGTCAGGCGCCGGCTTCATGACCGCGGAGGCATCGTTCGAGGCGCGATGACCCACCGAGTACCCCCAGCCAAAGAATCCACGCAAATCGGCACCAGAACAAGAAGATTCCAAGCAGCATCACCGGGCCCAGCGTCAATTCGGCGTCTTGATGTGGTCGGGCCAGGTCATACTCTTTGTTGTCAAACACTTCCCTCATACCCCGTCCTCGAAGTCGAATATCTTGAGAGGGCCCGTCTCTTCATCCTTGAATCGCGCAAGAGCGGCGCACAGGATGTCCTTCGCGCCGTCTTGCGATTCCAAGGATCAAGACCCATCCGAGGGGGGAGCCCGGACAGGAGGTTATTCGCTCCAGTTTACGGCTTCTCGGCAGCCGCCGGCTTTGGCGCAGCCGAGATCGCAATCTTGTTCAGCAGCGTCAGCAACTCCATGGGCAGCGGGAAGACAATCGTGGTGTTCTTTTCCACGCCAATCTCGGTGAGCGTTTGCAGGTAGCGCAATTGCAAGGTCATAGGCTGAGTAGCCATCAACGTGGCTGCATCCACCAGCTTTTGCGCAGCGTTGAACTCGCCCTCGGCGTGGATAATCTTCGACCGCTTTTCG
>CAVQCU010000032.1:0-18849 GCA_963710995.1 uncultured delta proteobacterium
ATAATTGTTTCATTGGTTTCGGGATCAACAAAAGTTTTAAAAGTTGGATCTTCCTTACAAAATCTATTTAGCGCCTTGGCCATAGCCATTTGCGATTTGTTGTCTTTGGTCGCGATGGCCGCAGATATAACCGGTTTGGGCACATACATGGAAATCATAGTTACATTTGTTCCCGGGGAAGTAAAAGTATCTCCTGAAGAACATTCAATTCCGAATAACGCGCCGATGTATCCGGACTGCAGAGATTCGACATCTTCCATTTGATCGGCATGCATCCGCACAACACGGCCAACCTTCACCTTTTTGCCGTTGCGGATATTGATGATAGTTGATCCCTTCGCCACTGTTCCCTGATAAACGCGAAGATAGGTTAATTGCCCGTACTGGCCATCTTCCAATTTAAAGGCCAAAGCAACAATTGGTTTTTCGGGATCATTATCCAGCACAACGATTTCTTCATTATTATCCATATCCATCGCCACATTTTCTACGTCGGAAGGACAGGGCAAAAGATAATTCACACCATCCAGCATTGGCTGTATGGCTTTATTCTTATATGCTGATCCCATATAAATAGGGGTTATTTTTCTTTGCAATGTACCGTTGCGCAGCGCTGAGTAAATCAATTCGGAAGTTATTTCACTTTCATTCAGAATTGCTTCAGTCAATTCATCAGAAAATACCGAAGCGGCATCAATTAATTCTTCCCTTTTTGCTTTGGCTTCTTCCAGAAGATTCTGCGGAATTTCCGCCTCGCGGACAATCTCGCCGTTATCACCATCAAAATAAAGCGCTTTCATACTGATTAAATCAACGACGCCTTCGGCTTCATTTTCTAAACCAATAGGAATCTGCATGGCTACGGCATTGTGGCCCAGCTTTGTTTTTAACTGGCTGATTACACGGAAAGGATTAGCGCCGCTGCGGTCGCATTTATTAATAAAGGCAATACACGGAACCTTATATCTTTTCATCTGGCGGTCAACCGTAATGGATTGCGACTGAACACCGCCTACAGCACACAAAACGAGAATGGCGCCGTCCAAAACACGGAGCGATCTTTCCACTTCTATGGTGAAATCGACATGCCCCGGCGTATCAATTATATTTACCTCATAGCCTTTCCATTCACAATATGTGGCGGCGGAAGCTATTGTAATTCCACGTTCCTTTTCCAGCTCCATGGAATCCATAGTGGCTCCCACGCCATCTTTCCCCTTGACATCATGGATGGCATGAATTCTTTTCGTATAGTAAAGAATTCTTTCGGTAAGCGTAGTTTTGCCGGAATCAATATGCGCGCTTATCCCGATGTTACGAATTTTTGGATTGTCGATCTTCATTACCTTTTCCCTTTTTAAAAAAATCTTTTTCTAATTATCACTCAATCGGTGTCACTAATCCCCGTTCGCTTCGCTAGTTTTAATTGTATTTCACAATCCCTCTCCGCTTCGCTGCGGGGTTGTTCAACTTACCAATTCCTATACGCTTCGCTTTAGGACTTGTTGTTTCACAAAAAAACCCCACACTTGTAAGAATCTCTGCAAGATGGGGTGTCCACCATAAACGAGCTTTTTCTAATTTGTAATCGTACATCCTGCTTTACAATATGTCAAGTTATTATTTTATCAGGAACTTGTTTCTTCCGGTTAAACGTGTTAGCCTCACGCACCTTTATTAACTTAATTACAAAGGAGTTTTGATGTTTGAAGAAATAATGCCGCGGCTTTACCGAATTATAATCCCCCTGCCCAACAGTCCGCTGAAGGAACTTAATTCATACGTCATCAAGGCCGATGACCGGAACCTGATTATCGATACGGGATTCAACCGCACTGTTTGTTTTGAGGCTATGCAGGAAGGATTGCGCGCCCTTAATATTGATTTATCCAAAACCGACTTCATGCTAACCCATATGCACGCCGACCACACAGGACTGATTTCCAAACTGGTTACGAAAACCAGCGCCGTTTACTTCAGCAGAATCGACGCCATGGTCTTCGACAAGGACATTAGCTGGCAGCCAATGATAGATTATGCGGTCAGCAACGGATTCTCTCTCGATGACCTTATGAAGGCTCTGCACAATCACCCCGGATTCAAATATAGCCCAGAAACAATTCCCGAATTCAGCCTGATTGACGACGGTGATTTGATCCAAATCGGCGACTACCGCCTTAAGTGCCTACTGACGCCCGGACACACCAAGGGACATATCTGTCTTTATGATGAAAAGAAACAGATATTGTTCTCCGGCGATCACGTTCTTTACGACATAACACCACATATCGAGTCGTGGTCATACGAAGTCAACTCACTCAAAAACTATCTGGAAAGTCTGGACAAGGTCAGAAATTTGCCCGTCAAAATTGTCCTTCCCGGACACCGCAATTTCTTTACCGACCTCAAGGGAAGAATAGACGAATTGAAGAAACATCATCAAAATAGAGTTAATGAAGTACTTGAGGTTTTAGGTGAAAACACAATGAGCGCCTACGATATTGCCGCGGGAATGACCTGGGATATCGATTGTGAAAATTGGGAACAATTTCCCATCGCCCAGAAATGGTTTGCCACCGGCGAAGCCCTTGCCCACCTACGCTACCTCGAAAGCAAAGAACGGATCAAAAGAAACACCGATCAAAAAATCGTAACCTTCTCGGCATACTAAAACTAATTCTTCATCTTTGGCATGACATTTCTGTTTGTTTGTCATTGACCGGCTTGACCGGGCAATCCAGTACCACGGCAAAGCCTAATTCTCCAACCATCTAAACATCTAATCTTCTGTTCTTTGCTAGTGTTTCATATCCTTCATATCATCCGCTGGTTTTTTCGGTCTCGGTTTATTCATCATTCCCTTTTCCGGTTTTTTCTCACCCGGCTTTATGCACATCTTATGCATTTTCTTAAACTGATCGTCGGTTAAAATAGCCCGCATATCTTTCATGGCTTTTAACATTTCCAAATGCTGGGCGGTTTTTATATCTTCAATTTTCTTAACTGTGTAGGTGGCCTTATCCAGATCAAAATCTTTCACTTCCATTATTTCCTTAAGTTCGATCTCCGCAATCTTCAGATCAGCTTTGGATCGGATCTGTTTTTTTTGCATTTCCCTATGCAAAGGTTTCATTTTCATCATCTGGTCATCGGTAAGCCCCATCTTATCTGCATGTTCCATGCATATCATATCGCCGCCCATCATGTCCATATTGCCCATTTCCATCATCTGTCCATGCCCTTCCCCATGACCTTTCATTGGCATATCCATCTGTGAAAAAGCGGGCACAGCAAAAACAACCGTCAACAACAATGCAAATACTATTTTTTTCATAACTTCCTCCTGTTTGTCTGGTTTAAATTTAATCTTCCTTAAGACCTTCTATTTTTCAGCACCTCTACCTTGCTGCTGATTATCTAATGAAATTTGTCCGCACTCTCTCTTCATTTTCCGGCAGAGCAACTCCCGCTTTTTTACCCGCTTCGATTGATTTTAAAAGCCACGCCATATTCCGGCCCAGCGTCCGCATTGTCTGTAATCCTTCAAGATCCTGCAGTACTTCCTGAGGCGTGTTGCCATGTACCATATTCCAGCACTGGGATGAAACAACCGGCATATTATTGGTGGAAAAATATTTATTGAGCTGTTCAAATGCCGCGGTAGCGCCAGCCCGGCGGCAGCTCACGATTGCCGCACCCGGCTTGTACGCAAATACATCACTGCCGGAATAAAAGCATCGGTCTAACAATGATTTTATGAACCCGGAAGGCCCCGCATAGTGGACAGGAGAGCCAAAAACAAAACCGTCCGATTTATCAGCTATATCAAGCGCAACGTTGACGGCATCATCATCAAAAACGCATTTCCCCGTCTCGGCACACTTTCCACATGCCGTACATCCTCTGATAGGTTTTTTACCGATGTAGAATATTTCCGTTTCAATATCATATTTATTCAATTCCTTTTCCACTTCACAAAGGGCTATGTATGTGCATTCTTTTTTATTGGGACTTCCATTGACCAATAGCACTTTCATTTTATCAACCTCCACTTTTAATAAGTATTATATATGAATCGCTTTTGGTGCCTTTACATAAACAACATGTAAAATTGCTTCGCTCTAATAAAGTTTGCGATGTATGTTCTTCTCTTGGCTCTCTAGTCAAACAATCCTTAACAAAATCGGCTTGTATTGCGGGTATTTTATACTTATCAATAAGATTATTTTTTGAAGTTTGTTTAAAGGTCGTTGTTGAAATTCCAATAAGTTCGTATTCATGAGCCCAATTACTTGGCACGCCATATTGAATGTATGTTTTTACTAATGACATTATATTATTTGTCCATAAAATTTTAAGTGTCTTAAGTAAAAGTCGTCAGCATTTGTTTTTTGATAAGGCATTACTTCTAGTGGAGGGAAGTATAAGAAGAACGGGCTTGTATGTCAATGAAATAGTGACCACAAAAGGAGGACAACTATAGAGAAGAACAACAGGATGGAACAACAAAATAACTTCAGTAATTTTTTTTCATCGTTGCAAATGACACAAAAAAAACACTCCGGCATGATTTCTCATACACGGAGTGCTCATTTTTTTTGTTTCCAACAAAAACTAGATAGATTTGACGTTTGTTGCTTCGAGGCCTTTTTTGCCCTCGGCAACATCGAAACTTACAGATTGGCCCTCATTTAACGTCTTGAAGCCGCTCGCCTGAATTGCGCTGAAATGCACAAATACATCGGCGCCGTCTTCTTGAGAGATGAAGCCAAAGCCCTTGCTTTCGTTGAACCACTTTACTTTACCTTCTGACATATTGCTATCCTCCTTTCATAGAATTTCAAAAAGTCGAATCAGCACGATGACAGAACTAAAAAAGCCACCGAGACTCTAAAGAACCTGGTGACTAACCTATGTACTTCAAAATGTCTAATTTCAACTCTTTCCTTCGTCTATATTTATAAATATCCGAAGTTGAAATGACACTACGGCAATTGCGGATAATAGTCAAGCTTTATTTGTATAAATAACGTTTTTTATGCATAATATTGAGAAGACATGTACCACTTCCTCGATATATAGCGGGACGTTACGATGCTCAGACCATTGAAGAATATATTTTTTGTTTGTAAAATAAGGCTCATTTTATTATGGCTCTCGGGAAAGTTTGATATTGGCTGATTGTTTTATTGTCTGTCAAAATCACGCATGGTCTTTAATATATTGATACACCTCCTTGACATTAACAAAAAGCATCCATATAATAAGATTGTAAAGGTGTTGCAATGCGAAAGGCTTGAATTATTTCTCTAGGATATGAAAGAAATTTCAATCATTTCACCTGGGAGGTAAAAAGAAAAGCATTTCTAAATATTGATGGTGACCATGAAATGCCCGAAAGGACAGTATGTAATAGGCTGATTACGGCCTCTGAATAAGCAAGTATTGCGGCGCTCTTTGATATTGCAGTTAAGTTCTTTGAAAGATAAGTGGAAAAGAGTATTTGCAATCGGGATTCTGCGATGCTCGTATTGAGTCTATTCTACTGGATGTTAACAAAAGAAGAAAACATAGAGTCTTTGTGGTGATTATCACCCTTAAAAGACCAAGAATTCAAATGATGGACTCCAGTTAAAAGATAAGACGGCATATGTGGATCTCGTTAGCCCCTCGCAAGAAATGCGTTTCTTGGAGGGGCTTTTTAATGAGACCCAAGCTTCAGAAGCAAAGTGCATTGAAGCTTGCTGGTCGAATTATCCTAGGAGCGCAGCGACGTAGGATTTGAGACTCTCTGAAAACAAACGAAGTGAAATTTGAAGAGTAAGTCGAATTATCCCCGCAGCGCAGCGAAGCGAATGGAATAATGAGACTCTCTGAAAACAAGCGAAGCGCATAACCTGAAGGTCATCTGCGACTGAAATCATTAATATCCATCTCATTGCAAATTTGTTGACTTGTAGATGAAAGCAAGTTCGGCTTTATTCACATTTGATCGAGATCAGCTTTTCTGATAGTGAACCTCCCCCCGCAGGAGTTGGGGGCTTCCCTGTCTATTGCAGCACTAATTGCAGTTGCCCTTTGTCTTCTTTTTCTTGATGCTCAACGTAAGCAAGAATTTCCTTTTCATCCATACCTATACACGATACGCAATAACCCCGTGACCAGATACCGAGCTTCCTTGAATATGTCTTTTGTAGAAAAGGAAATTTCGCTTTTAACTCCTTTGCCGATCTTGTCTTTATAAACTGAATGGCATTGGCAACTGCAATTCTCGGAGGTATCACGATTACTATGTGAACATGATCCTCCTGTACATTAACCTTTATTACCTCGATATCGGGATCAAGCTCAAAAATATGCAACAATATCTTCTCCGCATATTCTTTTACTCCTTTTACAAATATCTTCCGCCGATATCTCGGTATCCAAACGAGATGATACTAAGTCTTATATGTAGCATGAGCGCTTTTACGAAATCTCTTCCCCTATCTTACCAAATACTATCTCGTATGGATAGCCACTTCATCACCAAACTCCTGTCTGGTGTTTTATGTGGCTATATAAATACGGCAGGAGCCGGAGGCTCCCTATAATAATGTGACAGCAAGTATAGGCATCGCCGTCTATCCCGATGATGGAAAAGATGAAGGTATACTCCTGAAAAATGCTGATATCGCCATGTATCAAGCCAAGCAAGGAGGACGGAATCGATATGAGCTATATAAAAATCCCTGAAGATACAATACTAATTACATTTGCATCTTCAGGGATTTTCAACTTGAAACAGAATGATTTCAATCTGTAATAAACACCACTTTCTCTCCATATTTTGCGATTTATATTTCATTGACAGACAAGGATAAATTTCTTATAAATTAATTATGAATAAGTAGGATTGGAGTGAAGAATGAAAAATGAAGATTCTGGAGTAAAAAAAGGGGAATGGATCGTTATGGAAGAAAGAAGGAAAGCGGAACGACTTGAAGAGGAAAACGAGGTCTCAATAAATATCTCCTCCGAGGAGACTCTTATCCCAGTAGAGGAATGGTCTAAGCTTCCAGAGCCTAATAAAAAAGATGAGAATTCTTCTAAAAAAAAAATCCCCTATAACCGCAGCAAGAACATTTCCATGTCCGGTGCTAATATTCAGGGCAATATTCTTTTACCCGTCGATACCATCATCAAGATAGATATAACATTAAGTAATTTGCAACAAAAGATAACCACTATCGGAAAAGTAAAATGGAACAAAGTCATCATTGAGGATGAGTCTTTTGAGGCGGGTGTGGAATTCGTCGAAACACCCGACGAAGCGATCAAGAAACTATATGAGCGAATGCAGAAAGATAACGCTTTTATCCCAGTAGGAGATGATATGAAGATCTGTCGATACTGCTCTAAAGAAATAAAGTCTGATGCTGTAAAATGTGAGTATTGCGGTAGGATATTAACTGAACGAACAGCCAAAAGAATATTTATATAACCGCATGATGGAAGAGTCGGGCAATTCTTATTTACCTTCTTCCTTTAAAGTTGTAATCAATATTTAATTAACACAAAAGACCGGACTTTCTATAGTTCAACCATCTAGAAGCAATGTCTTATCAAATAAAAGCTTATGAAAGCGGATGTTTTCAGTAAGAAAGTAACATGACTAAAACAGGAGGAGAAGAAAAATGAAATACACTAGAGAATGGAAACAGAAAACAAAGAAGTGGGTACAGAAACACACGCACTCTAGTGGTAAAACATATTGGTCAATACACTATATGTACAACGATATTGAATATTCAAACGGAGAATACTCTTCTGAAAAATCAGCAAAAGAAGATTTAAATAATTATAATGTATAATGAGAATAAAAAATAACTAAAACAGACAAGACTTCAGATTAACGTATGGAAAAAGAGGGGGATACCATACAGATTATTTATTTCCATCCATAATCTTCAATAAATCGGGAAAAAAACCAAGTATATTAATTGTTGTACGGAAAGCATTAACCATCACTTTGAAAAATTTGCTATTAAGACAAACAAAAAGGCATTTTAAAATTTATGCGTACTTTAGATTTGATTGCTTTTTGTATTATGGTAATATTCAAAATTTCAGAATGGGTGTTGATCTTTTCAAAGAAAAAGAAAGGCATTAGTTCAGTAAAAAAGATAGGGCAACAATTCGTTTCATATTAGCTCTAACAATTAGTTTAGTAATCGCAATCCCTTTGAGTTTTTATCTTAATGGAATTGGGGTTTTAAAAATTGTTTTTAGTCATAAGATCCTAATGGTCTTAACAATATTTATTGTGTTTATTGGTATGATGATTCGTTGGTTTTCTATTATCACTTTAAACAAATACTTTTCAACAAACCTTACGATTATTGATGGTCATACCCTGTGTAAAGGTGGTCTATATAAACACATTAGACATCCATCATATTTGGGAGTAACGATCTCCTTTGTGGGTGTTGGTCTATATTTTTCAAATCTGATTTCATTCTGCATAATAGTTTCTTCGATTATATTTGATACATTCACAGAATCAGGAACGAAGAGAAAATGCTGATAAATCATTTCGGAAAAGAATATGTATACTATCAAAACGAAACCAAAATGCTAGTCCCATTTGTATGGTGATTAAACAAGAATAAAAAAAACCATATGACGCAAAGAGTAAGCCATAATAGTCTTGGGTAGCGATGTCAGATACCAACCATTCAAATATTGTAATCCTCAGACCTTCACTCACCTAATATCTGTTTAGTTGTAGATGTAGTCAATAACCGAGATAAAACTTAATTGGATATTTCGTCAAGTCAAGTCTAGGTAAGTGATAATAAAAATTGAAACCCCTCGTGAAACATATTGTTTCTTGCGAGGGGTTAACGAGAACCGCTTGTGCCGTCTTGTCCTTTAGCTGGAGTCGTTCATTTTAACTTGGTCTTTAAAAAGGCCCTGTGGTTATTTTTTATATCAACATCCAGTAGAATAGACTCAATACGAACATAGCAGTATCTCGTTTGTCTTAACATTACTTTCAATTTTTATTTAGCAATCTATATGCCAAATAAAATAATTATATTTACTTCATTATAAAAAATTAATTTAGCCTGTAAAATCAATAATAAGTATTTGTTAAACACCGGCTAAACAATGAATATGAGTAACCTTGCCGATAAGAATAGTGAGGATTCTCACCAAACTCTTGTTATTTTCACCACCAATAATTAATTATTCCCCGTCATCATAAAATTAACCTTCGTCCCAAATATGTATTATATGTTAAATTAAAACTCGGTCATTTTAAGTTCTATAATAGAAGCTAATTTTTATCCAAAGTGATAACTCTCTTTCAACCAGTAATCTTCGGGTTTTATTTTTTTACCAAATTGCGGACTTGTAGTAATCAACAACAGAAACAAGACTTAATTGGACAACATCTGTTAAGTCAAGTTTAGGTCGGAACATATAAAAGGTGAAATAGAAAAATGAAGATTTTGGGGATGAATATTTTTTAACTGGTGTTTCGTTTATCTTTCTTCAGGTCTTCAACTAATTGGCCCAAGAGCTTTAACTGTTCTTCTTGAATTGAAATCAGCCCTTTCCACTGCTCCTGCTTTAGTGAGTCAACTTTCTCATGAAGAGCAATTATTTCCAGTTCTGATTTCAAATTTACTTCATAGTCGTGTTCCGCGCTTAGTCTATCTTTATAGGCCTGTCGATTTTGAGACATCATAATAATTGGCGCTTGAATGGCCGCAAGCATGGATAAAATAAGATTTAAAAAGATGTATGGATATGGATCAAAAGAACCGTTCCTAAGTTTAATTAGAATGAACGAATTCAGGACAATCCACATAATCAGCACAATCATAAATATTATGATAAACATCCAAGATCCCCCAAATGAAGCAACCTTATCGGCCATCTTCTGGCCAAAAGTCATTTGTTCGGAATAGTCTTGAACGACATTTGTCGAAATGGGGGTTCTTTCGGTTATATGATGAGCAACATGCCTTTCTTGTTCGGTAAGCTTTTCATATTCAGAGTTAAATATCTTTTCCGCTGTATCGCGTATTTTATTATTCATTGTGCTATCCCCTTTACAGATATTAGATGTATTTATTCATCCACGCAATTACGTCCCTGAAAACCTCTTCACGGTTAATCTCGTTAAGCGTCTCGTGGCGGGCGTCCTCGTAGAATTTGAGAGTCACATCGCCGATGCCCGCGTCTTTCAGCGCATTGTATACCTGATTCACACCTTTTGTGTTCCCGCCCACGGGATCTTTCGTGCCTGAGAAGATATAGATGGGCAGGCTCTTCGGTATCTTAGCAATATTTTCCTTTTTGTTGATATAGATGACGCCGCCCAGCATGTCGCAAAAGAAACCCACCGTACAGACCGCCCCGCACCAGGGGTCATTGACGTATTTGTCCACCTCGGCGTTGTCTCGTGAAAGCCAGTCATAGTCGGTCCGATTGGGCTTGAAGGCGTCGTTGAATGCGCCGAACGAGAGCTTATTCATAATATTGCTCTTTGCTTTTTTCCCTTTAATCTTTGCTTCAATTGTAGCGATGATAATGCCTATCTTCCCAAGGGCGCCCGCGTCACCGGCTGTGCCCGAGAGAACGAGTCCTGTGAGCTCAGCGGCGTAATGCATCGCGTAGTAGCGGGAGAGAAAAGAGCCCATGCTGTGGCCAAAGAGGAAAAAAGGGTTCTTCGGGCACTCCTTTTTTATGACGCCGGTCAGAGTGTGCATGTCCACCACGACTTTTTCCCAGCCCATTTCATCGGCGAAATAGCCGACCCTGTCCAGCGATCCGGCAGTCTTCCCGTGTCCCCGGTGATCATTGGCGTACACGGCATATCCCGCTTTGGTCAGCGCGTCGGCAAAGCGCTCATACCGGGCCGCGTGCTCCACCATTCCGTGGGCTATCTGGACTGCGCCTACAATAGCTGAAGCATTATCCGGCATCCATCTGTAGGTGAATATCTGTGTTCCGTCCGCTGCTTTGAATATAAAGGTATCGTTTTTCATGTCTGTCTCTCCCTATTAATAAAGTTGCATCAAATATTAATGAACTTAACTCGTAATTTGATAGACTATTCGATAAGATATCGCTTCTGTTAGAAAGAAGTATAGAAAGAACCGTCTTGTATGTCAATGAAATAGTGGAGCCCCCTCCGGCAGGAGCCGGAGGCTCCCTATAATAATGAGACCCAATCTTCAGAAACAAAGTGTATAACCTGAAGGTCATCTACGACTGAAGCTTGTAGGTCGAATTATCCCGCAAAGCAGAGGATAACGCGACCTCCCGTGAGTTACAGCGCATTCCTCCACGGCTGTAGTCGTGGAATTCCAAGTCGCGGGATTGACACCTTCATCATTTTCCGGGATAATTATCTTTTTTCTTTGGTTTTCGGACACAGGAAGAGCATTGCGCTTCCGAGGGTGTGCCCGATGGGAAGACATAGCGCACGGCCCGTTCATAGAGCAGGTAATCCCACGCCCAGTTGATCAGCACCATCACACGGTTGCGAAATCCGATAAGATTGAAAAGATGGATGACCAGCCACATTACCCAGGCAAAAAATCCGGTAAAGGTCCGGGCACCAATGGCGACTCCGGCAGCTTTGCGGCCGATGGTGATCATCGAGCCGCGATCCTTATAAATAAAAGGTTGTGGAGCCAGCCCCGCAACTTGTCTTAATATGTTTTGCGCAGATGTAACACCGGATTGAATGGCCACCTGCGCGACCATTGGCAGGATACGCTGACCTTCGTAGATCGACGCCAGATCGCCGATCACATAAATATTCAGCTGATCCTGAATCTGCAGCTTCTCATTAACTGCCACACGGCTATCGCGTGTAACCGGGATATTGGAAGCGACGGCAAGTCCTTCTCCCTTAACGCCCGCCGTCCAGACAACGGTGCTAGTACCAATATTGTTCGCTCCTTTTAAAACGACTTTCTCCGGAGAAACTTCGGCGACTTCGGCCTTCAAACGCACATCCACACCCATTCCTCGCAGTTGTCTGGCCGTGTAATCCCGGATGTTCGAAGGCATGGAGGAAACCAGTTGGTCGGCTGCTTCCAGCAAAATGATCCGGGCTTCGAAAAAATCAATGCCGGTGTAATCTTTGATCAGCGGACCGTGAATGAGTTCCGTGAGCGCTCCCGCGTATTCTACGCCGGTTGCGCCACCGCCGACGATAATAAACGTCAGTAAACTCTTTCTTCTTTCCGCTTCCGGCTCTCTCGCCGCCGCTTCAAAGCAGCAGATGATATGATTTTTTAACGTGACGGCTTCTTCCAGCGTTTTGAGGAAATAGGCGTGCTCTTCGACACCCGGCACGCCGAAGGTTGAAGTGACGCTACCGTTTGCCAGAATCAGATAATCATAAAATATGGTTTCACCATCCGTCTCGATTTGACGATTTGTCAAATCAATCCGCCGCGCGTGCGCCAGAACAAAATCGATATTCGGTATTTTACTAAAGACGCTGCGCACAGGATAGGCAATGTCTTCGGCAGGGAGTTCTGCCGCTGCCACCTGATAAAGAAGCGCCAGAAAGGTGTGATAATTGTTGCGGTCGATCACTACTACATCCACAGGCTTATTGGCCAGTGTGCGAGCCGCCCACAGACCGCCGAAGCCACCGCCGATAATGATAACTTTTGGTCTTTTGCCTTCAATTGAATTTTCCAATTTTTTTTACCTAACAGTTGGTCAGAAAATCTATTGCGAGATGCGGATTAGGCGGCCACGACTTTAGAGGATTACGACACATACGCTTCACCTTTTACTCTTCACCTTCCACGAAACTCTTATCTGACTTTGACCCAGCCATGAACAGCTATGGCTTTCTGGCGCGGAAATTTTATATATGGACTGATCTTGGAATTTATATTCTTCCCGGTACCGTCGTAATTAAGGGTGACGATGGGAACGCCGGTATATTCCTCAATGCGTGAAGCCATGGCTTCAGTGACAAGGCCCGCGCAGCAGAACGCTGGATTTGTCTGCACAAAAAGCGATATGTCGGGGTAGTGCTCCATCAGCGCGGAAATCTTCAGCAGATTGTCGGTGGACTCGCCAAAATGCTGCACGGTCACGTCATATTTATCGTATATAGTTTTGTAATCGATGGTGGCGGTCAAAGACGGTTCATTCAGTAATTCATTGAATATTTTGTAATAGCTTTTCTCCAGTTGGTTAACCAGCGTGATCATCGTTTTGGTGACGAGGACGTCCATGAATTCCCCTTCCAGAAACCAACGTCGCATGTAGGGGTTGGCAATAAGTTTGACGAATTCATTAAACGGGGTGGTGATGACTTCACCGCCGTATTCCTCAATGCATCGAATCAAATTCTGGTTGAACACGTCATTGTCGCGGGCATACATATCGCCGAAGATGGCGACTTTAGGACGGTGGCCAGGAACGGTCTCGATTTTTTTGAACAGGTTGATAACTTTGGTCAGATCGTCATCTTTGCTTCGGCCGCCAAGCAAGGTGTTGTAAAGAATGTTCATAGACTGAGCGATCAACTTATCCGTCATGCCTTTTTCTTTTTCATAGGGACGAATCTTGCAGCCGATTTTACGCAGCATGCCCCCGAACATGTGCGCGAAATATGCCTCAATGGAAGCCTGCATGGAAATATCGCTAAGCGATATACTGCCGACATACATGTCCACTTTCTCCATACCCTTGCCGGTAGTTTCCATGATGCCTTTCATAAATTGCGGATACAACCTTATGTTACAGGCCACGTGGCTGTCAAAGCACCAGCCCACGGTCTGGGCAGGGTCCAGAAGGTTTTCATCGATGTAGTCCATATAGCTTTGCGCCATCAGGTTCACAGGCAGACATTGCCCGGTATTGGTGCGTAAACCGCGCCGAATAATTTTTTCAGTTAGCGGGACCATCCGCGCGTCGATGCCTTCTTTGATGAACACCGCTTCCAATAGTTTGGAGTTGATAGGGTCAAAACAGGGAAAGAGCAGTGTCTTGTCTTTGATTTTAGAGGTGGTCTCGGAATTAAGCGGCAGTTCGCGCAACGAAACCAGGCGAAGGTTTTTGTTCTTATGGTGATTGTCAAATGAGCGCACGGCTGCCTCGATGCGGGTTTCATAACCGACGTTGGAATCATGTTCGTCGAGTTCGAGGATCAAATAAGGTTTGCTGTATTTATCCATGATGCGTTTAAAATATTCCAGAGAGAAGGAATCGGGACTGCACTTGAACGAGGTCACATAAACGGGATAAAGACCGGGTGTGCGGGCAATATAGAGCGCGGCCTTTAAAATCCGCGCGGCATAATTCCAGTGCATTCTCTTGAGCAGAGGATCGATTTCGGATAAATCTTCCTGATCCACAGGTAGCATATCCTGATAAAATGTTTTAATATTAAGCGCGCTGAAGATGTCCGGTATGCCTTTATTCATCGATTTTTGCATGATGGCGTATGGCCTGCCTAAAAGCGCCACACTGATCTTTACCGCATCTGGCTTCTCTCTCTGATAGACGTTGAGCAGGTTGTCGCGGCCTTCGTAATAAAAAGAAAGCGCCGCCTCATAGGCGTTATAAATTTCCCAGTAGCCGGTATTTAAGATTGACTTCAGGATGGAAAAGAGTTCAATGCGCGATTGAAAGGAGTGGTGATCGATAACCGGCATGATGGTTTTGTTTTTCAGACGCAGGTTTTTCATACCCGCCGAGAGTGTGGCCGCAAACTGGGTATAATAACAGTAGAAGCGGTAATCCTCATTTTTTTGCTTCGCGGCTTCCAGATACACAGGCAAAAAAATGAAATCGCACTTGTCGGCCAGATATTGCACATGACCGAAAAAGGCGTTCAGCGGCGCGCAGAATTCCGCTCCCGCCATCTTTTTACCGGACTTGATCGCGTTCTTTAAGCTCTCCGATGTGATGGTTTCCACACCGAGGGTAGCGAAAAAATGTTTCCAGAGCGGCATCTCTTCGGCCAGATACAGGGCATGGGGAATGCCAATCCTCACTGACTTTTTGAAGGTGGCAGGCTTTTTAGCCAGTGGAAATACCTTGCTGCGTTCCTTAATCAGGTCATAGTTCTTTTTGGTTGAACCGACGTAATGTTTGGTGTCGTAGTCTCGTCCGCAGAGAAATCCGAAGGCAACGGTTTCTCCCTGAACGGTAACTTTGTTGATCTTGCAGTTGTTTTGGCATAGTTCGCAGATTTCATTTTCCACCGGAATATTTTCCAAATAGAGCGACAGACCGCGGAAGGCTGAATTTCTCACGGCGTTTTCCGCCAGAATTAGCGCACTGCCCAGCGCGCCGGTCAGGTGACAGAATTGGGAAACAAAGATTGGTTTATTCAGGCGGTGCTCAAAGGCGGCAACCAGCGCCTGATTGCGGGCTGTAGCGCCCTGAAAGCATACACTCTGTCCGATGCTGGCCTCCACCGCTACTTTGGTCAGATAATTTTCGCACACGGAATGCAAAACGCTGGCCAGCACTTCATCAACGGTGTATCCTTCCGTCAAATAATTATTGATATCGCGTTCCATGAAAACGGTGCAGCGATCGCTAGAAACGGGCGACGGGGTATTGATGGCGCGCCCGGCATAGTCAAAAAGGCTCACGCCCAGTTTCACGGCCTGTTCCTCGATAAAGCTGCCGGTGCCCGCGGCGCAGACATTGTTCATGACGGAGGAGGTAACCATGCCATTTTGCATAGTGGTAAATTTGGCGTCCTGGCCGCCGATCTCGATGATCGTGTCCACTTCGTTGTTGAGTTCATAAGCGGCGCGCGCGTGCGCGGTGATTTCGTCGATAATCAAATCGGCATTAATGATGCGACCGATGAATTTGCGGCCTGATCCGGTGGCGCCGACACCGTCAAAAATAAATTCACAGGTATGTTTCCGAGAGATGTTGTCAATGGCCTCAAAGAGCGCCTGCACGGCTTTTACAGGCTGCCCTGCGGTCTGCGTGTAAAGACCGATAAGCACAACGTTTTGGCTATTGATCAAAACCGCTTTGGTGCTCGTCGAACCGATGTCCATGCCCAGATAGACTGCCTGCTTTTTTTGCAGGGGCTTGTAGATATCCACTTCAATAGCAGCGTGGTTGTTGCCGGGTTTATACAGATAACTGGCGGCGGTGAAAAATTCTGGGTAACTCGAAAGCGTCAGCTGCAGCGGCGGATAGCCATAAGTCTTTTCTTTGTTTTCCAAAACGAAAAACTCATCCCATGCTTTTCGCTCCAAACGGAGCGGGATCCGTTTCTTCCAGGTAAAGCAAAGCCGCGCCGATTGCGCCATAGAGATGACTGTGTTCACCGATAATGGGTTCGGCCTGCAAAAGATTGCGGAAATGCTTGACCACGGCGGAATTCATGGAAACGCCGCCCGCCAGAATCAGCGGGGTGTGTATTTTCGAATCGGGAATGAGTGTGTCAATGACGTTTTTTGCCAGGCCTTCGCACAGCCCGTCGCTGATCTGCCCAATGGAATAACCTTCCTGCTGGGCGTGAATCAGATCGGTTTTGGCAAATACGGCACAGCGCGTGGCGATCTTTGGCGTATTGCTCTGGTTGCAAAACGCAACGCCGCTGAGGGTTTCGATGCTTTTGAGATTTAGCCGTTTGGCCTGTTGATCCAGGAAACTGCCGGTTCCCGCGGCGCACGAGGAGTTTGACCGGAAGCGTTCATAATCGCCTAGTTCGTTGAACGTAATCAGACCAAAATTTTCACCGCCGACAAATAATATACTGCCAACTTCGGCATGATATTTTTTCACAGCGGCAATCATGGCAATCTGAGTATCGTAACGGGAAACGTTGCTGAATATTTCCGGGCCGGAAAGTGTCATAGCGATACCGCCGACGTGTCTGATATCAATATTATTAAGTATAAAGTGCAAGGTATCGCTGATGGCCCCGGAATGAAACTGATAGAATGAATTGATCACCGCGCCTTTTTCATCAACCACGACAACGGACAGCGCAACTGATCCGATATCTATTCCTACTATGTGTGACACAATAACACCTGCTTTATTCTATCTTACTAAAATTCATACTCAACTTTGGTTGCCGGAGTAATATTATGTTTGTCCGCTATTTTCTTTTGCTTTTCTTTACCGATAGCGCTGATATTTTCTTTTTTGCCGGTTTTTTCTTTTTAACCGGTTCCAGCGCCAGCTTTATCACTTCCATCATATCATTGATAAAGTGAAACGAAATGCTCTTTTGCACATTGGCCGGGATATCTTCAATGTCCTTACGGTTCCACGCGGGCAGCAAGATGGTTTTGATGCCGGCCCGGTAAGCCGCAAGCACTTTTTCCTTGACGCCGCCCACCGGCAGCACAGCGCCGCGCAGCGTGATTTCACCGGTCATGGCCAAATGCTTTTTCACCTTACGGTTGGTCAGCAAAGACGTGAGCACTGTGAGCATCGTCACACCAGCCGATGGACCGTCCTTGGGAATCGCGCCGGCCGGCACATGGATATGAATATCCATGTCTTCAAAAAATTCCGGTTTTACACCCAGCTCTTTAGCATTCGTGCGGATAAAACTCAGCGCCGCCGCCGCCGACTCTTTCATGACATCGCCCAGCTGTCCGGTGAGCGTAAGTCCTTTCTTGCCTTTCATGGCCGTGGCTTCAATAAATAGTATGTCGCCACCCATCGGTGTCCAGGCAAGACCGATGGCTATTCCGGGTCTGGTAATCCGCGCATCAATATCGGTTGGAACTCGCACCGGGCCCAGGTACTTTGAAATATCTTTATCCGTCAGCGTTTTGGATTTAAGGATTCCTTCGGCAATCTGGGCCGCCACGCCGCGGCAGGCGTTTGCGATTTCCCTCTCCAGATTGCGCACGCCCGCTTCGCGTGTGTAACCGGTAATAATGGTATTGAGCGCTTTATCGATTAATTTAAACTGCGCGGCAGTTAGGCCGTTTTCCGTCAATTGCCGCGGGATTAAATACCGCTCGGCAATCTTTACTTTTTCTTCCTGCGTGTAACCCGTCAGCTCGATGACTTCCAGCCTGTCGAGCAGCGCCGGAGGAATCGTGTCCAGAACGTTGGCTGTCGTAATGAACATGACGTGCGACAGATCAAACGGCACATCCAGATAATGATCGGAAAACGAGTTGTTCTGCTGCGGATCCAAAACCTCCAGCAAAGCTGATGAGGGATCGCCCCGGAAATCGCTGCCGACTTTGTCGATTTCGTCGAGCATAAATACGGGATTGTTCGACTCCGCGCGCCGCAGTCCCTGAATAACACGACCGGGCAGAGCGCCGATGTAGGTGCGGCGATGACCGCGGATTTCCGCCTCGTCGCGTACGCCGCCTAGCGACATGCGCACAAACTTGCGTTCCAGCGCCCGCGCGATGGAATGCCCCAGCGATGTTTTACCCGTTCCCGGAGGACCCACAAAGCATAGAATCGGTCCCTTGGAATCCGGCTTTAGCTTGCGCACGGCGAGATACTCGATGATGCGTTTCTTGGGCTTGATCAGACCGTAGTGGTCTTCATCCAGAACCTGGCGCGCTTTTGCGATATCCAGATTATCCGTTGTCGAATTGTTCCAAGGAAGCGCCGTTATCCAATCCAGATAGGTCGAAGAGACCGTATATTCCGCCGAGGATGGATGCATGCGGGACAAACGTTCCAGTTCTCTTAACGCTTCTTTTTTTGCTTCTTCAGGCAGATTTTTCTCCTCAATTTTTTTGCGGTATTCATCCGTCTCTACCGTATTTTCATCTGTTTCGCCCAACTCCTGCTTGATGGCCTTCATCTGTTGGCGCAGATAATAATCCCGTTGACTTTTGTCGATGTCGT
>CAVQCU010000033.1:0-11329 GCA_963710995.1 uncultured delta proteobacterium
GATATCACACTAGTTATACAATTGATGATGATGATAATATTGAGGCGGCAAGGAAGAGGCGATTAGGCGTATATGCGCAACGCCATAATGGCGTAGCTCACCGGTAAGGAAAGAATCTTTTTTATTGTGCCCCCTTGGGGGTTGCACTCCCGGAAGTACAAACGTTCCCGAAGCCGACGACGCCCCAGGCACGTGTGACCTCGCATGCACCCACGTGATCTTTAGGTTATTCAGGGTATCAGGTTATGCGCCCGGCTACGTTGCCAACAAAAAAATAGCGCTTTGATTTAGAACCGTATTAGATTATTTATTTTAAGGGCGGGACCATCATGATCCTGCCCTTTTTTATTGAAATATTTTATGTCAAAGGTATTCTTATCATTTTTAAATGCCATATAATTATTTACGGCATAGGACACCACAAGAAAAAGGCCCCATAACCTTTCAGTAGTCATGGAGCCTTAAGTCTTTTCAGAATTCTGAAACTGTTACAAACTTAATTTTTCTTCATCGCTTTGATAACAGCCTGAACTCTGCGGTTCTTCTGCTTCCCTTCCTCGGTGCTATTGCTGGCAATCGGCTTAGTCAGTCCATAACCGACAGCGGTTAGGCGGGACGCCTTGATCCCGAAATTGTTGATCAGGTATTGCCGAACGCTGTTTGCGCGCTCCTCAGATAGTTTTTGATTGTATGCCGCTGTGTTGGTATTGTCGGTATGGCCTTCAATCACAGCAGTAGTTTTAGGATACGTTTTCATGAAATCGGCTACCTTCTTGATTTCATCTCTATATTTATCTTTGACAACGGCCTTGTCGGTATCAAATTCCACATTAAGTACGATGGTGACGAGGGTGGGGGAACATGTGGCACAGTCGTTAATCCTCTTATCCACGACCAATTCCGGTAAACCACCGGCCCTTGTTTCCGCCTGCACTGCCGTGACAAAAGCTACCAACATCATAACAAAAACTAACATTCCAATTTTTTTCATAATACCCTCCTTTCGTTCCAACTTTAATAAATTGATTTTTTTGAAAAACAATTTATATACTAAGAATTTTGGCATCTCAAATAATTTTTTTAAAAGTACTAAAATAAATCATTAATGTCAATGGTATTTTTATGGTTTGAATAACATATAATTATAAAAAACCCTATTCCAATATAAAAAAATTTTCACGATATATCAAGACGGTTGACTTTCACATAACATTGATCCAATCCGTTTACAGTGTTGGATATAAGTTCAAACCTTTGCCATAAAGACGATAGAGTGTTTTTTCCAACATTACTGGTTGAAATCTAGTATTTTTACAAGGGTGACGTTTTACTGACTAAACAAGGAAGTAATGCTTTAATGAGTTCACTTTTACCCATGATTTTACCTTAAAGAGCTTTCCATGATTCTTCTCTATAAGGTTGAGCGAGTTTATTAACTTGACCTGTGCGATTATTGATCTTAGCTGTCTCGGGAGCATCTATACCATATAGCCTAACCTTGAGTTTGGTTTGCTCAGGTGTTGTTAAATGAATTGTATCACCACCCGAAACCTTAGTGACTGTTCCGGTGACTGTGCGGATAGAGGGATAAAAGTAAAATATCTGTTTATTTCTCAATTAAGAATCCCGCAGTAAACTGCGGGATTCTTAATTGTTGTTAAGTTATTAGAAGCGGAAAATTTACTTCTCGATTAGATAATCGACTGCTGCTTCTACGCGACGGTTCTGCTGACGCCCTTCCTTCGTTTTATTGCTGGCAATCGGTTTTTCCTCACCGAATCCCTGTGCCTTTAAACGATTTGCGTCAATACCGCCTTTTTCGACCATGTATTTCTTTACAGCGTCAGCTCGTTCCTGGGAAAGTTTTTTATTGTACTCAGCGGTACCCACACTATCCGTATGTCCTTCGATTACGACGTTAAGATCGGGATATTGTTTCATCACTCCAGCCAGATTATCGATGTCTTGATAGTAACCTTTCTTAATGATTGATTTATCAAAATCGAATTCGACATTAAGTGTCTGTCTGCCTTTTTCAATAATGACGGGTTTGGGAGTTGGTTCAGGAGGAGGAACCACAACCGGAGCAGGAGCTGATGGAGGCGGAACTTCCACCTTTTGTTCTACCACAGGGGGGGGAGGACAAGGACCGGCACAGTCTTTAATACTATCATCCACAATCAAGGCGGGTAAACCACCGGCCCTGACTTCTGCCTGTGCTGCCGTGACGAAAGACATCATCATTACAATGAACACGAACATTACAATTTTTTTCATAACACTCTCCTTTCGTTCCAATTTTAATAAATTGATTTTTTGGGGAAAATTTACGCTTTAAATATATCGGCCTTCAATAAATATTACCTGTATTTTAGTACTAAAATAAATCTTTTATGTCAATGACATTCTTGTCATGTTTTAATGCCATATAATTATTTCACCCTATAATCGCCAAGTAAAAATATCACCCCTGATAGCTAACAGCATTAAAAGTTACGCCTTAATTCAAAAGGTCAGAGGTTAAATATAGTGGAGCCCCCTCCGGCAGGAGCCGGAGGCTCCCCAAAATAACGCGACCTCTCGCGGATTACCCCGCATTCATCCCCCGGCTGGAGCTGGGGAATTCCAAGTAAACGATGTTCTAGTTGTACAAGTCGCGGGATTCCAAACAGCGGGATTGAAAATACTTTTAAAATATAAGGTACTTAATGCGTTTGTCAGATATTATAAGATGAATAAATTTTTTTATTAAAAACTGACCCACTACCTAGAAACGAAAATACTTGACAACTGCTCCCCCAACGATATAAAAGCGACCACTTGAATCGGGGAATTAATGATTTTTAAAATTGTCAACCATGATGGTTATTTCCCATTGCCCATCTTCTTTTTTCCGGGCGAGCCAGCTTAAGTCAGGCTGTTACAGTGAAGCCCCCTCTGGCAGAGAGCCGAAGGCTCCCTAATAATTTTGAAGAATAACTTCTGAAAAGCCTGTCTGAACGATTGAGCTTTTTAGAAGATAAAGATATAAACCCAGCAGTAAACTGCGGATAATTCGACCTGCAAGCTTCAGTCGCAGATGACCTTCAGGTTATGCACTTTGTTTCTGAAGCTTGGGTCTCATTAAGGAGCTTACAAAATGAAGGATGTAGTCATTGTTTCAGCGTGTAGAACGGCTATAGGAACACTAGGAGGTACATTAAAGAACATGATCGGAGCCCGCATTGCGGCTGTCGTCATGAAGGAGGCTATTGGGCGCGCCGGAATAGACCCGGTCATGATTGATGATGTTCGCTTCGGCTGTTGTGTTGAAAACTGTAATACACTAAATACCGCTCGGGTAGGAGCTCTCTTGGCCGGTATTCCGGAAACAGTGACCGCTGTTACGCTGAATCGCGTATGCATTTCCGGGATGGAAGCCGTACTCAGCGGCGCAGCCATGATCAAAGCCGGTATGGCCGATATTATTTTGGCCGGCGGAGTTGAACATATGTCCGGCGTACCCTATGTTAGTTTTGACACCCGTTGGGGCTGCCGCCTGCAGGACACTATTTTTGTAGATTCCATGATCCGCTCATTACATTGCGGCTCATATGTCATGCCATTATCCGATGATGGTCCCGTCAAATCAGGCCAGCCTTTCGAAAGTTTGAAGGGCAAACCCTATATAATGGGTCATACCACGGAACTAATCGCCCAACTTTTGAACATCAGCCGCCAGGAAATGGATGAGGTCGCCCTGCGCAGCCATAACAACGTCGAGCGTGCTACCAAGAATGGCGATTTCAAAGATGAGATTGTACCGATTGAAATTCCCCAGAAAAAAGGCAAACCGCCCATCATCTTTGACAAGGACGAACATTTCCGTCCAGGATTGACAATGGAACAGTTGCAGGCATTGCAACCGGCATTTATCCCCAAGGTCGGCAAGGTTACAGCCGGTAACTCCTCAGGGCTTAACGACGGCGCTTCAGCCATGATCATCATGTCGGCCGAAAAAGCCAAGGAATTAGGATTGAAACCGATCGCTAGAATACGTTCCTCCGCACGCGGTGGTTGCCATCCTTCAGTAATGGGCTTGAGCCCGGTTCCAGCTGTAAAGAACCTGCTCAAAAACGATCCAGGGCTTACCTTGAATGCTTTTGAGTTGCTCGAGGTCAACGAAGCATTTGCAGGCCAGTATCTCGGTTGTGAAAAGGAGCTTGGTTTAAAACGTGAAATTACCAATATCAACGGCAGCGGCATCGGACTTGGACATCCGGTGGGTTCTACTGGCTGCCGGATTATGGTAACACTGATTCACGCCATGCAAAAACACGGCAAGACGCTGGGACTGGCCACTCTTTGCGGCGGCGGCGGCGTTTCCATGGCTTGTGCCATCGAAATATTATAAAACCAATTCCCTTCAGGGGTGTTTTTTGTTTTCCGTGTTAAGGGGTTCAGAACTTGTGCTCTGTTCTCCTTGCGCGGCTTTTTCTTTTACGGACGTTTCGGAATTATTTTCATCTTTTTCGGAAATCACGTCATCATACTCCGGTATAACAATACCGCGGCGTACCATGATTTGATAAATTCTTTCCGACTGATTTTCTACATATTTTGAGGTGCCGTTAGGTTTATATCTGCGGGGATTAGGTATAACCGCGGCCAGTGTTGCCGCTTCATGGGCTGTCAATTCAGCGGCGCCTTTTTCATAATTTTTTCGCGCTGCCGCTTCAATCCCAAAAATTCCATCGCCCCATTCGACCACATTTAAGTAAAGCTCCATAATCCTTCTCTTACTTAACTGCCTCTCCATTCTCCAGGTAAGTATCGCCTCTTTGATTTTTCTTACAGGATTCTTAGCAGGAGAAAGGTACAAATTTTTCGCCAATTGCTGAGAGATTGTGCTGCCGCCGGCATTAAACTTCTTTTTCTTGATATCTTTCTCCAGCGCTATTTGCATGGCTTCAAAGTCAAATCCATCGTGAGACCAAAACTTATCGTCTTCCGCGATAATTACAGCTTTCATTACGTAAGGAGATACTCTGGAAAGAGGCACCCAAATATTTGTAATCTTTTTCTTTATTCCCTTTTCTTTCCAAACTTTTTCCCTGTATTCCATAAAAGCCGTTTTGGGGGGACGATTTTTTTTCAGATAAGCCAGATTGGGATAGATAAAGTAGAGTCCTATATCAACAATAAAATAAGTGGCAATTAAAAGAAAAGTTATAAAAATAATTTTCCCCCAAGAACGCATAATAATCCTTCTACAAATTTCGATAATTTCAACCGCTTTCAGGCAAGGGATTAACGATAAAATTAGCCTGAAAATCATTTAATGCCATTTCGATTTCAACGTATAACGAGGCGGCAAGGAGGAGGTTCCGCAGGCGTATTACTCATACGTTGAGGAAGCCAACGACGCTGCCAACAAAGTTAGCCAAAGAAAGCGAATTGGCATAACCAGGTATTGCAATAACTGAAAACGCACACAAAATCCAATGATAATTTACGTCGCGAAGCAGCGGCTACTTTTCACAAAATCATTAATCCAAATAGCTATTTACCATACAACATTAAAAAAAGATTGTAAAATAGATTTGACAGACAGGTATATTTTTAGTAAGTCACAAGACAGTCGCGTAGTTGATTAGACATTATTGTAAATAATGTCTAATCAGTGTGTACAGTAAATTGGTCTTCGTTTTTCGGTTACTAGTATGATATTAAATCGAAATATGTACACCGTTAATAAAATGGTACCCCCAAAAAGTAAGGAGGCACTTCATGATGAAACGGCAGATTTTTGTATTTTCAGGACTTTTTGTCCTCTTCTGTTTATTATTTAGCTTTAACACGGACGCTCTGGCAGCACAATACAAAGTAAAAAAAGGTGACAGTCTTTACAGCATTTCCAAAAAACTTAACGTCAGTATTGATAAAATCAAGGAAGATAATAATCTTCAGAACACAGCAATTAAACCAAAACAGATTTTAAATATATCCTCAGAAGGATCCTCAACATCCACTGCCAAGTCAAAATCAAAGCCGGTTTATTACACCGTCAGGAAAGGGGATACTCTATCCAAAATCGCCAGAAAAACGCAACTCCCCATGAAAAAAATAATGGCTCTTAACCATATCAACCAAAAAAGCTTACGAGTTGGACAAAAACTTGTTCTGGCCAGGTCAACTCATAAATCAGTACCCAATATCTCAGAAGAAAATGAAGCTGCGGAAGATGACGATAATTCGCTGGCCGATGAAGATGAAGAAGATATCGCAAGCGCTGACGAATCACCCGAACTGGTAAAAAAAGAAGAACTCTTAGGCAAATGGAACAGCCCCGATGAAGTACAGTTATTCGTAAAAGTGGCAACAGGATTCCTTGGCGCGCCATATAGATTTGGCGGCTCTTCATTAAAAGGAATCGACTGTTCCTCTTTCGTCCAAAAGATCTATCGTATTTTCGATATAACATTACCCCGTAATGCGCGCCAGCAATCCAAAGTCGGCATCAGCATCTCCCGTGAACAACTGACGGAAGGCGATCTTGTTTTTTTCCATACAAAACGGTCATTAGGGCATGTTGGAATTTACATAGGCAATAATGAATTTGTTCACGCATCCTCCAAGAGGAAAGTCGTCCGTATTGACAGCCTGGACACACCCTATTATCAAAAGAGATTTCAACGCGCCGTGCGGATAAAAGGTTTAGATAATAATGGCGGTGGCACTGGCGCTTAAAGCCTAGCCGCTATAAAAATAAACAGTGTGAAAAAGCAACGGGCTTTGGAAAACGATTCCAAAGCCCGTTATTGTTTATTATATCCTTTCTTATAAGGTTTTTGCCTGTTGATTATCTGCCAAGTTTATTATATAAACCTTTTATCCGCACGGCGCGTTGAAATCTCTTTTGATAATAGGGTGTGTCCAGGCTGTCAATACGGACGACTTTCCTCTTGGAGGATGCGTGAACAAATTCATTATTGCCTATGTAAATTCCAACATGCCCTAATAAGTAGTTTTGTATGGAAAAAAACAAGAGATCGCCTTCCGTCAGTTGTTCACGGGAGATGCTAAATGCGACTTTGATTGCTGGCGCGCATTACGGGGTAATGTTATATCGAAAATACGATAGATCTTTTGGACGAAAGAGGAACAGTCGATTCCTTTTAATGAAGAGCCGCCAAATACTAACATCTGGCGCGCCAGAGGAATCCTGTTGCCACTTTTACGAATAACTGTATTTCATCGGGGCTGTTCCATTTGCCTAGAGTTCTTCTTTTTTTAGCCAGTTGGGGTGATTCCATCACGCTTGCGATATCTTCTTCATCTTCATCGGCCAGCGAATGATAGTCATCTTCCGCAGCTTGATTTTCTTCTGAGATATTGGGTACTGATGTATGGTTTGACCTGGCCAGAACAAGTTTTGGTCCAACTCGTGAGCTTTATTTCTATATAGATATTAGCCATTATTTTTTCGTGTGGGTTGCGTTTTTCTGGCGATTTTGGATAGGGTATTCCCTTTCCTGACAGTGTAATTAACCGGCTTTGATTTTGACTGGCAGTGAATGTTGAGGATACTTCTGAGGATATATTTAAAATATGTTTTGGTTTAATTGCTGTGTTCTGAAGATTATTATCTTCCTTGATTTTATCAATACTGACGTTAAGTTTTTTGGAAATGCTGTAAAGACTGTCACCTTTTTTTACTTTGTATTGTGCTGCCAGAGCGTCCGTGTTAAAGCTAAATAATAAACAGAAGAGGACAAAAAGTCCTGAAAATACAAAAATCTGCCGTTTCATCATGAAGTGCCTCCTTACTTTTTGGGGGTACCATTTTATTAACAGTGTACATATTTCGATTTAATATCATACTAGTAACCGAAAAACAAAGACCAATTTACTGTACACACTCATTAGACATTATTTACAATAATGTCTAATCAACTACGCGACTGTCTTGTGACTTACTAAAAATATACCTGTCTGTCAAATCTATTTTACAATCTTTTTTAATGTTGTATGGTAAATAGCTATTTCGATTAATGATTTTGTGAAAAGTAGCCGCTGCTTCGCGACGTAAATTATCATTGGATTTTGTGTGCGTTTTCAGTTATTGCAATACCTGGTTATGCCAATTCGCTTTCTTTCGCTAACTTTGTTGGCAGCGTCGTTGGCTTCCTCAACGTATGAGTAATAGCCTGCGGAACCTCCTCCTTGCCGCCTCGTTATACGTTGAAATCGAAATGGCATTAAATGATTTTCAGGCTAATTTTAGTCGCAATCCCTTGCCTGAAAGCGGTTGAAATTATCGAAATTTGTAGAAGGATTATTATGCGTTCTTGGGGGAAAATTATTTTTATCACTTTTCTTTTAATTGCCACTTATTTTATTATTTAATATAGGACTCTACTTTATCTATTCCCAATCTGGCTTATCTGAAAAAAAATCGTCCCCCCAAAACGGCTTTTATGGAATACAGGGAAAAAGTTTGGAAAGAAAGGGAATAAAGAAAAAGATTACAAATATTTGGGTGCCTCTTTCAGAGTATCTCCTTACGTAATGAAAGCTGTAATTATCGCGGAAGACGATAAGTTTTGGTCTCACGATGGATTTGACTTTGAAGCCATGCAAATAGCGCTCGAGAAAGATATCAAGAAAAAGAAGTTTGATACCGGCGGCAGCACAATCTCTCAGCAATTGGCGAAAAATTTGTACCTTTCTCCTGCTAAGAATCCTGTAAGAAAAATGAAGAGGCGATGTTTACCTGGAGAATGGAGAGGCGGTTAAGTAAGAGAAGGATTATGGAGCTTTACTTAAATGTGGTCGAATGGGGCGATGGAATTTTTGGGATTGAAGCGGCAGCGCGAAAAAGTTATGAAAAAGGCGCCGCTGAATTGACAGCCCATGAAGCGGCAACACTGGCCGCGGTTATACCTAATCCCCGCAGATATAAACCTAACGGCACCTCAAAATATGTAGAAAATCAGTCGGAAAGAATTTATCAAATCATGGTACGCCGCGGTATTGTTATACCGGAGTATGATGACGTGATTTCCGAAAAAGATGAAAATAATTCCGAAACGTCCGTAAAAGAAAAAGCCGCGCAAGGAGAACAGAGCACAAGTTCTGAACCCCTTAACACGGAAAACAAAAAACACCCCTGAAGGGAATTGGTTTTATAATATTTCGATGGCACAAGCCATGGAAACGCCGCCGCCGCCGCAAAGAGTCGCCAGTCCAAGCGTCTTGCCGTGTTTTTGCATGGCGTGAATCAGTGTTACCATAATCCGGCAGCCGTTGAACCCACCGGATGTCCAAGTCCGATGCCGCTGCCGTTGATATTGGTAATTTCACGTTTTAAACCAAGCTCCTTTTCACAACCGAGATACTGGCCTGCAAATGCTTCGTTGACCTCGAGCAACTCAAAAGCATTCAAGGTAAGCCCTGGATCGTTTTTGAGCAGGTTCTTTACAGCTGGAACCGGGCTCAAGCCCATTACTGAAGGATGGCAACCACCGCGTGCGGAGGAACGTATTCTAGCGATCGGTTTCAATCCTAATTCCTTGGCTTTTTCGGCCGACATGATGATCATGGCTGAAGCGCCGTCGTTAAGCCCTGAGGAGTTACCGGCTGTAACCTTGCCGACCTTGGGGATAAATGCCGGTTGCAATGCCTGCAACTGTTCCATTGTCAATCCTGGACGGAAATGTTCGTCCTTGTCAAAGATGATGGGCGGTTTGCCTTTTTTCTGGGGAATCTCAATGGGTACAATCTCATCTTTGAAATCGCCATTCTTGGTAGCACGCTCGACGTTGTTATGGCTGCGCAGGGCGACCTCATCCATTTCCTGGCGGCTGATGTTCAAAAGTTGGGCGATTAGTTCCGTGGTATGACCCATTATATAGGGTTTGCCCTTCAAACTTTCGAAAGGCTGGCCTGATTTGACGGGACCATCATCGGATAATGGCATGACATATGAGCCGCAATGTAATGAGCGGATCATGGAATCTACAAAAATAGTGTCCTGCAGGCGGCAGCCCCAACGGGTGTCAAAACTAACATAGGGTACGCCGGACATATGTTCAACTCCGCCGGCCAAAATAATATCGGCCATACCGGCTTTGATCATGGCTGCGCCGCTGAGTACGGCTTCCATCCCGGAAATGCATACGCGATTCAGCGTAACAGCGGTCACTGTTTCCGGAATACCGGCCAAGAGACTCTACCCGAGCGGTATTTAGTGTATTACAGTTTTCAACACAACAGCCGAAGCGAACATCATCAATCATGACCGGGTCTATTCCGGCGCGCCCAATAGCCTCCTTCATGACGACAGCCGCAATGCGGGCTCCGATCATGTTCTTTAATGTACCTCCTAGTGTTCCTATAGCCGTTCTACACGCTGAAACAATGACTACATCCTTCATTTTGTAAGCTCCTTAATGAGACCCAAGCTTCAGAAACAAAGTGCATAACCTGAAGGTCATCTGCGACTGAAGCTTGCAGGTCGAATTATCCCGCAGTTTACTGCTGGGTTTATATCTTTATCTTCTAAAAAGCTCAATCGTTCAGACAGGCTTTTCAGAAGTTATTCTTCAAAATTATTAGGGAGCCTTCGGCTCTCTGCCAGAGGGGGCTTCACTGTAACAGCCTGACTTAAGCTGGCTCGCCCGGAAAAAAGAAGATGGGCAATGGGAAATAACCATCATGGTTGACAATTTTAAAAATCATTAATTCCCCGATTCAAGTGGTCGCTTTTATATCGTTGGGGGAGCAGTTGTCAAGTATTTTCGTTTTAGGTAGTGGTCAGTTTTTAATAAAAAAATTTATTCATCTTATAATATCTGACAAACGCATTAAGTACCTTATATTTTAAAAAGTATTTTCAATCCCGCTGTTTGGAATCCAGCAACTTGTACAACTTCAACATCGTTTACTTGGAATTCCCCACTCCCAGCCGGGGGATGAATGCGGGGTAATCCGCGGGAGGTCGCGTTCTCAGTTGGGGAGCCTCCCGGCTCCTGGGGGAGGGGGCTCGCTTATATTTAACCTCTGACCTTTTGAATTAAGGCGTAACTTTTAATGCTGTTAGCTATCAGGGTGATATTTTTACTTGGCGATTATCAGGTAAATAATTATATGGCATTAAAACATGACAAGAATGTCATTGACATAAAGATTTATTTTTGAGTACTAAAATACAGGTAATATTTATTGAAGGCCGATATATTTAAAGCGTAAATTTTCCCCAAAAAATCAATTTATTTAAAATTGGAACGAAAGGAGAGTGTTATGAAAAAAATTGTATGGTAATATTCACAGTGTTCATTGTAATGAT
>CAVQCU010000034.1:0-9141 GCA_963710995.1 uncultured delta proteobacterium
TCACTTTGCGATTTTCAAGAAAAATAAACCCAGTCTGGATTTATTGGGCACAGTTCCCCGGGAAAACATTTATACAATCCGCGAGGACAGCTTGCCGGCGTTCGTGCTGGATACATTGAAATTCTTTTATTGGACACGAAAAAGAAAAATTGATGCCGTAATTGATCTGGAGCTATTTTCGCGGTTTACGGCTCTTCTTGTAGGATTCAGCGGCGCTTCTTACAAAGTTGGCTTTCATGCATATTATAACGAAGGTCTTTATCGTGGAGATTTTTTATCGCACAAAGTTGCCTATAATCCTCATATACATATTGCGAAAAATTTTATTGCCCTCGTAAATGCTTTATTGTCGCCGAAAGAAGAAATTCCCTATTCGAAAACAATGATTGCGGACGAAGAAATACACATAACCAAAGTTAAATTCCCCGCTGCGGAAAAGAAAGTCATTCGGGATATTGTTCACAACTGTTTTGATAAATTCGATCCTGAAAAACATAAAATCATCTTAATTAATCCCAACGCCAGTGAACTTCTTATCCAGCGGCGCTGGCCTCAGGCAAATTACGTACAGTTGATAAAAATGATTTTGGAGAAATGCGCCCGGGCAATTGTTTTAATTACGGGCGATCCGCGCGAAAGGGAAGAAGCGCAGTGTCTGCAGGAGCAGGTGCAAGATAATAGATGTATCAATTTTGCCGGAAAGGTAACATTTGCCCAGCTTACGCTACTCTACAGCATTTCCGAGTTTATGGTTACTAACGATTCCGGGCCGCCGCATTTTGCGGCGATAACAGATATGCCTTCATTTGTTATTTTTGGTCCGGAGACGCCGGCGCTTTATGGATCATTGGGGAAGACCACGCCTATTTATGCGGCATTGGCCTGTTCGCCTTGCGTAAGCGCGGCAAATCACCGCAAAACAGCCTGCAAAGATAATGTATGTCTGCAAGTGATTAAACCCTTACAGGTGTTTGAAGTTATCCGGCCTGATTTAGAGAATATTAATGTTAAAAGCTAATAAACAAATATTCTTTTTGATTGGTTTCTTCACTTTAATCCGTCTTTTTGTTGCGCCATTTTTTGGATTGGGTGTTGATGAAGCCCACTATGTTTTATACGCTAAATATCTTGACTTGGAGTTATGTTGACCATCCGCCGCTAGTGGGCTGGGTGCACGCTCCTGTTTTCTATCTTTTAGGTACCAATGAATTTTTAGCCCGTCTGCCGGCGATTTTAATATTTGCCGCCGCTTCGTACTGCGCCTATTTATTTATATTAAAAATCACTCAATCGACACGATTATCGCTTATGTCAGTTCTGGCCTTAAATTGTTCATTTATGTTCAATGCTTTGGGGTTGATGCTTTTGCCTGATTCTCTTTTGCTGATATTTGTTTTCCTTCTCATTTTTATTGCCGAAAAAATAGATCGTAAAAAAAAGCCGCTGGATTTTATTTTACTGGGAATTTTGCTCGGTTTAATGGGCTTAGCTAAATACACTTCGATTTTGCTTGTGCCGCCTCTCATAATATTTTTTCTGATGAAAAAAAGATATGACGTAATATTTTCCCGTTATATGTTTTTGGCGGCGCTCATCGCCTTCATTTTCATCATACCTGTAATCTATTGGAATATTACGCATAACTTTATCAGTTTCCGCTATCAGGGTTCTCATGTTTTTGGATCTTTAGCGACCAGCTTTAAAAATTTTATTGAATCATTGGCCGCGCAGTTCGGCGCTTACAGCCCATTTTTATTTATAATCGCTTTTTATGGATTTTTTAAGGCGTTGCGTTCACCCAATGTTTATCTGCGACTGGCCGTTTTATTCGGTGGAACGATTATGGTTTTTTTTCTGCTCACATCATTTTCTGAAAGGACTCTTCCACACTGGCCAAGTATTTTTTATTTGATCTTTATTCCGATTGGAACTTACACTCTTTTGCAGGCTCCGGAAAAATGGAAAAGAAACTTTCTTTATTTTTCTGTCGGATTCAGTCTGGTTTTAACATTATTTATTTATGTGGAACTTGCCGGTAAATTTTTTACTTTTCCTGATTACAAATCGCCCTTTCGTGATATTTACGGATTTCCCTCAATTCTAAGGCAGGCCGATGGAATTTTAAAAAAAGAGATATCAGCGGCGCCCAAAGCAATTGCGGTGAGCAACTGGACAATGGGCAGCAGAGCAATGTATTATAACCTGCCATATAAAAATGAAGTATTTGTTATTGATAATCGCCAAGATCAATTTGATGTCTGGCAGAAAAATGATCCGCTGGGATATGATCTTCTTTTTCTTAACACTCATTTTAATGAATTGGATATTAAAAAGCACGTTCGTTGCGGACAAACTGATGTTGCCGGGAAAACCGATTTATTGCTCAACGGAGCGAAAGTAGATACTGTCGAATTTGTGTGGTGCCGTAATTATCAGGGGACAAAATAATGATCAAGCAGTGGTTAATAACTATTGTACTTTTCTTCTGGATATTACTTTCTGTTATATCCTATTTTTATTGGGATATACCTTTAGCCATTTATTGTAAAGGATTGAGGCCATCAGTTCTAGCTATTGCAGATATTGTTACTACTTTGGGAGATTCGCTGTGGTATTTCATAATACTGGTACCGGCATTTATTTATTTCTGGTTTCTGGCTAAAAATAAATTATGGTCTAAGAGGATTATATTTATATTAGTATCTTTATCGATATCAGGACTGCTGAATCTGCTCATTAAATGGCTTGCCGGCAGATATAGACCAAATATGTTAGAAAAAGGTTATTTTGGGTTTAATTATTTCGGCGTAGGTTATGACCTAAACTCATTTCCGTCCGGGCATACGGTCACGGCTTTCTCTTTGGCTGCCGCAGTAAGTATATTATTCCCGCGCGCAGGCATAGCGGCTTTTATTATTGCCATATCTATAGGCATAACGAGAATAATACTAACATCACACTATTTGAGCGATGTAATCGCCGGAGCGGGTATTGGTATATTGTCAGCAATGATCCTAAAATATTATTTTGATCGAAGAAAAATCGAACTGGATAAAAAGTAAATAGGTATAAAATAGATTTATGCAAAAAAAATATATACTATTATTAATACCCTTTATTCTTTATATCGGTTTGCTCTCTGTCATGCCGCAAATGGAGCCGGATGAAGCACGCTACAGCTTGATTCCAAGCGCCATGAATCAATCCGGAAATTATATTACACCGCATATTAAAAATGTTATTTATCTGGAGAAACCTCCGCTCGTATCCTGGGCGACGGCGATATCTTTTAAAGTTTTTGGCGAAAACGATTTTTCCGCCCGTCTTTTTGCCGCTCTGTGCGCGTGGGGATGTATTTTGCTGGCTTATTTTATAGGCAGACATTTCCGTGATGAAAAGACAGGCCTTTACGCGGCAATGCTCTTGACCATTTCCGCTTTTCCTTTTGTCTTAGGCCATATCAATATATTGGACATGCCCCTTACTTTTTTCGTGAGTCTTTCTATCTGGCTGGGTTATCTTGCTTTACAAAAACAAAAAAAATATCTGTATTATTTATTTTATTTTATCTGCGCCCTTGCCTTTTTAACGAAAGGCGTTATCGGTGTGGTCTTTCCGTTAGGCATTCTGGTTATCTGGCTTGTTTGGACTGGAAAATGGCGTCAAATATGGAAGCTGTTTTCACCAATTGGGATATTATTATTTTTAATCGTTGTATGTCCCTGGCTGATTATGGCTCAAAAGGAAAATCCTGATTTTTTGTGGTTTTTCTTTGTCCGCGAGCATTTTCTGCGATTTACCACAAAAATGCACGGCAAGACGGAGCCTTTTTATTTCTATTTGCCGATACTTGTTGGCGGATTAATTCCCTGGCTTTTATATTTAATCAAAGCCTGGAAAAATAGATATATTACGGAATCATTATTCAGCCTAGATGAAAATAAATTGCTGATTGTCTGGTTTTTATTAATTTTTATTTTTTATACAGTTTCTTCATCTAAACTGGTAACTTACATTGCTCCGGTATTCTTGCCGCTGGCTCTTTTCGCGGGATGTATCTTTAAAAAATATGAAGAAGAAATGCCGATGGAGCAAAATACCAGGCAGGTGATAATTTATCGTCTGGCAATTATTTTCCAGTCTTTAATATTCTTTATTATCCTGATGCTTCCGCCAATCTTTAAAAAATATTCCGATGCCGAAAAGGGTTTAGTGATTCTGGTTTCCGATAGATGGTGGTTGTATATCGTCATACCGGTAATTGCTCTGCTTCTTTTGACTTTCCTGCCGGACTTAATTTATAAAAAATTCAAGAGGGGCTGGTTTTTTAGTATATATGTGTTTTGCGCAATATTGTTGGGCAGTATGCTTTTTCCGTTGAATGACTTTCTGGCGCCATACCGCAGCGCTGAGGTAACAAAGGAAGCCATTGCCCGGTATGTGCCGAAGGTTCGGGATTTATATCAATACAAAATTAATTTTTATGGCATCGACTTTTATAATAAAATAAGAACGCCCATTGTCGATGATTTCGGCGAATTATCGGAGGGCATTGCCAAAATGCCCGAGAAAGAAAGAAAACATTATTTTCTTTCTGCGGAAGAATTTTTTAAGTTGTACGCGGAGAAAAAAGATATATATTGTATTACTCAACACAAAGAAAAATTAAGGCAAATTATGCAAAGATTTCCAGAGACAAAAGTTCTCTGGGATAATAAAGCATTTTATCTGCTTCATATTAACAACTAATAAAGAAGGATGATAAGTGAAAATAAGAAAAGAGTTTCTCCCCTTCAGCAAGCCTTCGATCGGTAAGAGCGAAATAAATAAAGTGATAACCTGTTTAAAATCAGGTTGGATTACGACAGGAGCGCGTTGTAAAGAATTTGAAGATAATTTCTGCAAGCTTTCAGGCTCTCAGCAAGCGATATCTGTTAATTCTGCCACCGCAGGAATGCATATTATTCTATCAGCGCTGAATATTGGCCCGGGTGATGAAATAATCACACCATCAATGACGTTCGCCTCTACAATAAATATGATCGTCCTACGCGGTGCGACGCCGGTATTTATTGATATTGATTACGGCACGTTGAATGTTAACACGGATTTAATAGAGGAAAAAATAACAAAGAAGACAAGAGCGATTATTCCAGTGCATTTCGCGGGCGTTCCAGCGAATATGGACAAAATAAATGATCTGGCGCGTAAATATAATCTGACTGTTATTGAAGATGCCGCTCACGCTGTGGGAACTTACTATAAAGGAATTCATGCCGGCGGTTTTGGTCATATCGCTATTTTTTCTTTTCATCCGATAAAAAATATTACAACCGGTGAAGGGGGAATGATAACTTTAAATAACGCCGCCTTGGAGAAAAAGTTGCGTTTGCTGAGATTTCACGGAATCGAAAGAGACGCCTGGAAAAGATATGGCAAAGGCGGTAATCCTTCGTACGATATAGCCGAGCCCGGCTATAAATATAATATGCCGGATATTCTGGCGGCTCTAGGCTTGGCACAGTTGAAACGCTGGCAGGAATTGAACCTGCGTCGCGCGAAGTTAGCCCAACTTTATTTTGCAGGACTTAAAGATATTTCCGGTATTGATTTGACTGAATTTCCGGAATATGATCACACCCATGCTTGGCATCTTTTTGTAATCAAAATATTGGCTTTAAACCGGGATGAATTTATGAACAGATTGTCTGATTATAATATCGGATACGGTTTGCATTTTCCTCCCACTCATGCGTTGAGCTATGTAAAAGAAAAATACGCGAAAAATATCGGCCCGCTTGAGGAAACAGGGCGCGCGGCGGATAAAATACTGTCTTTGCCTTTGTTTCCGGATATGTTAGAAAAAGATATCCATTATGTTTGTGCTGCAATAAAGGAGATTATTCGCCATGGGTAATATGCAAGTAGCAGTAGTCATCCCCGTTTATAATGAAGAAGAAAATCTGCCTGCTTTGATGCAGCGGCTTATGCCGGTAATGCTTAGTTTGGGAAAAAGCTTCGAGATAATATTCATCGATGACGGCAGCCATGATCAATCGCTTCAAATTCTCAAAGAGTTTACAAAAAACTTTCAGGTTAGGGTTGTAGAACTAACAAAAAACTACGGCCAGCATGCGGCAATCATGGCCGGCTTTTCTATAACCCAGGCAGATATTATCATTACAATGGATGCCGATTTACAGAATCCCCCCGAAGAAATCATTAATTTAGTAAAAGTGATGGAAGAGGGCAATTATGATGTTGTCGGTACTATCCGCAAGGGCAGGAAGGATTCCTTTTTTCGCATTTTGCCTTCGAAAATAATTAATATGGTAGCGCGAAAAATTACCGGAGTCAGTATGCGTGATTGGGGCTGTATGCTGCGATGTTACAGACTTCCGGTGGTCCAACGTATGATTCAATGCCATGAGCACGCCACTTTTATACCGGCTCTGGCCACAGTCTTTGCCAAACGTGTTACGGAAATTGAAGTCGAGCACGAGGAGCGTCATGGCGGTAAATCGAATTATCCATTGAGAAAATTGATCAATCTGCAATTTGATTTAGTAGCTTCTTTTTCGGATCTGCCGATGAAACTGATTATGTACGGCGGAATATTAATGTCTCTGCTAGGTGTTTGTTTTGGCGCTTTTCTGGCGGTGGCACGGCTGATTTATGGAGCACGCTGGGCGGCGGAAGGAATATTTACTCTGTTCGCTGTTCTGTTTGTCTTTGTCGGTATGCAATTTTTCGCCTTGGGAGTGATTGGCGAATATATCGGCAGAATTTACCGGGAAGTGCGCAAGAGACCGGAGTACGTGATCGAAAAGATACATACCAGATAAGCGCGTAAGAATTCAAAAATAATCAGTGAGAATATTAAGATGAAAACAGTTGTATTTGCTTATCACAACATGGGGCTTGCCGGTTTGGACGTGTTGTTTAATTATGGATTTGATATTGCGGCCGTGTTCACTCATGAAGACGACCCCGATGAAAATTGCTGGTTCGGTTCGGTTAAAAAATGGGCCGAGCTAAAAAATATCGCGGTATATACAACCGAAAAAGTCAATTCACCTGATTGGATCGCGAAAATCGCGGCGATTAATCCCGATGTGATCTTTTCTTTTTATTACCGGAAGATGATCGGCCGCGAAATCCTGGATCTGCCGAAAATTGGAGCGTTTAATTTACACGGGTCTTTCTTACCCGCTTATCGGGGACGATGCCCGATAAACTGGGTAATAATCAATGGTGAAGCGCAAAGTGGCGTGACACTGCATTATATGATCGATAAACCTGATGCCGGAGATATAGTCGGTCAAAAAGCTGTAGCGATAGACTTATCGGATACCGCGAAAACTTTGTATGATAAACTCTGTGGGGCGGCTAAAGATCTTCTGGATGAATTACTGCCTCTAATTATGAAAGGCCTAATTCCCCGGCGGAAGCAGGATTTGAAAGCTGGCAGTTATTACGGAGGAAGGCGTCCGGGAGATGGCCGCATTGACTGGAATAAATCTGCCGATGAGATTTACAATTTGATTCGTGCCGTCACCGAACCTTATCCCGGAGCTTTCGCCCTTTTAGATAATGATGAAAAAATTATTATCTGGTGGGCCCAGCCTGCAGTTTCGGAGGAAGCCGTTATTCCTGGTAAACTGGTTATTACAAATAAAGAAGTTCTTGTGCAAACGGGGAAAAATGCTATAAAGCTCCGTGATGTTGAAATCAAGGGAAAGTGCCTCAAAGGTGAGCAGATACACAGCTATTTTAAGAACGGGAAGGTGACAGAGCTAAAATGAAAATATTAATTCTTGGTGTGAACGGATTCATCGGGCATCATCTTGTCAACAGAATACTGGCGAAAAAGAAAGACTGGATAGCTTACGGCATGGATTTGGGAACAGACCGGCTCGGTAAGTCTCTGGACAATCCTAATTTTCATTTCATGGAAGGTGATATTGCTATCAATCGTGAGTGGATTGAACTGCAGATCAAGAAATGCGATATCATCATGCCGCTTGTTGCTATTGCCACTCCGAAGCTTTACGTTGAAGATCCGATCGCCGTTTACAATCTTGATTTTGAAATGAACGTGGATATTATCAAAAAATGCGTTAAATATCATAAGAGGGTTGTTTTTCCTTCAACCTCCGAAGTATATGGCGCCTGTACTGATCCCGAATTCAAAGAAGATGAAAGCTTTCTGGTAGTGGGCCCGATAAATAAGGAACGCTGGATATATTCGTGCTGTAAACAGCTTCTTGACAGAGTGATTTACGGCTACGGAACAAGAGGGCATTTGGAATTTACATTGTTCCGGCCTTTTAACTGGGTAGGCCCGAGGCTTGATTCTCTCTATACCGCAAAGGAAGGCAGTTCTCGCGTGGTCACGCAATTTATCGCGGAGCTATTCATGAAGAGACCGATAAATCTTGTCGACGGCGGAAAGCAAAAACGCTGCTTTACTTATGTTGACGATGGAATATCAGCGCTCATGAAAATATTAGAAAATAAAAATGATATCTGCAAAAACCAGATTATCAATATCGGCAATCCTTATAACGAATGCTCTGTAAAGGAACTGGCCAATATATTAAAGAAGCTATTCAAGGAACATCCCGATCATAAAAAAGATAAAAGTTATTCAGATATAGTTGATACTTCCGCGGATACTTTCTACGGCAAAGGCTACCAGGATATTTACACGCGCAAGCCCAGCATTGAGAAAGCGAGAAAGCTTTTGAACTGGGAACCAAAAATAGGTTTGCAAGAATCGATGCGGTTAACGCTCAATTCATTTTTGAAAGAAAACAAAGACGCCGAGATATGATTTCTTTGTTCCGTTGTCATTCCCGTCCTAGATGACCTTTAGGTTAAGTAGACGGGAATCCAGAAAACTTATATTGAATTATGTCATTGCGAGTTCACGACAGTGAGACGTGGCAATCTCTTTTTTGGAGAAATCCTTTTGCCAATGCTCGGATTAAAAATAGATGTCGATACCTACTGGGGCATGAAAAACGGCGTGCCCTGTCTTTTACAGACCTTAAAGGAATTCAATTTAAAAGGAACTTTTTTTTTAAGCATCGGGCCGGATAATTCCGGCCGCGCGGCATTACAGTTAATCAAAAATCC
>CAVQCU010000035.1:0-4698 GCA_963710995.1 uncultured delta proteobacterium
AGAATTTAATTATGACATGTGCGTTTCAAATTTAATTCCAAAATCTAATTCATAATCTTTAACGGGGGCTTTATGCACGTTATACTTTTCCAGGAAATATTCCGCACGGTAGACCATTCTTAATCCACCAAAGCAGACCCTCAAAAAAATAATATTAAAGAGAAAGTTATTTATGTAACGTGCTTATTATAGCTATATGATCTCTTGATATATTTTCCATTCGTTGCTTATTTTTCGTAGCTCCAATTTCTTCTTACTTTTACTGTTGAGTATTGAAGAATTGTAATATTGAGTAAATACTACCGTGGCAGTATTTACACCCGCTGATATTTGCAAATTATCAATGCGAACATTTATATTTTTACTGTTCTGGCGCACAGTGGCTTTATGAGAAATCCAGGCATTTAAGTCCATTTCTTTTGACTGGAAATTTGAGGCATAACAACTGCGGTAAGTTTTCATATCGCCTGACTTCCAACTGGCTACCCATTTAGTTAGCAAATTTCGGACAGCTTCTTTAGGGATAGATTTTGTCTCATTTTGTTTACTGCTGACTTGAGCTAAATTCTTATTGGTGACAGCGGGCTTTGTCGCATCATCTACAATATACCATTTATTGTTAATCTTTTCTAAAATCAGTTTATTATAAAATCCCTGAAAAGAATTATTGCTATTGACAGCAAAAATTTGATCAAAGATAATAACGGCGTTATTATCTTCCTGTAAAATAGATATGTCCCGTGGTTGTAAAATAAAATGTTTGTTTAAATTTTTTAAATATTTAACTTTATTATTGAGTTCTTCGCGTCTTTTACCCTTAATTTCTGAACCTTGCAGGTATAGAGAATCAATTGTTTTAATATCCTTTTCGATAAAAGCTTCATTCCATGATGTTAAAATTCTTTCCAATTCATTTTTTGATGGTGAGACATAACTTTGGGGGACCCATTTTATAAATTCAGCAATAATGACCGGTGTTTTATTAAAATAGATAAAATTTGCAAGACGCTGGAGGTCGCTGTCATGCAAAACCACACAACCTTTTGATTTTGTTGGTAATAGTGTTTTCGTTGTGCCATGAATCCAAATGTTATTACCGTCTCTGCCGGCTCTTTTATCGGATATGGTTGGATAGTCCAAAGGAAAAGCCTTAGAGCCATAAACTTCAGGAGGGCCGGGGTTGGTCAAAATTTTTGTTACAAAAAAAATTCCGTTGGGAGTTTTTGCATCTCCGGCAACTTGTTTCGATCCGGGTTTTTTTCCGGTGGAACAGGGAGCTTCCAATACTTTAGAAAAAATTCCATTTTTGTGAAAAACGTATAACTTTTGATATTGCTTATCAACAACGATAATATAACCGGAAGATAGAGAAACTATTGAATCTGGTATTCTCTCGGAACCGGGAGAAATGTTCGATGATGCTTCTATAGGATTGAACAAAAACAAAAATAATAAAATAATAATATAATAAATAGGAAAATCTTTTTTAATCATTATGATAATTAGTGACCTCAATCCCGTGACTTGGAATCCCCGGTAGCCGGGGGAGAAATGCGTCCCCCGATCAGGTCGAGGGCAGGCTGCACTCGCGGGAGGTAGCGTTATTATTGGGAGCTTCCGGCTCCTTTCCGGAGGGGGCTCCACTATTTATTCTGAAAAAGTAGCGTTTCCATAACAAAAACTTAATAATTATTCAAGCTCTTTAATTGAAAATTACACGAGTTTTAATAAAATTATACATAGGCGTCAGGTAGCGCTATTATGAAAAAGGAAAGCCGTCTTTTGGCCGACTTTCCTAGTAACACTTCAAAGGTGAAGTCTTTTAGTTCACCGTAACTGGGATATTTGTAACAGTCCTAACAAGCGGAGACGGAGGAACCGTCGTAACAACTATATTTAACGTTCCCGCCGAGCAATCCGCTGTCACTGTTAAAGCAAATATTGTGCCCCCATCATAGTTGGTATTCATAATAGGCGTACCAGCGGTAATACTTACCGTAGCCGGAAAAAGCTTTCGTGGCGCCGTTTGGTGTGTAAGTAACATTATTATTAGCTGTGGACACTGTGGTTCCCGCTGGCATGGGATTGCCATTTACATCCGTCAAGGTTAAGTTAAAGCTTCTTGAGGCAGAAGTATTGTCCGCAAAAGCTTTGACTTAACCTTGACGGATGTAAATGGCAATGTTATGCCACGGGAACCACAGTGTCCACAGCTAATAATAATGTTACTTACACACCAAACAGCGCCACGGGGACCGGCTACGGTAAGCATTACCGCTGGTACGCCTATTATGAATACCAACTCTGATGGGGGCACAATATTTATTCTGAGCGTTGACAGCGGATTGCTCGGCGGGAACGTTAATATAGTTGTTACGACGGTTCCTCCGTCTCCGCTTGTTAGGACTGTTACAAATATCCCAGTTACGGTGAACTAAAAGACTTCACCTTTGAAGTGTTACTAGGAAAGTCGGCCAAAAGACGGCTTTCCTTTTTCATAATAGCGCTACCTGACGCCTATGTATAATTTTATTAAAACTCGTGTAATTTTCAATTAAAGAGCTTGAATAATTATTAAGTTTTTGTTATGGAAACGCTACTTTTTCAGAATAAATAGTGGAGCCCCCTCCGGAAAGGAGCCGGAAGCTCCCAATAATAACGCTACCTCCCGCGAGTGCAGCCTGCCCTCGACCTGATCGGGGGACGCATTTCTCCCCCGGCTGGACCGGGGATTCCAAGTCACGGGATTGAGGTCACTAATTATCATAATGATTAAAAAAGATTTTCCTATTTATTATATTATTATTTTATTATTTTTGTTTTTGTTCAATCCTATAGAAGCATCATCGAACATTTCTCCCGGTTCCGAGAGAATACCAGATTCAATAGTTTCTCTATCTTCCGGTTATATTATCGTTGTTGATAAGCAATATCAAAAGTTATACGTTTTTCACAAAAATGGAATTTTTTCTAAAGTATTGGAAGCTCCCTGTTCCACCGGAAAAAAACCCGGATCGAAACAAGTTGCCGGAGATGCAAAAACTCCCAACGGAATTTTTTTTGTAACAAAAATTTTGACCAACCCCGGCCCTCCTGAAGTTTATGGCTCTAAGGCTTTTCCTTTGGACTATCCAACCATATCCGATAAAAGAGCCGGCAGAGACGGTAATAACATTTGGATTCATGGCACAACGAAAACACTATTACCAACAAAATCAAAAGGTTGTGTGGTTTTGCATGACAGCGACCTCCAGCGTCTTGCAAATTTTATCTATTTTAATAAAACACCGGTCATTATTGCTGAATTTATAAAATGGGTCCCCCAAAGTTATGTCTCACCATCAAAAAATGAATTGGAAAGAATTTTAACATCATGGAATGAAGCTTTTATCGAAAAGGATATTAAAACAATTGATTCTCTATACCTGCAAGGTTCAGAAATTAAGGGTAAAAGACGCGAAGAACTCAATAATAAAGTTAAATATTTAAAAAATTTAAACAAACATTTTATTTTACAACCACGGGACATATCTATTTTACAGGAAGATAATAACGCCGTTATTATCTTTGATCAAATTTTTGCTGTCAATAGCAATAATTCTTTTCAGGGATTTTATAATAAACTGATTTTAGAAAAGATTAACAATAAATGGTATATTGTAGATGATGCGACAAAGCCCGCTGTCACCAATAAGAATTTAGCTCAAGTCAGCAGTAAACAAAATGAGACAAAATCTATCCCTAAAGAAGCTGTCCGAAATTTGCTAACTAAATGGGTAGCCAGTTGGAAGTCAGGCGATATGAAAACTTACCGCAGTTGTTATGCCGAATTCTGGCATCCTCTAACGTGGCTGTCATTGATGCTCGACTATCAACTTTACGGCTTGAATGCCGGCGGTTATCATCTGACCAACCTTATCTTGCATATCCTGAGCACTCTGCTATTGTTCTGGCTTTTTAACCGTATGACAGGCGCAATCTGGAAAAGCGCTTTGTCGCGGCTCTTTTTGCGCTTCATCCGCTGCATGTGGAATCGGTCGCCTGGATTGCCGAACGTAAAGATGTCCTAAGCGCTTTTTTCTGGATGCTGACTTTATGCCTTTATGTCTATTACACGGAAAAACCTGCTATAAAAAGATACTTGCTTGTTCTTTTTTGCTTTGTCTGCGCTCTTATGAGCAAACCTATGGTTGTCACCTTGCCTATAATCATGATACTTCTGGATTACTGGCCGCTTCGACGTTTTGAATCCCGGAAAGATCATTGGATTTTATGGCAGTTGAAGGAAAAGTTACCTTTTTTTATTCTATCGGCGTTTTTTTCCATCATTACACTCCATGCTCAGTAAAATCCGTCCATAGAACGTCTTTCCTTTCCTCTGACTTCCGGCTTGCAAATGCGCCGGTTGCTTTTATGACTTATCTGGAAAAAACTTTCTGGCCGCATGATATGGCTGTTTTTTATCCTTTCCCTATCAAATCCACCTTGGCAGGTTCTGGGAGCCACCTTTCTGATTCTCATTATCAGTGTCGCTGTCATTCTAAGGATGAAACGTCTGCCATATCTTTTCGTTGGATGGCTATGGTACACGATAACCATTTTACCGGTTATAAGAATTATTCAGATAGCAGACTTCGCAATCGCCGATGTTATCATTATCTGCCCTCCATCGGCATTGCCATTGGGCTCGCGTGGGGC
>CAVQCU010000036.1:0-3776 GCA_963710995.1 uncultured delta proteobacterium
TCTTCCGGCCGGATTTTGCCCTTGATAAAAAGCGTCATCAAAACCGGCGTCAGGGTAATGGCAAGAAATGATGAAAAGAGCATGGCAAACGTCTTCGTATAAGCAAGCGGTTTGAACAGCCTTCCTGCCTGCGCCTGAAGCGTGAATACGGGGAGGAATCCCACCATGATCACCAAAAGAGAGAAGAAAGAGAAGGGCCGACTTCTTTGGCTGCATTAATGATTACGTCTGTCCTGTTACCCGGTCTCCCTTCCGCTTCCCATTCTTCCAGTTTCTTATGAGAGTTTTCCACCATGATGATAGCGGCATCGACCATGGCCCCGATGGCGATGGCAATACCGCTGAGACTCATGATATTGGATGTGACGCCCAGATAGTACATGCAGATAAACGACATGATGATCGCCACGGGCAAGGTAAGGATTACCACCAGAGCGCTGGGCAGATGAAACAGGAAGATGAGACACACTATACTGACGGCAAGGGCCAGTTTGATGATTTCATCTTTCAGAGTACCGATGGAGCGCTTGATCAGGTCTGATCGATCATAGGTTATGACAATCTTCACACCTTTGGGCAGGCTGGGCGCAATATCGGACTTAATTTTTTCTTTGACCCGCTCGATAACGGAAAGGACATTTTCACCGAAGCGGACAACGACAATCCCACCGGCAACCTCTCCCCTGCCGTCCAGTTCCGCCAGCCCCCTTCTGATTTCCGGCCCAAACTGAACACGGGCAACGTCTTTTAAAAAGACCGGCGTCCCCGCATTGTCCGTGCCCAGAGAAACATCTTCTAGATCCTTGAGGTTCTTGATGTATCCCCGGCCTCTCACCATATATTCTACGCCGGACATTTCCAGCACCCTGCCTTCCACATCCCGGTTGCTCTTGCGAATTACTTCCATCACTTTAGTAATAGGAATATTGTATGCAAGAAGGCGGTTGGGATCGATGGTGATCTGGTACTGCTTTACAAAGCCGCCGATGCTAGCGACCTGCGAAACGCCGGGAACGCTTTCGAGGCCCAGCTTAATGATATAATCCTGAATGGAGCGCAATTCGGAAAGATCATGGCCGCCTGTCTCATCAACGACGGCATAGGAAAATCCCCAACCAAGGCTTGTCGCATCAGGACCAAGGACCGGATTGACATCGGCGGGAATCTTGTTTTTAACAGCCTGAAGATACTCCAGCACCCGGCTTCTTGCCCAGTAAATATCCGTCCCTTCCTTGAAAATAACATAGATGAAGGAACTGCCGAGATAGGAAAACCCTCTTACTGCCTGTACCTGCGGGGCGGCAAGGAGGGTGGAAGAAATGGGATAGGTGATCTGGTCTTCCACCAGATCGGGGCTTCGGCCGTTCCATTCGGTATAGATGATGACCTGAGTATCGCTCAAATCAGGAAGAGCATCAAGGGGCGCATTCTTCATAGCCCAGTAACCCCAGGCAAGGGAAAGGATCATTATCAGAAAGATGATGAATTTGTTACGTGCGCTGAATTCAATGATTTTAGCGATCATACAATATCCTAAACAAGAGCGGCTTTGTAAAAAGCTCCAGATGCAAGGCAGGCGATTCCTGAGGAGTGAGTCGTACTTTTTTGCGTACGCCGCAACGACGAAGGATGAAGCCGAACGCAGCAGATGGACTTTTTACAAGGACGTACACCATTACTTTCCTTTCAGGGGTTTTATGCCCTTGAGCTGAGCCTCGGAATCAATCAGAAAATTTGCCGAGGAGACAACCTTCTCTCCGGCTTTGATTCCCTGCAACACTTCCACGAAGCGATCGGCTCTGAGGCCAAGCTCGACCTCGCGCGGTTCAAAGACGCCTTCTCCTTTATCCACATAGACTACCTGCGATGTACCGGTATCAATCACGGCTGACTCCGGAATGACGAGTTTTTTACCAAGGCTTATCTTTATTTCCACATTCGTAAACATCTGGGGTTTTAACTGGCCTCCCGTATTGGGAAGTGTTAAGCGGATCTTTGCCGTTCGGGTCTCTGCGGAAATAGTGGGATAGATATAATCAATTTTTGACGATAGTTCTTTCCCCGGAAAATAACTCAGGGTAATCCGTGCCGGTTGGCCGACTTTCACAAAGGGCAGTTCATATTCGTAAATATCGGCAATGATCCAGAGAGTTGACAGGTCGGCAATGTCAAAGAGCTTTTCTCCGGGCATAACTTTCATCCCCTGAACGGCTATCTTCTGAGTAACAAATCCGCTGACAGGACTATACAAAGTCAACGTGCGAATAGGTTTTCCCGTCTGTTCGATTTGCTTGATCTGGACTTCCGATATATCCCAAAGCCTCAGCCGTTGTCTTGCCGCATCCAGCGTAGCGTCTGCATCTTTGGCTATCATAAGACCGAGCGCGTCATCCTTCTTTTTGTCGCCCGGTTGTTTTGCCCATTTTAAAACTTCCAGAAATTCCTGTTGTGTTGCCAGAAGCTCCGGGCTGTAAATCTCCACCAGTGGCTCCCCCTTCTTGACGTAACGGCCCGTGTAATCTACGTAGAGCTTTTCTATCCAGCCCTCAATCTTCGTATTGATAGTCGCCTGTTTCTGTTCATCGGCTTCAATCCGTCCCACGGTACGGATAACTTTCTGGATGGATTTCAGGGAAACCTTGACTGTCTTGACTCCGATGAGGTGCTGCTGTTGGGAAGAAATTTCCACCTGAGGCGCCTCTTCTGTCACCTCTTCTTGTGTTGCCTGAGATTTTGCGTTCGGTTTCTCAATCGAAACCGCGGACTGCGTAGTATTTTCAGCGTTGCTTTGAGCAATTACAGAAATTGGAAAAATGAAGCTCAAAAAAAATAAACAGCTTATAACGCTGATAACCAACCCCGCGAGAAAATTCCGATCTTTCATTTCTTCTCACCTCCCGGCACTGAGGCCAAGCCTTCCGTTATCGCTTGAAGTCTTGCAATGGCTTTTTCTCTTTCCACAAATTGATTCCAGTAAAGGCTTTCATAATCCAGCAGGGTTTTGAGACGGGAGATCACGACAATCAAGTCCGTCTTTCCATTGGCGTACTCCGTGAGAGCCACGTCTACATCCTGGGTGTTCTTGGGAATCAAACCTTTAGTATAAAGATCCATGAGTTTTTCCGATGATCTGAGCATGGAGAAATTGTCCTGTATGGCCGCTGAAATCATCAGTTTTACGGCATCCAATTCATGTTTCGCCTGTATGTAAGAGGCCTTTGCCTCCATAACCGCCGGTTCCTGTCTGGTTTTGAAGAACAAGGGAATGTTTATCGTTGCCGTCGCGCTCCACATATCCTTAAAATCACCTGAGCGGTTGAAATACGTACCGTTAATACTGAAGTCAGGATAATACTCCTTCTGCGCCATCCGTACTCTGGTATCGGCTGCTTCTATGATTTTATTCCGTGATTTTATTTCAGGAGAATTGTTGAGGGCTGTTTTCACGGCCTCATCCGCATCAAGATAAAAGGGCTGCTGCACTGGTTCACCCGGTCTTCCCAGGGACGATCCATTTTCTCTTCCTATCGCTGCCTGCAGCATTGCTTCCAGAGACTGTATCTTCTGTTTGAACATCTCTTCTTTTTCCAGAAGCATATATTTTTCCGTTTGCGCCATGAGGACTTCCTGCTGTATGGCACGACCTGCCGCATATCGGGCCAGTGTCAGATCTTCTATTCTGAGGAAGAGATTCCGTTTGTCCTTGAACAGATCGATATTTTTGTAAGCCAGGAACAGATCGAAATAAAGTTCCTTGACTCTTGCCACAGTTTTCA
>CAVQCU010000037.1:0-5467 GCA_963710995.1 uncultured delta proteobacterium
TCCTTCTTAAAGTAAAGCGGGATAAGGTAAAGCAGATCAATGTTCATGGGGAAGTAGGAAAAATCTGCCCATTTAATTTCATAGAATCCACCATTTTTGAGCCAGAGCTTGGGAATAGCTAGATGATGGATGAGAGTATCGCGAGCTATCGGAGGAGTTAAATTTAATATGGTTTCAATTAATAATAGTATTAAAATGGCTATACAAAAAATAGTTACAAATAGATGATGTTGTATACGACTCTTGTTTGTTACCATGTATTAAAGGCCCTCACTGGATGGAAAAGCTTTATTTATGGAAATTATTGAAGATATTGCCAATCAATCGCTCTGCCAACAATAAATTAAAATATAATGAACATGTTTTTATTAACAAATTGTCCATGTTAAAAATAATTTAACAATATTGTAAACATATGTCAATTATATACTGACATATATTTATTAATCTGGAATTTAAGTATTAATCATGAATGAACTATACCCAGAATAACTTACTAAAAATAAATTTTTAAAATAATAGTTTTGTTTTAATTCGAATCTGTTTCCGAATCTTACGTTTAATTTCATACCCATGATTTTTAGTGGGAAGAAACGGCATTTCGTTAGTTTTCTCTAAAATTTATTTTATTTTTCTTGACTTTAAAAGTTTATTGTTTTAAAAGCAATTTGACCGTTAGTCACATATTGACTGTAGTTTTAAATATATCCATATTTTCGGCAGGAAGAAGGTTGCTGTGGGACTTCTGGAGCGTAGAGGAAAAGAGAAAGATAGCCGCAAAAAACTAATTCTCAAATCAGCACGCACCTTATTCTTTAAAAAAGGCTTTAATAACGTCACTGTTGATGAAATAGCTAAATCCTCTGAGCTGGGCAAAGGATCAATATATCTTTATTTTAATAGCAAAGAAGAAATTTATGCCCAAATTTTGCTAAATGATATAGAAGATTTTAATCAGCAAGTTTATGTATTATTGAACAAGAAAAAGATAGCAGCTGATTTACTGTTTGAATTTTCCAATATCTACGTTGATTTTTTTTTCAATGATGGCGAATTATTCAGGATACTCATGACCTACATGTTGCAACCCGCTAAAATGAATTTGACTGAGAAACTTAATTCTCAAATTCTAACCGCAAATGCAAGGTCAATTGATGTAATTGGTAAAATATTAAAGTTGGGAGTATCATCAAAAGAGTTTTCCGCAAATATTAATTTAAAACAAAATCAAAATGCAATCTGGGGTTTGCTCAATGGAATTATCTCCCTTTATATTTTTTCAGGGTCACCAATAAAACGAAGAGAAAGAATTAATTCCACAATTAAATTAGCATTGGAGGTATTCATTAAGGGCTTTAAAAAAGTGTGATGAATATTTAAGGACGTTTATAGTCAGTTAAGAGTCTAAAGTTTAGGAAAGGCAAAGGAGGAAAATTATGTCATTTAAGATTAAAAAAGCTGCTGTTTTAGGCGCGGGAGTTATGGGGGCGAACATCGCTGCCCATTTAACCAATGCCGGCATTGAGTGTTATTTGCTGGATATCATCCCTTTCGAACTTACTGAGGACGATAAGAAGAAAGGATTAACAGAGAAAAGTCCGGCTTGGCGCAACCGATTTGCCGCAAACGGATTGGCCGGAGCCACCAAATCGAAGCCGGCCAGTTTTTATGCCAAGAGCAATGCGTCAATGATTAGAATAGGTAACTTCGAAGATGATTTAAAGTTACTAGCCGACTGTGACTGGGTTTGTGAAGTTGTTGTCGAAAACCTTAAAATCAAACAGGAACTTTTCGCCAAGGTGGAAAAAATTGTTAAACCGAATTGTATCGTTTCCACGAACACATCCGGTCTACCCATCAAAGATATTTCCGCTAAATTCGGCACCGCTCTGAAGAAGCACTTTCTGGGAACCCATTTCTTCAATCCCCCCCGTTACATGAAGCTCATGGAAATCATTCCCGGTGCGGAGACGGATAAAGAAATCGTTGCTTACATGACCAAGTTCAGTGAAGAAGTTCTGGGTAAGGGCGCTGTTATCTGCAATGACGTTCCCAACTTCATCGGCAACCGCATTGGCGTCTATGATCTGAGCAACGCCGTTCGCGTCATGATGGAGAAGGATATGAAGATTGAAGATGTCGATGCTATTGTTGGCATGGCACTCGGCCGCCCCGGCACGGCAATCTTCGGAACCATGGATCTAGTTGGTCTTGACATCGGTTTCCATGTCAGCAAGAACCTTTATGATGCGGTACCCAATGATGAATGTCGTGATATTTTTCAGTCCGCGGAATTTTTGGACAAGATGATTGCCAATAAGTGGCTGGGCAACAAGACCAAAGGCGGCTACTACAAGAAGGTGAAGGATGAGAAAGGCAAGAACGTCAAAATGGCCATCGACTGGAAGACTCTTGAGTACCACCCTGCCCAGAAGCCGAAATTCGAGTCCATCTCCGCTGCCAAGAAGAAGGCCGATAACGGTGTGGCCGCTATGATGAAGATCGCCTTCAATGGTGAAGATAAAGCTGGTGAATATGTCCGCGAATATCTCTGCAACAACTTCATCTACTCTGCCAACCGGATTCCCGAAATCTGCGATACCATCGTTGAAATAGACAATGCCATGAAGTGGGGCTACAACCAACAACTAGGTCCCTTTGAATCATGGGACGCCGTTGGTGTGAAGGAAGCCGTCGAAGTCATGAAGAAGCTCGGCAAGAAAGTTCCCGCCAAGATAGAAGAAATGTTGAAGAAGAAATGCACATCTTTCTACAAGGTCGATAGTAAAGGCGTCAAGTCCTACTATGATTTCAAGAAGAAGGGCTATGTGAAGATGGATGAGAACCCCAAGATCATCCTTCTGTCCGGCCTCAAGGAAAGAAAGAAAATCGTTAAAGAAAATGTCGCCGCCTCACTTGTGGATATCGGTGATGGTGTAGTATGCCTCGAGTTCCATACCAAGATGAACTCTATTAGTGCCGATATGATTCAAATGATATCGGAAAGCTGCGATATCGTGAACAAAGATTTTACAGGGATGGTCGTAGCCAATCATGATCAACGGATGTTCTCTGCCGGTGCCGATATCTTTGGTGTTTTATGCGCCATTAGTGAAAAACAGTGGGATGATCTGGAAAAAATGGTCGCGGGATTACAGAACGCCAATAATGAAGATGAAATATCTACCCAAGCCGGTTGTTACGGCTCCGGCAGGTATGGCTCTGGGCGGCGGCTGCGAAATCGCCATGCACGGCGACTATTGTCTGGCCAACGGTGAGACCTATATGGGTCTGGTCGAAGTCGGTGTCGGCGTTATTCCTGCCGGCGGCGGCTGCAAGGAACTTTTGGTTCGTCATGACCGAAGGTATTCCTGCCGGCTGCGTGGAAGGCGGTATGAATTTGCAGTATCATATAGGCAAAGCTTTTGAAAATATCGCCACGGCCAAGGTTGCCACAAGCGCACAGGAAGCCCAGGACTTAGGCTTCATCCGCAAGACATGCATGATCAACATGAGCAGAGATATGCAGATTTACGAAGCCAAACAAATTGTTCTGGGTCTGTCCAAGTTCTATAAACCGCCTAAGCCCGCTCTGATTCCGGTTATGGGTGAGAATTTCCGCGGCTTGGTTGAAGGTATCATTATGAATATGTATTACGGTAAATACATTTCCGATTACGATTTGTTTGTGTCGAGAAAAATAGCCCATGTTCTTTCCGGTGGCGACTGTCCCGAAGGTACCTATGTGACGGAACAGGAAATTCTGGATCTGGAAAGAGAAGCTTTCATGAGTCTCTGCGGTCAACAGAAAACACAAGACAGAATATAGTGCCATGTTATCAACTGGCAAGCCCCTGCGTAACTAAAATATAAGGATATGACCGGCGGCTTGCGGTTTGAAACCATCAGCCGCCGGCATTAAACATAACAAAATCCTGTAAGGAGGAAAGATATTATGAGTGAAGCTGTCATTATCGAAGCCGTAAGAAGTGCCAGGCGGAAGTTATAAAAGAGGTGGTCTTGCAGCAACAAGATCGGATGCATATGGTATCCAAGTAGTCAAAGGCCTGCTGGCGAAAGTTCCGGAAGTAGATCCGGCGGAAATTGATGATTTGATCGTTGGTTGTGCGTTTCCGGAAGCTGAGCAGGGTATGATTCTGGGGCGAACTATCGCCATGGGAGCGGGCCTGCCCATCACTGTTTCCGGCATGACTGTAAACCGTTTTTGTTCGGCCGGTGTTCAGGCCATTGCTGATGCCACAGCTAAAATCCGTGCCGGCTGGTCGGAAATCATTATTGCCGGCGGTTGTGAAACTATGAGCCATATTCCCATGGGTGGTACCGCCATGCGTCCGAATCCGGATTGGAAATTTGACGGCAGTATGCCCAATGTTTGGATCAACATGGGCAATACGGCGGAAAATGTGGCCGCAGATTATAATATTTCCCGTGAAGATATGGATAAAATGGGTAGTGGAAAGTAATCGCCGCGCACATGAAGCCATCAAGGCCGGAAAATTCAAGGATGAGATTATTCCAATTCAGGCTTTCAAATACAAGACTAAAAACGGTAAACGCATTCGTGAAACGGTTACTTTTGACACGGATGACGGTGTCAGATGGCCGGTCAGCCTGGCGGATATGGCGTAAATTGAAATCACCCTTCAGGTTGGGAGGGAATTGTACCGCTGCTAACTCTTCTCAAATGACCGACGGCGCCGCTTTTTCTATGCTGATGTCAGCAGAAAAGGCGAAAGCCTTAAAACTGAAACCTATTGCCAAACTGACACATTTTGCGGTTGCCGGCTGTAAGGCGGAAGAAATGGGTGTCGGTCCTGCTTACGCTATTCCGAAAGTTTTGAAAATGGCCGGTTTAACGACTAAAGACATCGATGTTTATGAAATCAACGAAGCCTTTGCGTCACAGGCGATTTATTCCTGCCGCACAGTCGGCATCGAAGACCGTTATTGGTCAGGTGACATTAACCCCAATGGCGGCGCGATTGCCCTGGGACATCCCCTGGGATGCACCGGCGCAAAATTGACAGCTCAGTTGCTGCATGAACTGAAACGTCGTGGCGGCAAAACGCGGTATCGTTTCCATGTGTATCGGCGGCGGTATGGGCGCGGCCGGTATTTATGAAATGCTTTAATTGAGCAAATCGTTTCCTCTAGCGCCAAGCTATAACTTTGTTCAGTCCTTCCGTCATCGCCTTAGTTGGGGATGGCGGAGGGATTGGCGACGAAAAAATTCTCTCCGTTTCGCCCAGCTCCACCCAGAGACATTAACTTTCCTGTCATTATGTGCTTTTGCGTGTCCCTCTACTTTCTATTGCTCCACACTTTCGTATAACCTGATAACCTGGAGGTCACATGAGGTGGCGCGAGGTCATACGTGCCGGGGGAGCCTTCTTCTTGCTGTCTCATTATCCTTTCGAAGCGAAAGGGTATAATAGCAATACTGAGC
>CAVQCU010000038.1:0-16095 GCA_963710995.1 uncultured delta proteobacterium
GGACGATAGGGCCGATGGGAGGCCATGGCTTCCACCACGTCAGCCACAGCCATAATGCGGGCCTCTATAATAATTTCAACCCCTTTCAGATTTCTTGGATAGCCGGATCCGTCCATCCGTTCATGGTGCTGATAAACGATTTGTGCCAGCGGCCAGGGGGATTCCACATCCTTAATCTCGTATCCACTATGGGAGTGTTCTTTTATCAGAGAAAATTCAATGTCTGTCAGTTTGGTAGGCTTGGACAATATCTCCGCGGGGATCGATAATTTCCCGATGTCATGAATAGAACCTGCCATGCGGATTCCATCAATTTTCTCTTTGGGCAACCCCATCTCCGTGGCAATAGCCCTGGCAAGATCCGCTGTTCTGATCTGATGACCGGCTGTATAGGGATCTCTCATCTCTACAGCGGATACCATGACCTGGATGGTCGCGCCGACAGACTTTCTGAGACTGTCAAGGGTCTGCTTAAGTTCCGCCTCCGCCTTCTTACGTTCGGTAACATCCCTGGCGACTGCCTGGATTGCTATAGGTTTTCCGTTGGATATGACGGCGGATCCCTGAGTATCCACGTATATATCGCTGCCGTCTTTGCGCCGCAACCTGAACTCAATCAAATCCTTTTGAGTACCTGTTTCCATAATCTCTTGTATTGTTTTTAATGCAAGCGGAAGTTGATCTTCGTCCAAAAGCGAGGCAACATTGAGAGAACGGATTTCTTCTCTCTTATAGCCAAACAGATTCAAGGTGGCGTCATTAGCATCGATGAAGCGACCGTTGAAATCCATGGTGTAAACAAGGTTGAGCGAACGGTCAAAAAGAGACTTGTACCGCTCCTCGCTCTCCAGTAATTTTTCTTCCGACTTCTTGCGCTCGGTAATGTCTTCCATGTGTACCATGACCAAATCAGGGGGAACGAAAACGAATGTGATTACGACAAACTTACCGGGCATAAAATGTTCTGATAGGGATTCTATCCGATGATTCTTTTTTCATCAAAACATCTCTGAAGGTTTCCTAATATCTCCTGTCGACTTTTATACATCTCGGAAGCCTGTCTTCCAAGGAAAGAGTCCCTTTGTCCATTCGTAAAAGTCTTTGCGCTATCATTGAAGTCTTTCAGGATAAATTCATCTCCTTGTTTTTGCCAAGTATATGTCGGGATTGGATTACCATTGTACTGTGCTCTTAAACGGTTTTCACTTTTCCTTAACGCCGCCTCTGCCTTCTCGCGTTCGGTGACATCTCGTCCTATTCCCCGGAAGCCTATGGATTTACCCTGCTTGTCCCTGATCAAGGAGACGACTATTTCAAAAAATCCCTGTTCCCCGTTCTTTTTCACTAGATTCCATAAAAACGGTTTACCCGTTTTGCCTGTCAGGAAAATTTCGCCAAAGTATTGCATGGTCTTTTCAATATCATCGGATGCACTGATTTTCTTAAAAGGCATCCCGAGCAGTTCCTCCTCAGAGTATCCGCTCATTTTACAGGAAGAAGCATTAACGAACGTGATATTCCCCTTGATATCTACTTCAAAGTAAACGTCATCCATATCTTTGAGGATGGTCCGGTATTTCTCATCGCTCTCCCGCAACGCTTCACCTGCCTGCTTTCGTTCGGTGATGTCCATTACGGAAATCAAAGCCGTGGGTTTATCTTTATAATGGATAGGGTTCCCGGTCAGGCTGACCCATTTTTCCACGCCGTTTTTTGTAATGATTTTAAAATTGTAAGTACGCGGCAGTACCTTTCCCTGTTGACGATTGTGACCGCTTTGCTTTACCATGTCCCGGTAATCCGGGTGCACAATATCCCAGAAGTGCATGTTGCAGAGTTCTTTTTCCGCATAACCGGAAATTTCTTCAGCCGCGCGATTCGCGTAAATCCATTGGTCGCCCTGGTGCATCATGATGGCAAAAGTGCTGGATTCGGCCAATGTGCGGAATTTTTCTTCGCTTTGCCGAATAGCTTCGTGGGATCGATCTGTTAAATAGAGAATGCCTGAAAAGACCATAATTAAAAAGCATACGAAAATCGTTGTCAGAATGCCGGTCAATCTGTAAATCCAGATACGATCTGTCGCGGTCAGCAGCACAATCGACCATCCGTCGCTGTCAACCACCTTCCTGGAGACGAAATAATCCTTTCCTTTAAAAGTTACTTCCGTGCCATCAACAATTTCCTTTTTGGTAACAGCTCCAGAGAGTTTATTGCCGAATTGCTGAGAAGCAATCAATTTTTGTTGTGTGGCTTTGTCCAGCGGCCAGAGACTTTTTAGAACCATTTCCGGCTTGCTGGATAGAAAAATAATGCCGTCCGGGTTGATTAGAAAGCAAAAGGGATATTTTCTGAAAAAGGTTTCCACATCATCAAGATCCTTTTTAATCATGACCACGCCAATCACTTTACCCAGTTGATTCTGAACAGGGTAACTGGCATAGAAACCCCTCTTTTTGGAAGTAATGCCCATTGCAAAATAGTGATAAGATTGACCCTTGGCTGTTTCCTGAAAGTAAGGACGAAAACGATAGGATTTTCCAACAAAGCTGTCCGGATCTTTCCGGTTGGAGGATGCCACAGTCATGCCATTGGCATCCATCAGGTATGTCACGGAAGCATTTAAAGCGGAATTGTATCTGTCTAACGCGCTATTGGTATGTTCGATATCCTGATCACGTTTAGACAGCAGTGCAGGAGTGATCGATGGAGATCCGGACAGGGCTTTAACGAGCCCTTCAATGGTTGTGAATGTAGAGGATAAATAAGTGGACAGGGTTAATATTGAAGCTTGGCTTTCGGAGGTAATATCCTGCCGTGCTTTATTGCCAAGATAGTCCGTGGCAAACCAGCCGGTAATAACGACGATTAGCAGAAGAATCACCGGTAATGAATAAAAATAATGTCTCTTATTCAAATGCAAGATCTCCTAATATATAGGTAAAAATGCGTCTTTGATAAGAACTCGCTTCTTCGTGTTTCAAGTGTAAGGTAAATGACTTTGTGTGTCAATGAAAAATGAACAGCAAGTTAATTATTATCACTTGTTATCTTGTATGTTTTGTGACGTCGGAGATTTGTGGATAACAGGAAATAAGTATTAATATGTGCAGACATCTGGATAGCTACTCAAAATTCTCAGAAAGGGGGGGGTACAGATACATTTGACCCTGTAGGATTTTTTTTATTAGGGCATAGGAATGTATATACCTGATGGTAATCAGCGACTCATTCCGTACTTATCTAGCGGAGTTGCTTAAATGCCTATTGGACGTCAGTCAAAGGGCAAAAAAAGGGTGTTCCAGGGCATGTTTTTTTCAGGTGGCTATGATCGCTCCTATAGGTGAGGTGAAAAATGGTTCCAGGCAGGTTTCCCCGGCTAGAGAAAACTCTGCCCATCGATGGGCACGTAATGAGTGCAAGGAGTTCAATGAACGATTTCTAGCAACGCAGAGACCGGTGATGAGTCGGTTTTAGGTAATAGTGACGAAACTACCTATTTGACACAACGTACTGGCTTGACATACAAATCAAATATTGCCATGCTCCTTTGCATAAAAAGTAAATGCTTATCAAAAAAACGGGGTAAGGGCTTCGGGAGAAAAACAGTAAAGAGAAGTGGCTTGACAGTATTGTCCTTTTGTTAGATCTTTAAACAATTTTTTCAAGGAGGGGATCGTTCATGCCTGATTATGACGTGGTTGTAATAGGTGCCGGCAACGGCGGGCTTACGGCCGCCGCCGGACTCACTAAAAACGGACATAAAACCCTGCTGCTCGAAAGACACAATGTCCCGGGCGGATGCGCTACAAGCTTTATCAGGGGCAGATTTGAATTTGAGGTTGCGCTTCACCAATTGAGCGGTTTGGGATTTCCCGAATTCCCAGGGCCTGTGAGGGGGGTGCTAAGCGAACTGGGTGTTGTCGAAAAAATTGAGTTTATACAGCAGAAAAACCTTTACCGGATTGTCGTTCCTGGAAAAATAGACATCAACTTGAAGGCCGAAAGGATGGCGGCGGAAGAGACGCTGATGGAAAAATTCCCGTCCGAGAAGGAAGGGATCAAAAAGTTTTTTGATCTTGTCTATGCGTTTTGCATGGAAATGGTGAGTGTATTGTTTATGAACGACCGGGAGGCAAGCCCTAAAAAATATCCGCTTTTTTTCAAGCTTGCCCTGAAGGACACCCAGGGCATTCTTGATGAATATCTTAAAGACCCCTGCTTGCAGAACGCCGTGTCCATCTACTGGAGTTATAACGGGCTGCCGCCGAGTCGGCTCAATTTCATGGACTTCGTCATGACACTCTGGGCTTATCTTGAATTCAAACCCTGGCATATGAAAGGAGGGTCGCAGGCTATGTCCAATGCGATTTGCGACGCCTTCATCAATTTCGGCGGAGATGTAAGATTCAATTGCGCAGCAAAGAAGATAAAGGTCGAAAATGGCAAAATCCAATCCGTTATTACTGAAGACGGAAATGAGATATCAACAAAATTTGTGGTTTCCAATGCCGGCCCGATAACAACCTTAATCGATATGATCGGCGCAGAAAACTGCCCGGAGGATGAACTCAAGACACTTAATGCAAGGACAGTCGGTCTCTCGGCTTTCACTGTTTACATGGGTTTCGACTGCAATCCGGCGGATATGGGAATCGATAAGGCGACTAACTTCATCTGTTCAACCACGGACGCTGATTATGCATACAAGAAGATGAAAACGCTGGATGCGGCCGAATTTTCCCTGCTGACCTGCTATGACGTTGACGATCCTGACTTTTCGCCCCAGGGCTCGTGTCAGGCCTCTCTAGTTACCCTTCAGTATGCACAACCATGGATGAGCGTTCCTCCTTCAAAATATTACGATACAAAATACCGCTTTGCCGAGAACTTGATTGACCTTGCCGAAAAGGTTTTTCCTGACGTCAGGAAGCATATTGAAGAGGCTGAGCCGGCAACACCGCTTACGCATATGCGCTATCTCGGACATCCGGGCGGTTCGGTCTATGGCTCGGAACACTTCACCAGGGAGACAAACCTGTTTGTGAAAGCAAAGTCAATGATTCAGGGTTTGTATTTCGCAGGCGCATGGAATGGATCCGGTGGTTTTCAGCCCACTCTTCAGTCGGGCGCTTCTGCAGCCAGATCGATTTCACGGCTTCTTAAAAAGCAGTAAGGGGGGGGGGAATATGGCTAAGAATGAGATCATGCAAAAAATCTCCGGTTATGATGAAATAATCAGGGAGAACGCTATCCTTGAAAAATACGGTTTTGACTATCAGGCGAAAAGAGGAGAGGTCAGAAGCATCATAGATTCGCTTCATCCGGCAAGGCTTGACCTGACCGTATCGGAAATTGTTCAGGAGACCGCGAGCGCAAAGTCCATTAAGCTTGTAAGCGAAGGCGGCTATCTGCCACCGTTTCAGGCCGGACAATATATCAACGTCTTTGTGGAGACAGGCTGCGTCAGGACGAGCAGGCCTTACAGCATAGCATCATCTCCGACACAGACAGGCTATTATGAGATAACGGTCAGAAGAGTGGAAGATGGGTTTGTCTCTAATTACCTATTAGATGAGTTGAAGCCCGGTGATAAACTCAACAGTTCATCGCCGTCGGGAAATTTCCATTACAATCCGCTTTTTCACGGCAACAAACTGGCCTTCATCGCAGGTGGCAGCGGCATAACCCCTTTCATGAGCATGATCAGGGAGCTTGCTGATAAAAACCTGGGCCGCAGGATGCATCTGTTTTACGGAAGCAGGGCTGAGGATGATGTAATCTACAAGAAGGAGATTGACAGGATTTCATCTGCCCATAGGAACTTCACATGGGACATAGTCGTATCTGAACCGACACCTTCTTTCAGCGGACTTAAGGGTTTAATCAATTGCGGTTTGATCAAGGAAAGACTGGAGGAACTTAACTGGACGTTCTTTGTCTGCGGTCCGGAGGCCATGTATAAATTCTGTTTGCCCGAACTTGAAAAACTGTCCATACCGGCAAGAAAGACAAAGATCGAGGTAATGGGCACGCCGAAGAATATAGCATCGCACCCCGGCTGGCCTGGGAATGTAAAAGCCGGTGATGTTTTCAAAGTTGCGATAAAAGGGAGAAAGACGATCAGCGCGCCTGCCTTGGAGCCGCTCATGATATCGCTGGAGAGGGAGGGCGTGGCGATTCCCGCCTTATGCCGCTCGGGCGAATGCAGCCTCTGCAGGACTAAGCTGCTTTCGGGAAAGGTCTATCAGCCAAGCGGCGTAAAGCTGAGAAAGTCCGACCGGGCCTTTGGATATATCCATCCCTGCATGGCGTATCCGATAACCGACATTGAAATCTTGCTTTAAATAAAATAGCTACTTGGGAGGCGGAAAATGACTGAATATCCATGGTTCAAACATTACGATGCAGGTTTCCCTCGCACGCTTGAGCCCTATCCCGACAAGACGCTTTTCGAGGATGTGGCTGATGTGGCCAAAGAGAGGCCCGGGCACCACCCCGAGGGCGGTACCGTTAGTCAGTTGGCTCACCCCATTAAATATTCAGCAACGCCACCTGTTTACCGCCGGACGGGTGTATCGGCAGGAACGCATACACAGGATGTCCTCAGGGAAATCGGGTTTGCGGAGGCTGAGGTTAAAGAATTTGAGAAAACAGGTCTTTTCTCTTGACGAAGATAAGGGGGTAATATGACTGACAAAGCACCATTTAGTGTGGAAAAGGAAGGACATCTGGCTTGGCTGATTCTTGACCGGCCGGAGAAGCGCAATACCATGAGCTTAAGGTTTTTTGCGGGCTTAACGGAACACTTCGAACAATTCGACGCCGATCCTGAGGTGCGTGTGGTCATTGTCCGTGCGGAAGGAAAAAGCTTTACGGCCGGTCTGGACCTTGCGGATGCGGCGGCGTTGGTGGGCGACGGTTCGGCCTTGCAGCGAGAGGACATGAAGCGCGGGATTAAGCGATTACAGGATAATATCAGCGCCGTCGAGCGCTGTCGTAAACCGGTCATTGCGGCGATACATGGACATTGTATCGGGGGCGGCATTGACATGACCTGCGCCTGCGATATTCGTTTGGCTTCCCGTGACGCCATCTTTTCGATCCGTGAGACGCGGATCGGTATTATCGCCGATGTGGGTACCCTCCAGAGGTTTCCCACAATCGTCGGACAGGGTCTTTTCCGTGAACTGGCGCTGACGGGACGGGATTTTACTGCTGAAGAAGCCTTCCGGATCGGGTTTATCAACCGGATTTATGATGACCGCGAGAGCCTTTGCCAGGGCGCCCGAGCGTTGGCGGAAGAGATCGCGGCGAATCCCCCTCTGACCGTTCAGGGAGTCAAAGAGGTCATTCACTACACCCGGGACAACGGCATCTTTCCGAGCCTCGATTATGTTGCCCAGAAGAACGCTGCCGCCGTACCGAGCGATGACATGATGGAGGCGGTGACGTCCTTCCTGGAGAAACGTCCGCCCCATTTTACAGGAAAGTAAAAGAACTATTTAGTCTATTTCTTAATTTTAACAGAAGGTATTATGGCTGACAAAACGAAATTAGGGATGGAGTTTTCCCCCTACACCTTCGAGGTGAAAAAGGGAAAGATTGCCGAATTCGCCATGGCCATCTCCCAGAAGGAGAGCAAAGGCCAGGTGAAAACCATTTATTGGAATTCTGCAGCGGCAAAGGCGTCCGGATACGGAGACATCGTTCCTTCGTCCACCTGTCAGACTTGTTTTGCTCTCTGGGGCGGGGGAGGACTGATGCCCATGTTACAGGCTATCGGCATCAACCTGGGACGGTTGTTGCACGGTGAGGAGGAATATGAGTACCTTACCCCCATTCATCCCGGGAATATCATAAAGGGACAAAGCAAGGTCGTCAGCATGTACGACAAGGAAAAGAAAGACAAACCCGGAAAGTTCATGGAGTTTACCGTCCTGGAGACGGAAATCAAGAATCAGCGCGGAGAGTTGGCGATACGTGCACGTACGACTTTAGTAGAGAGATAGGAAGAAATAATGACGACAGCAATCACTTACAACAACATAAACGTTGGCGACGCAATGCCCATATTTACGTCGGATCCCGTCACCCGTACCCATATAGTGCGCTATGCTGGTGCTTCGGGCGACTTCAATTTCCTGCACCACGACGAGACCTTCATCAAGATATTCGGGATGCCGTTGGTGATTTCCCAAGGGATGCTCATTATGGGGATCACAGGCCGAGCCATAACGGAATGGATCGATGATAAGTATATCCGGAAGTTCGGCGTCCGGTTTGCCGGCATGACCGAGCCCGTCGATTTGTATGATTTTGAGAACACCAAACAGCGGGCGACGATTACCGTAACCGGTAAGGTTGTGGAGAATTTCGAAGAGGCCAGCGAGAAGCGTATCCGTTGTGAAATCTAGTCAGTCGATGGTCTCGGAGCTGTTAAAATTACCGGGACTTTTGTTGCGGTTCTGCCGTAAGGCCTGCATTTCATCCCCCCTCTCTTCACTGCAAGAGAGGGGGGATGAAATGCAGGCAAAATATATTTTTATTGATGAAGATCAGAATAATGATAGATGAAAAATTCAAGGAATATATACCGCTGCTCGAAGGAGTGATTCACGTTATTAAAGAAATGGGTATCCATATCGAGGAGATGCGGGATCGCCACATCAAGGTCGTCCTTCCGCTTGCGCCCAACATTAACCATATCGGAACCATGTATGCCGGTTCTCTCTTTACCATCGGGGAATATGTGGGCGGCCCCATGTTTGTCGCTTCTTTTGATCACACAAAATATTATCCCATCGTTAAAGCCATGTCGATTCAGTACCGCCGTCCCGCAACAACGGATGTGACCGTTGAGGCTTCGCTGAGTGAGGAGGCGGTTGAGGCTATCCAGAAAGAGGCGGATGAAAAAGGGAAAGCCGACTGGAAGATGGATCTGGAGATAAAGGATGAATCGGGACAGGTTTGTTGTCTTGTTCAGGGCGTATGGCAGATGAGAAGAATATAAGAAATGGAGGTTGTTGAAGATGGCTTTTGAGAGAGTTTGGCACAAATCGTATGCCCTGGGGGTGCCCTCGGAAATCGCAATTCAGAAGATCACCGTGGGGGAGGCCCTGATCCGTACCGCGAAGAAGTTTCCCGACCACACCGGTTTCATCTTCATGGGACGGCGGATCACCTATCGCGAACTGGATATTCTTGTGAACCGTTTCGCGAATGCCCTGATCGACCTGGGTGTGAAGGCGGGGGACAAGGTGGGGATGCTTCTGCCCAATCTGCCTCAGCTCATCATCGCCAATCATGCCGTTCATCGATTGGGGGCAGTAACGGCGATGAACAACCCCCTCTACACAGAGCAGGAACTGGCGCACCAGTTAAACGACTGCGATGCGAAGGTCATTATCACGCTTGACCTGCTGCTGCCACGGGCGCTTAACTTAAAGGTAAAGACGGGCGTCGGGACGATCATAACGTGCCACATCAACGACTATTTCCCCTTCCCGAAGAAGCATCTCTACCCCTTCGTGAAGAAGGCCATGTACCGGAAAGTGACGCCGCAAAAGGGTGTTTATGAATTTATGGACCTGATCCGGAAATATCCCGCCACACCGGTGCCGGACCGCTCCCGCTGGGACGATCTTGGAGCCTTGATCTACACGGGCGGGACGACGGGCGTTTCGAAGGCGGCAATGCTGACCCAGGCGAATCTCTCGTCCGTCGTGCAGATCTTCCGGGCCTGGTTCCCCGATCTGAAAGACGGAGAGGCACACATCGTGGGGACATATCCCATCTTTCACTCCGCGGGCTATGTCGTGAGCCAGGATTTTATCATCTGGAGCGGCTGGACATCGACGATCATCCCCCGGCCAGAGCCGGGTATCCTAATCGAAACCTTGAAGAAATACAAACCGGATTTTCTTCCCGGCGTAGCCTCAATCTTCGTTGGCCTGCTTGCCAACCCGCAGTTCCGCAAAATGGACCTTTCATTTGTGAAGGGATTCTTTACCGGCGCCGCCCCTATTGCAGCCGATACGGTACAGCAGCTCAAGGCCCTGACCGGCAAAGATGTTTACGACAACTATGGCATGACGGAAAATGTAGCTTTTGCCACGGGAATGCCCTGGGGCGGCAAAAGTAAGATCAGCACCATCGGCGTCCCCTTTCCCAATACAGACGTTAAGATCGTTGACATCGACCGTGGCGACACGAAGCTCAAACCCGGCGAAGCAGGCGAAATCTGCATTAAAGGTCCCCAGGTGATGTCGGGCTATTACAAGCAGCTCGCAGAAACGGCCCTTGTCCTCAGGGATGGCTGGCTTTACACAGGTGACATCGGCGTTATGGACGAGGAGGGGCACTTCCGAATCGTTGACCGGAAAAAGGATATGATCGTGGCCGGAGGCTACAACATCTATCCCAAGGATATCGATGAGGTCCTCTTTCAGCACGAAAAAATTATGGAGGCCTGCGTAGTCGGCGTTCCCGACGCGTATCGGGGGGAAACGGTCAAGGCCTTTGTCGTCCTGAAAGAAGGGGAACGGATGACGGAGGAAGAGGTTGTCGGCTACTGCCGGGAACATCTGGCCGCCTACAAGGTGCCAAAATTTGTCGAGTTTATCAGCGAATTGCCCAAGAGCGCCGTCGGGAAAATCCTTCGTCGCAAGCTCCGGGATATGAATGCAACGAAACACTAAGGCAAGACATGAGGTAAGTAATATCAATATGTATCATACTTTTATTTTTACTGAAATCGAGCCCCAGGTGGGGCTAATCACCCTGAACCGGCCGGAGCAACTCAATGCGATCAACTTGGAGATGCTCGATGAGTTCAACGATCTGTTCGTCCGCCTTTCAAAGGATGATGCCATCCGGATACTGATCATCACCGGCGCGGGCCGGGGAGCCGCTTATTGAGTCTATTTGCTTATTGAAATAGCAATAATAACTGATATCAGGAAGACAACCGGGAAAAGATATACAGACCATAAATCAAACAGACGCGCCTTATGATCCCTGCCATCATGATACAGCTTTAATACAACACATGATTCAAGTACAGAAAGAAAAATGAAAAAAAATCCTAGAAAATGAACATGGTCCGCTAAGGTTAACACGGGGCTCTCAAATATCCTTTGCGATACAACAATATGGGATGATACAGCACCAAACATTCCCGTTACGCAGACACTAAAACGAGGGGCCGCATAATGTTTTGGGTGAATAAGAAATGTTAAAAATGCAATTGCGACTGAGATAAACAATGCAATGAAGGTTTTTAAGAATAAATTGATGCCTTTGTGATCAATATGAATATCAAACGTGAATCGTGAATATGTTGCTTTTTCGTCACGACTTCTTGACGGTTTACCAAAATTTGTTTCATATATATTATCAGTATTATAAACTTTGAGGGCGCTTATGGCCCAGTCGTTGATGTTCAAACCGGAATATATTTTTGAATTTTCCACATCAGGGACATAAATCAATTTTTTAATATCGTCATCCTCGTCTTCGACATGTATTGATATTACTTGCTTGTCCCAGGGATACGCGGATAAATCGAATGGTGTATGAAGGTTCGCTCTGCATCGGTAAGAAACATGATGATAATCACCATGTGTGATTAAGTTATCCTGCTTCGCTTTATATGCAATGTATCCATTCATTATCTCAAAATTTCGCGGATTCACATCACCCTTCCATTTAAACCAAATATAGAAATCAACTGTGTAACTACCTTTTCTGACATCAAGGTCATAAACATCCATTATATAGATCCCGATAGTTACTTTTGCCGGATTTTGATGTCCTGGTTCCTTGGATAGGGCATCGGACGAGAAAACAAAAACTAGGATTATACTGAAAAACAAACAAAGGTGATTAAAAAATGTACGCACAAATGATTTCATCATATTGAACCGTGTCTCTCTAATACGTACTTCTCTGTTTTTGATGAATGACTATTACTGAATAGCTGTAGTTGCCATGTATTAATATTATCTTTAAAATACCGATTCAAATAGTTCTTCCTTTAGTTAAATTATTATTGACATCATCAGCATTGAACCAGATTATATATTAAGAAAAACAACACCGTAATTTCTATTTTTGGCTCGTTCCACGACGTCCTTTTTCAGAACAGCGATGGCAATGACACGGACAATGACAATAAGGAATAATACCCTATGAAATTCCCTGGAGTCATTTCCTGTTCAGAGCATGTTTCACCGCCGCCTCCACGTGAATCGCCGTCGTGTCGAAAACCGGCACGCTCACATCTTGCTGTTTGATAAATAAGGGAATCTCTGTGCAGCCCAGGATTACTCCTTCTACTCCTTCTTCTTTCACCAGACGGTCAATAATTCGGATATATTGCTCTTTTGATTCCTTTAAGAACTTTCCCGCACATAGCTCATCAAAAATAACCTTATTGATGTAATCCCGCTCGATTTTATTGGGTGTAACGACCTTGATCCCGTATCTCTCCAGGCGGTTCCGGTAAAAAGGATTTTCCATCGTAAAGGACGTCCCCAACAGGGCGACGGTTTTTATTCCACTTGCTTTGACTTTTTTGCCGGTTGCATCAGCGATGTTAAGAACTGGAATCTTTACCTTTGCTTGAATGAGATCACCTGTGGAGTTCATGGTATTGGAGGCAATGACGATAAAATCAGCGCCTCCGCGTTTAAGTCTTTGTGCGGCGTCAATCATAGTTTTTCTCAATGGTCTCCAGTTCCCTTTATCCGCCAGCCGTTCCTGTTTTGAAAATTCTCCAAATTCAATTGAATACATAAGGATCTTCGCGGAATACAAGGGGCCGAACTCGTCTCTGACCATTTCGTTGATCAGGCGGTAGTACTCGAGGGAAGACACCCAGCTTACCCCACCGATGACACCGATGGTTTTCATCCGCAAATCTATCGAAGGACCAGCACTCACCGAAGATTGGACCTGTTTGGGGTCATCCGCTTTTTTCTCATTTGCGCTCACGGAGGAGACCAAACCAACGATAGTAAAAACCATACACAGTAAAACCAAAATCCCGTTTCGTCTAAGCCTGGTAATCATCTTTCTTCCTCTCCTTTCTCGATCTGACTCATCTTCCTTCCCTAAGATCTGCTCTACTGAATAATACTTCACCTTGGCTTCAGCAGGACGGAGATATCATCCCCTAATTGATATTATTACTACCGTCGATTATTTGCAAGAAAAATCCCAAAATTATCTGTTTCAATCCGCAGTTGTTCAAAGACCGGCAGAGAGCAAGGGCTAAGTTGGAAAAGGCACTTCGTTTCATTTTATAACTTATTAAAAAGTTATCGATAATGATGCTTTCTTTCAAAGCATAATACTCAGTCTTGACATATTGTCGCCACTCACACTTTGTAGATACAATTCTGCCGATCCGGAAATCGGATTTTTGTTTCTTTATTCCTGTAATTGCACATCCGAAATCTTTCACAAACATACATATTTTCAATTTAAAATCATCAAAAAGATAAGTTGCTTCTAAAATTCATTTTATAAATAATTCGCGGGCCACTATTGACTTGACATATAAAGGCGCTACCCCTATATTTCCTACTCGGAATTAATCATCAATAAAAAGTGATCTTTATGAATTATTAGGTCAAATATAGGGAAACCAACGTGATGCTTACAAGAAAAAGCCGGATTCAGATCCTCCTTGTGACCGCAATATTGCTCTTTGCGTGGGAAGCCGCTTGGGGCGAGGAATCCCTCCGTTATGCGGATCTAGGTGCTTTTAAGTTGGAGAGCGGAGCGATCATACACGAATGCCGGCTTGCCTACCGAATCCTTGGGAAACTTAACCCGCAAAAGTCAAACGCGATTTTGATTCCGACCTGGCTAGCGGGAACGACGCAGGAGCTTATCGATCTTGGAATTGTTGGGCCTGGAAAAGTTATCGATAGTTCAAAGTATTATATTATCGCTGTGGATTCCTTTGGGAACGGAGTATCCTCGTCCCCCTCCAACAGCGCTATTCAGCCGAACAGGGCTTTCCCTCAATTCTCCATAAGGGATATGGTCACGGCTCAACATGTGCTTCTGACTCAGTATCTTAATATACAACACATTCACGCTGTGATTGGAATGTCAATGGGCGGCATGCAGGCGTTCCAGTGGATGGTTTTACATCCTGATTTTATGGACAAGGTTATTCCGATCGCCGGGTCGCCTTGGATGACCTCCAACGATCTGCTTCTCTTGTCTGCCGAATTAAGTATTATCGAGAATGTCCAGAGTTGTAAAGGTGGACATTCAGCGATGAAAGCTCTGGCTCCCATGCATACTCTGTTGTTATGGACCCCACGTTTCCGCGTAGCGGCAACCAAACCCGCTTCGGTTCCAGAGTTTCTGAGCGATCTGGAAAACAGCTTCCTTAAATACAACCCAACCGACTGGGCCTGGCAGGTGAAGGCCATTATGACTCATGACATTCTCAAGAAATTTGATGAATCCCCGGAAAGGGCGGCTAAAGCCGTACATGCTGAAACCCTCATCATCTTGAATACGCAGGATCAGATTATTTACCCGGAGCCCGCAAAGACCTTTGCCCGGCTCCTTAAAACTGAAACGGCAGAACTGACCGGTGATTGTGGGCATCTGGCATTCCTATGCGAGTCAGATAAGCTGAGAACGCTTGTGGATGGATTCTTAATAAGGAACTCGCGGATACCTGTTAAAGAATAAAGTGCTGCGAATGTTTGTTACAAAGAAACAACTTTAAAAAGTTTGGGATGTATACCACTAAGGTAGGTGCGACTCATTCCGAACTTACTTAGCGGATATGTTTAAATGCTTTTCTAGACCTTAAAACGGCAAAAAAAGGGCGGCAGAAGGTATTTTTTCGAGGAGGATGTAATCGAGTATCTGACATCGAGAAGAAACAGGGTTGAATAGGGAAATTTGGGACTAGAATCGCCCCATTTGCCTTAAAACGATACGCAGACAAGCGCATTTGGCCATGTATTTTGGGGGTGGCTATAACCATATAGGTTGAGAGAGATGCGGTTCCAGGCAGGTATCCCCGGCGAGAGACAACTGCCCGTCGACGGGCTATTCTCGATTGTCGCTTTCAGTAGAGTAGAGCTGGCGTAGTAGCTGAATGCTCTATTTCCAGCTCCCCCTCATCAAACCGGACGTTCGGTTTTCCCGAATACGTCTTTCCAATCATCTTCTTCCAGAGGCTTTCGCTTTCACTTGGCCTTCCATTATAGCTTCCACCGGAGTTCTCGAAATATTCAGAGTTAGTAGCGTTACCGCAATCTCCTTTCCTTCTCTCCTTTAGAAGCATGATGAAGGTATTGCCCCTTCCCTCTCCCAAGGTTATGTTGTCCTTGGAATACAAGCGATACTATGGGCAACTCCGACTCCCTTATCGACCCGGTAAATTTTCATTTCCTTATATTTACTGGTTGCCCTCCTTAGAGCATCGACAAGGATCTCCCGTGTTCATTGTCGTATGGCTGCCCCTGCGTGTCACCCCTGTTACCCCGGAAGTCCATCTATCGGTTCTGGTAGTTTTCGCTAAGATAGATGCTACGGTCTTCCCCCTTCCATTACGGGGTCGACAACTCCATCGTGTGTTTCGAGGCTACATCTAGGTTCGCTTACGCTGCGACCCGCAGGTTTGCTCGACTCTCTTACGGAGCCTTTGTCAGAGAACTTAGTGCTTCAGGTTGCTCTTAACACCTCCCTCTAGCTACATGGGCGAACTACCGAACTCCATGGTCGGACTTTAACCGACTAGTCATACGTTTTACACGGCATACCCTACTACTCCACAACATTTGACATTCATCAGACCTTATGTTAAAAAATACAAAGGCAAGTCTCCACTTTGTTATAGTATATTTAGTTCGCCAAAACATAAATACACCAAAGGAGGCTTGCCATGGAAAAGAGTAACAAACTTGACTTTGGAGGTCAACACATTTACGTGGGCATGGATATCCACAAGAAGAGCTGGAGTGTAAGCATACATACCGAGCAGTTTGAACATAAGACCTTCACCCAACCGCCGGAGGTTGAGAAACTGACGTATTATTTGGAAAGAACATTTCC
>CAVQCU010000039.1:0-36111 GCA_963710995.1 uncultured delta proteobacterium
TGTGCCTGAAACCGAACCTGCTTATGCCGTCAAACCCTGAACGGGCCGTTACCACGCATCCTGAACTTTTCAGGGCTGTTGCGGAAATCGTGCATGATTATACACGCGATATCGTTCTAATTGAATCGCCCAATTTTTTTCCTCTGAAATCGACCATAAAAAAAACCGGCCTTGCCGAAATCGTAAACGATCTGAAGATTGAGGTCGCGGACATAAACGTGACAGAGACACTGCGGTTTCCGCTGGCGCATCGTTATAAGAACATTGATATTTCCCAAGCGTTCTTTGATGTCGATTATATAATCAACATGCCGAAGCTCAAAACGCATGGATTTACCCATTATACCGGCGCGGTGAAAGGTTCCTTCGGAGCCATGCCCGGTCTAAGTAAATCGCGGATGCACATGAGGGCGCCGTCTCAGATGGAGTTCAGCGAGTTTGCTGCTTGATCTGTACGGCGGCCTGCTGAATGGTTTTGAAAAGTCGAAACAATCTATCCATATCATGGATGCTGTTGTAGGCATGGAGGGCGATGGTCCGGGACCTACAGGGAAACCGAAAAAAATCGGCGCCATTATAGTCGGAAACGATGCTGTGGCGTTGGATTACGTCGCTGTCAACTTGGTGGGCCTCAAACTGAAAAAAGTTTTTACTATTACGGAAGGATTCAAACGCGGATATGGAGTGAAGTCGCCTGATGACATTCAGATGAAAGGCGAATCTCTTGATGCTATGCGGATAACTGATTTTAAAGCGCCGCGAAGCGCCGTGAGGGGCGGCATAATGTGGCCATTAACATCACAGACGATTAAAAATCTTTTTGTAGAAAAACCGGTGCCGAGGGCCGATGCTTGCACGCTTTGCTACAATTGTATGAAAGTGTGCCCGGCAGGAGCGATCACTAAAGCGGACGAAGCCGGGGTGCCACAGTATAATTACCGGAAATGCATCAGGTGTTTCTGCTGTATGGAAACCTGTCCGGAAGCCGCCATTGATCTGAAAAAGGGTGCATTGCAATGGCTGATGCGAACGTAACCGGACGGCAATGCTGACTGAGCCGGAAACACGAAGTAGTTACTATTCAGGGTGATTAGGCTTTAGAGTAAATCCAATCCACCTCTGTCATTCCTGTAAAAAAGGGAATCCAGTTATCCTCCGTCAATTCGTCGCATGACGGAATCCGGTAAGAGGACGCTGTTCCTCGTCACTATTTACTATTTTCCTACTGCCTAATAAATAAATGTTACCGGGAAATTAGCATGTTTTGTTGTATTAAGTTGACTTAATTTAAAGGTTTTCTTACAAGCGCGCCCAAAAGTTACTATTCCACTGGGTAAAGGAGAATCAAAGATATGGCATCAAATTTTCTGTATTCCACCCGCGACCAAAAGTTTATTTTAAAAGAATGGCTGGACATTTCAAGGTCTTTGAGGCCGGACGCTTCAAAGGAGGTTATTCTGTCGACGACATTGATTCCATCCTGGAAAACGCAATGAAAATAGCCAAAGAAGCTGTAGCGCCCACCAACGACGATGGCGATACAATTCACGCTGTTTATAAAAACGGCAAGGTCACCGTTCCCGAATCCTTTAAAAAAGCCTATTGGACTATCCAGGAAAATGGTCTGGGTTCGAGCAATGCCGATCACAGCGACCCCAGCTCTATGCCTCTGTGCGTTATGGGTGCGACCAATGAGTATCTTGCCGCCGCCAATGCAGCGCTGGGTCCTTATGCTATGGCGACGACCGGCTTACAAGCCTGATCCGCGACTTTGGCAGCGATAAGGTCAAGAATATTTTTCTGCCCAAAATGTTCAGTGGCCAATGGGCGGGTACCATGGATTTGACAGAGCCCAACAGCGGTTCGGACGTTGGTGATATCATTACCAAGGCCTTTCCCACCGATCAGCCAGGCGTTTACAAAATTGTCGGCACTAAATGCTTCATCACCGGCGGCGAGCAAGACATTACCGAAAACATCATCCACCTGGCCCTGGCCCGCATCGAAGGCGGCGTACCCGGCACTAAAGGAATATCCCTGTTTGTCGTACCCAAGTACTGGCCTACCGAAGCCGGGGAAGTCGGTGAATTCAATGGTATCAACTGCGGCGGTATCGAACACAAACTGGGCATCCGGGGTTCGGCTACCAGCATCGTCAATTTTGGCGAAGATAACAAATGCCGGGGATACCTTCTGGGCAACGCCCCCGTTGACGGCAAAGGCGCGGGAATGGCGCAGATGTTCCAGATGATGAACGAGGAACGCACCGTCACGGGATTGGCGGCTAATGCTGCAGCCACAGTATCCTACAACAACGCGGCTATGTACGCAGCCGGGCGTATCCAGGGACGCTCGATCACCAATCCAAAAGCCGCCAGAGTATCCATCATTCATCACGAAGATGTGCGCCGCATGCTGATGTATCAGAAGTCCGTCACCGAGGCCAGCCGGGCGATGATTTCCATGTCCTACTACGCGCTGGACATTGCGGAAAACACCACCGACGAAAACGAACGAAAACGCGCCAAAGCTTTTGTGGAAGTCAACATACCGATTGTCAAGGCCTGGTGTTCGGACATGGCGTTCCTCAGCATTTCCGAAGCCATGCAATGCTATGGCGGCTATGGATTCTCCGAGGATTACCCGATCGCGCAGCAGCTCAGGGACTGCCGTATCTACCCCATCTGGGAAGGCACCAACTACATCCAATCTCTGGATCTGATCGGCCGCAAATGGATGATGGCCGGAGGGCAGGTTTTTGCTTCATGGTTTGCGGAACTGAAAAAATTCGTAGCCGACAATAAAGATGATAAAATCTTAAACGCGCAAATAGCCCTGCTTGCCGAGGCGTTAAACCAATACAAAGAAATCCAGGCAACGATGGTCGGATACCTGGGCCAAGGCAAGTTCGGCATGATCGGTTTCTTTGCCACACGCATCCTTCAGGCAACCGGCCATATTTACGGCGCCAAGCTGCTGCTGGAACATGCCCTCATCGCCCAGAAGAAAATCGATGAGATCGGCAAGGAGCATTTTGAATATCCTTACTACGCCGGTAAAATAGCGTCGGCGAAATTTTTCGCTCATAACATTCTTCCCACCGTAGGAACCATCCTGCGTGTCATCAAGGAAGGTGATAATTCCGTCATGGAAATTCCCGAGGCATCTTTCTTGTTAGAATGAAGTAACTTTCTGAGGGGTGGTGTATATCACGCCGCCCCTCATTTTCCCCTAATTTAGAAAATAGATTTTATACCAACACGGTATCCAGTCTTCGCTCTCCGATTATGTTTCCGGAGATTCCAACTGTAACTTCCATGACCGGAATATTTGCGCCCGAGATTGCCAGAGCCTGTTTGATGATTTGGGTCAGGCCGCCGCAGCAGGGAACCTCCATCCGAACGATGGTAATACTGTTAATGCCGGAATTGGCGAAGATGTGGCCAAGTTTTTCGACATAGACATTCGCGTCGTCCAGCTTCGGGCATCCGATCAAAAGGATCTTGCCGGGAAGCAGTTTTGTGTGAAAGTCGGCAAACGCGAACGGGGCGCAGTCGGCGCTGATGAGCAGGTCTGCTCCCTGAAGATACGGCGCATTCACGGGCACCAGATTGATCTGCACCGGCCAATTTGTCAAAGCCGACGGGACGGACTTGCCGGCCGGACGCTGGCTGTTTTGGTTTGAACGATCAATCGTTTTGGCGTTTGCGCCTGGACAACCGCAAGCCTTCTCGATTTGTCCGGGGGCGTGTTTTGTCTCCTGCATCTGTGCCATGTGCTCCTTTGCGGCTTTTTCATTGAAATCCACGGCCTCGCGCTGTTCTATGGTGATTGCGTCCTGCGGGCATTCGCCAAGACACGCGCCCAACCCGTCGCAGTATGTATCGCTCACAAGCTTCGCCTTGCCGTCCACCAATTGGATGGCGCCCTCCGTGCAAGCCGATACGCACAGGCCGCAGCCGTTACACTTATCCTCGTCGATGACTACGATGTTTCTTTTGCCCACTTTTTCAGCCTCCTTCAGGAGCTTATGTAAACTATAAGAATTTTAGTCTTGCACGTCAATGAATAACTGGCTGCAAAATGTGTGGTGTGGCGCCTTCGGAATATCACTTTACCGCGCATAGAATATTAATTTTCTTTGGTACGGGCAGGTCTTTCGGGCGCTGCCGGAAGTACCGCGCTTCAGCTTCCGCGGGAGAAAGGAATTCTACTTTGGAAAAGCCTACTCCAAGCAGTTTTGCTTCCAGCGCATAAGACGAGAAGCAACTCACCCAGGGTTCGCCAAGGTTCGCGACTCTTTGGGCAAGTGGTGAAGGAGAGTCGCCTGGCGGCTGCACGAAAGTAAGCACAATCTCGCTGTCTGCCGGAAACATTGCGACAGATCTAAGCACAGCATCAATGGCGTCTTCTTTTAGATACATCGTCACACCCAACCAGGAGAAGAAGGATGGTTCTTTCATTGAGACACTATATCTAAGCAGACCGTCATGTAATGATTCGTTTTCAAAGTTGATGTCGGCGAAAACAGCGTTCTCCGACATCGCCAGACCTGCCGTTGCAATATAAGAGCGTTTCATCGTTTGTGTTCCTGCATGGTCGACCTCGATAATCTTTATATTTTTCGCCCACGCGGGCTGTCTGAGAGCGAAGGTATCGAAGCCTGCCCCGAGGATGACATACTGCGTGATTCCGCGGGAAACAGCGGCGGCAAGCCGGTCCTCGGTAAATCGTGAACGCAGAACTACATGAGTGCGCAGTGCAAGCATTTCTGGTGTTTGATAGTTGTCCGCAGTGTCTTGGATCAGTTTTAATCCCTCTAGCCCGAGCAGCGGCAACGCAACCGGATCATCGAAGAGCAGCGGTTGTGCGTCCAGCAACTGATGCGCGGCCCGCAGATACGCGGTTCCTAACGCCGTATGGCTTGCTTTATAATCGGACATTGTGTGAAACTCCCTTTAACATTCCCAAATCGAAGAGAACTCCGGCGCATAACCTGATGACCTAAAAGTTACGAGAGGTCACATGTGCCTGGGACGTTGTCGGCTAAAGAAAAGAATTACACTCTCTTCAACCAGGATTTGAACCCGATAATTATAAACACGGCTATAAATACCCAATAGCCATAAATATAGCCATCATGCTTTTTTAAATCATTAATACATTCCATAAGACCGGGGGCTATAAGCAATGTAATAGCGATATTGATACTGCTTATAATCAGGCTTGCAAGGATATCGCTTGGATAGTGAACGCCTAAATAAAGCCTTAAATACATCATGGTCGGAACTATCCAGCCAAATAGAAGAACTGCAATAAAACCAAATTGAGAACAAATAAGGCCAACGCAGAGGGTTGTCCATAAAACATGGCCTGATGGAAAGCTTTCTAATTCCTTTGAGCCATGACCAGGGTCGCGATTTTGAATTTGAATATGCAACTCATGATGTAATTCCGCATTTGCATATGGACGCATCCGCTTCACATAGGTCTTACAAAATACGAATACAATGTTGCTGATTAACAATCCAAACATAAGCAAAACAGACAGCTGCATAAAGGATTCACTGTTTAACAATTGTCCTGTAAGTGCAGTGATGAATAGAACGATCATCCAAAACGGGCCATCCCCCATGAAAATTAGCGCTTTCATAGGAAAAGAATTTTTGAAAGGTCTCTGATAAACCCACTTAAGAAGTTGTCTGTCAATTTTTTTAAAATATTGCATAGGTATCCTTAAGCGGAGCAATTAATATACATGGTACATAATTAATTCAATGTTTAATTATCTAAACTAATGTTTTATTAAAATCAAATATATAATATGTGAATTAGGAAAGGATGGTTTTTGTTTTAACTACTCTAATTTGTCGGGATTCGTTGATGCTGGATTTCAGGATATGTGCGATAATATCGGCAGACCGGGCTGATCCTGTCGGCGTATAATTCACGGTGAATTTAACTTTTTTACCGGCGGCATCAAGAATCATACTTTGTATAAAAGGGCGGATGTCTTTGGTAACGGTTTTTCCCTTGGATACTTTTTGGATATTGAATGTAGACGTTACCAGAAAATTCTTAATGTTCTCTTCTATGGTCATCAGACGAGTAGAATCAATATCGGCGGGCAGATAAAGTTCGAATTCAAATCCTTGTAACATTTGAGCGATAGTTTTTTCATCGGAAGAAAGCATTCTGATTTCTAAAATTTCAATGCCCAGGGGCAGGGCGGACTTGATTTCGCTCTTTAATAAATCCAGGTCTGATAAATATTCCTGAGCAACAATATCCAGATATTCCTGTTTGCTCTCCATGCCAACCGAGGTAGCGGTGGCAAAGGATATTTTGGGATGGGGATGGTAGCCGATAGAATAAGCAAGCGCGATACTGCTGCGGCGTAAAGCGCGAACCAAAGCTGCGGAGAGTTCCAGATGAGATAAGAATCCGGCTCGATCAAGCTTGCTGAAAGTTAAACGATATTTTTTTTCTGGTCCGGTGGCGGAATCAGGGATTGGCTTCGATGACACCACCGTTTTATTTTTCTCTTTCGCGGCGAAAATATTTTTTGTTGTGGAGAAATCACATACTCCGCAGTTCTGACAATCGTCAAGCCTGCAATCCGCCGTTGCCGTTTGGTCTGTTGATTTTTGCTTTTCCTCTAACAGAAATTCATGGCTCACACCGCAGTCAATGTTATCCCACGGCAGTATTTCATTGATCTCGCGTTCGCGCATGAAATCTTCCGGGTTGATTCCCGATTCAGCAATTGCTTCCTGCCAGAGGTCGAAACGCAGAAGATCAGACCAGCCGTCGAAACGGCAGCCTTTGTGAAAGGCCGTCTCCAAAAGCGCCCCGATACTTTCATCACCACGCGAAAATATTCCTTCCAAAAAGCTCATTTTCGCATCATGCCATTTCACGTTGATATTGCGATTTCTGATTCGCTGACGAATAAAATCCTGTTTAGCATGAATTTCTTCCATGGAAATTTGCCGCTGCCATTGAAAGGGCGTGTGAGGTTTGGGAACGAAGGTGGAAAGGCTGATGGTAATCTGACCGTGGTTTTTTGCCGCCCGCAGAGCTTCATGTGCTAAATTGACAATGCCTTCCATGTCTGCCTGCTCTTCATTAGGCAGGCCCAGCATGAAATAAAGTTTGATTGATTTCCAGCCGGCGGCGAATATTTTATCTACGGTAGATAGTAAATCTTCGGAGGTGTTGCCCTTATTAATAATCAGGCGCATTTTATCAGTTCCCGCTTCCGGCGCCAGCGTGAAACTGGTTTTACGTGTTCGTTTGATTTCTTCCATTAATGTTCCGGTGAGAGACTCCACGCGCAACGAAGGAAGCGCCAGCGCTACCCGTTGGGAGTGATACCGGTTCATCAAATTTATTACCAAAGGTTCGAGACAGCTGTAATCGCCGGAGCTCAAAGATAAAAGAGATATTTCTTCATGGCCGGTTGCCTGAAGCGTCTTTTCGGCAATTTCCATGAGTAATGAGGTGTTTCTTTCGCGGTAAGGACGCCAGAGCATTCCTGCCTGACAGAATCTGCAGCCGCGGGTGCAGCCGCGCGCTATTTCCAGAGTGATGCGGTCGTGAATGGTTTGCATCAGCGGAACAACAGGTTTTTTAGGATGCGCCCATAAGTTGAGGTCGATCACAGGTCTTTTTTTTATGACCTGATTTTTTCCATGAACAGCGGGGACATAAATGCCGTTAATTTTCGCCAGTTGTTCTATCAGATTATTTCTGGATAAAGATTTTTTCTTGCCTGCGCGAATCGTTGCGGTAATTTCCTCTACGACTTCTTCTCCCTCGCCGATGACAAAGGCATCAATAAAATCAACAAGCGGCGCCGGATTAAAACAGCAGGGGCCGCCGGCTATGACTAGGGGATGTCCATCTTTGCGCTCCGTACGGGCAAGCGGTATGTCTCCTAAATCCAGCATGTTTAATACGTTGGTGTAGGAGAGTTCATACTGCAATGAAAAACCGATAAGGTCAAAATTTGCCAGCGACGTTTGCGATTCCAGCGAGGTTAAAGGTATTTTCCCGTCGCGCAGTTGTTTTTCCCTGTCCGGCCAGACGGCGAAACATCTTTCGGCCGACACATAGGGAATTTCGTTTAAAATGGAATATAAAATCTGCAAACCGAGATGCGACATGCCGACTTCATAGGTATCCGGGAAGGCAAGCAGGAAGCGGACTTCCGCTTTATCTTTGTGGACGGCATTTACTTCCGCGCCGATGTAACGACTGGGTTTTTCGGCGCTAAGCAGAAGTTCATCGAAATTACTATTGTTCATAATTTGTCTTCTCGTTTGTAACAAAGCCGCCACACTATTCTTCTGAATCGGAGTAAATATGAGGGTGATATTTGCAAGGATTATTTTTGATGTCCTTGAGCATCGACAGCGCCAGCTTTTGGGGAAAATTGACGGAGGCAAGATAATTCAGGGAATTATTTTTGAATGTGTTGATCAAATCCTCGCGGACGGAATCCTGATCTTTATCGTACACAAAAGACCTTACCATTTTGCGTTCATATGTAAGTTCATCGCCCATGATATTTTTTACCTGATCGTAATCTTGAAAGTCGGCAAAATAAGATTCTTTCAAATCAATTTTTATTTGAAAGGAAATTTCCACTTTGAATGTATCGGCGGCTACGGGGCGGGATAAATCAAAAATCTTTAATTTCAAGCCATTGGCTAAATTTATTTCTTCAATTAATTTCATTTGCTTTCAATTTCGAATGTTATTTTATTTGAGGAGGTCGTTCTTAACATTTTTACGCTTGACCTGCAACGCTAATCCTTCTATACAATATCTATATATTTAATCAGCCGCAAGCTGTAATTAGCGAAAGTGAAGCTGTCTTAGTCTTATGAATGATGTCAATGCCATTTTACTTTTGTCCTGCGCCGATAGCAAGGGGCTTGTTGCCAAAATTTCCGATTTTATTTTTCGTCGCAATGGCAATATTGTCCATGCCGATCAGCATACCTCCAAAGCAGACAAACTTTTCTTTATGCGGATCGAATGGGAATTGAACGGTTTTGCTCTTGGCCGCGAAGAAATTCTTGCGGCTTTCGCGCCGCTGGCAAAGCAGTTTAATATGAAATGGGATTTGCATTTTACCGATTATACGCCGCGGATGGCAATTTTTGTCTCTAAACATCTGCATTGCCTGCACGATCTTATTCTGCGCCGTCATATGGACGAATTGGCGGCCGGAGTTGAAGCGGTAATCAGTAATCATACAGATGCCCGCAATCTGGTGGAACAGTTCGGGCTGAAATTTTTCCACTTCCCGATCACAGATAAAAACAAGAAGCAGCAGGAAGCTAAAGAATTGAAGCTATTGCGGGAGATGAATATTGATCTGGTTGTCCTGGCGCGTTACATGCAGGTTCTCAGCGGAAAATTTCTTGAATATTACAGCAACAGGATAATCAATATCCACCATTCATTTCTGCCAGCGTTTGCCGGAGGCAATCCTTATCAGCAGGCTTATGATCGCGGTGTGAAAATTATCGGCGCGACAGGCCATTACGTAACGGAGCAACTGGACGAAGGACCGATTATCGCGCAGGATGTGCTCAAAATCAGCCATCGTGATACTATCGCCGATATTCAGACGAAGAGCAAAGATTTGGAAAGGATTGTGCTGGCGCGGGCTTTGCGCCTGCACAATTCTTTCCAAGTCTTTGCTCTTCGTCTGAATATCGGCGATAGCGTCACGATGACTGATCTTGACCACATCCTGCGCGATAATCGGCCCTTCGTCCAGTTGCTCCGTCACGTAATGGCCGGTCGCGCCGATAATTTTCACACCGCGGTCATAAGCCTGCTGATAAGGATTGCCTCCGGCAAACGCTGGCAGAAAGGAATGATGGATATTGATTATTTTGTTGGGATAATATTCAAGAAATTTACCGCTGAGAACCTGCATGTAACGCGCCAGAACAACCAGATCAATATTCATCTCCCGCAATAGCTCCAATTCTTTAGCTTCCTGCTGTTTCTTGTTTTTCTCCGTGATCGGAAAGTGGAAAAATTTCAGTCCGAATTGTTCCACCAGATCACGGGCATCCGTATGATTGCTGATTACCGCTTCAACTTCAGCCGCCAATTCGCCCATATGCCGGCGCAAAATAAGATCGTGCAGGCAATGCAGATGTTTAGAGACAAAAATCGCCATCCGCGGCGTATAATCGGTAAAATGCAAATCCCATTTCATATTAAACTGCTTTGCCAACGGCGCGAAAGCCGCAAGAATTTCTTCGCGGCCAAGAGCAAAACCGTTCAATTCCCATTCGATCCGCATAAAGAAAAGTTTGTCTGCTTTGGAGGTATGCTGATCGGCATGGACAATATTGCCATTGCGACGAAAAATAAAATCGGAAATTTTGGCAACAAGCCCCTTGCTATCGGCGCAGGACAAAAGTAAAATGGCATTGACATCATTCATAAGACTAAGACAGCTTCACTTTCGCTAATTACAGCTTGCGGCTGATTAAATATATAGATATTGTATAAAAGGATTAGCGTTGCAGGTCAAGCGTAAAAATGTTAAGAACGAACTCCTCAAATAAAATAACATTCGAAATTGAACGCAAATGGAATTAATTGAAGAAATAAATTTCGCCAATGGCTTGAAATTAAAGATTTTTGATTTATCCCGCCCCATAGCCGCCGATACATTCAAAGTGGAAATATCCTTTCAAATAAAAATTGATTTGAAAGAATCTTATTTTGCCGACTTTCGAGATTACGATCGGTAAAAAATATCATCGGCGATGAACTTACATATGAACACAAAATGGTAAGATCTATTGTTACGATAAAGATCAGGATTCCGTCCGCGAGGAACTAATCAACACATTTAAAAATAATTTACTGAATTATCTTGCCTCCGTCAATTTTCCCCAAAAGCTGACGCTGGCGATGCTCAAGGACATCAAAAATAATCCTTGCAAATATCACCCTCATATTTACTCCGATTCAGAAGAATAGTGTGGCGGCTTTGTTACAACTCGAGAAGACAAATTATGACCAATAGTAATTTCGATGAACTTCTATTAGCGCCGAAAAACCCAGTCGTTACATCGGCGCGGAAGTAAATGCCGTCCACAAAGATAAAGCGGAAGTCCCTTCCTGCTTGCCTTCCCGGATACCTATGAAGTCGGCATGTCTCATCTCGGTTTGCAGATTTTATATTCCATTTTAAACGAAATTCCCTATGTGTCCGCCGAAAGATGTTTCGCCGTCTGGCCGGACGGGAAAAACAACTGCGCGAAAGGAAATTACCTTTAACCTCGCTGGAATCGCAAACGTCACTGGCAAATTTTGACATTATCGGTTTTTCATTGCAGTATGAACTCTCCTACACCAACGTATTAAACATGCTGGATTTAGGAGACATACCGCTTAAACGTACGGAACGCAAAGATGGCCATCCCCTAATAATCGCCGGAGGCCCATGCTGTTTTAATCCGGCGCCCCTTGTTGATTTTATTGATGCCTTTGTTCGGCGAGGGAGAAGAAGCCGTGAGGAAATTACCGCGACAACTCGCGACGGTAAAAAAAAAGCTTGTCCAGAAATAACCTGATAGGGCAACTAGCGAAAATTCCCGGCATCACGTCCCTGCCGTCCACAAAAAAGATCAGATTATCAAAAAAAGAAATGTTATCGATCTTAATTTATGGCCTCATCCGCAAAAGCCCGTTGTACCGCTAATGCAGACAATTCATGACCGCATCATTCTGGAAATAGCCCGCGGCTGCACCCGCGGCTGTCGGTTTTGCCAGGCAGGCATGATCTGGCGCCCCTACCGTGAGAAGAACTACCTCATCACTCCTTTTGGAAATGGCCCAGAATTTATTACAATCAACCGGCCACGACTAAATATCGCTGCTGTCTTTGAGTTCCGGCGATTACAGCTGCATTGAACCTTATAATTCAAAACCTGATGAAGCGTTATTATTCCAAAAGAGTTGCCCTGGCTCTGCCCTCATTGCGCGTCGAATCGCTGACCGGAACATTAATTAATGAAATTAAGAAAACCCGTAAAACCAGTTTCACACTGGCGCCGGAAGCAGGAACCGACCGGATGCGGCAAATTATTAATAAAGGTAATACGGCTGAAGATTTACTATCTACCGTAGATAAAATATTCGCCGCCGGCTGGAAATCAATCAAACTTTATTTCATGCTGGGCCTGCCTAATGAAGAGCAGGCAGACATGGAAGGCATTGTCAATTTAGCACATGAAGCTCTGCGGGCGGCAAAAAACCACGGTCAGATTACCATCAGCCTTTCCACCTTCGTTCCCAAACCTCACACGCCCTTTCAATGGCAGCGGCAAATTTCCATGGAAGAAATTCATGCTAAACAGGATTTTATTCGTCAGCGAATCAGAAATCGCAATATCAACGTGAAATGGCATGATGCGAAAATGAGCTTTTTGGAAGGAATATTTTCGCGTGGTGATGAAAGTATCGGGGCGCTTTTGGAGACGGCCTTTCACAAAGGCTGCCGTTTCGACGGCTGGTCTGATCTTCTGCGTTTCGACCTCTGGCAGGAAGCAATTGCTGAATCGGGAATCAACCCGGAAGATTTCATGCGCGAACGCGAGATCAATGAAATACTGCCGTGGGATAACATTGACTGCGGTGTGAGCCATGAATTTCTGTTAGAGGAAAAGCAAAAATCAACAGACCAAACGGCAACGGCGGATTGCAGGCTTGACGATTGTCAGAACTGCGGAGTATGTGATTTCTCCACAACAAAAAATATTTTCGCCGCGAAAGAGAAAAATAAAACGGTGGTGTTATTGAAGCCAATCCCTGATTCCGCCACCGGACCAGAAAAAAAATATCGTTTAACTTTCAGCAAGCTTGATCGAGCCGGATTCTTATCTCATCTGGAACTCTCCGCAGCTTTGGTTCGCGCTTTATGCTGCAGCAGTATCGCGCTTGCTTATTCTATCGGCTACCATCCCCATCCCAAAATATCCTTTGCCACCGCTACCTCGGTTGGCATGGAGAGCAAACAGGAATATCTGGATATTGTTGCTCAGGAAATATTTATCAGCAACTGGATTTATTGGAGTAGCGAAATCAAGTCCGCCCTGCCCCTGGGCATTGAAATTTTAGAAATCAGAATGCTTTCTTCCGATGAAAAAACTATCGCTCAAATGTTACAAGGATTTGAATTCGAACTTTATCTGCCCGCCGATATTGATTCTACTCGTCTGATGACCATAGAAGAGAACATTAAGAATTTTCTGGGTAACGTCTCACATTGAATATCCAAAAAGTATCCAAGGGGAAAACCGTTACCAATATACTTCCTCCACAAAATACAAAGTATGATTCTTGATGCCGCCGGTAAAAAAATTAAATTCACGGTGAATTATACGCCGACAGGATCAGCCCGGTCTGCCGATATTCATCTCACATACCCTCTAAATCCAGCATCAACGAATCCCGACAAATTAGAGTAGTTAAAAAAGAAATCATCCTTTCCTAATTCACATATTATATATTTGATTTTAATAAAACATTAGTTTAGATAATTAAACATTGAATTAATTATGTACCATGTATATTAATTGCTCCGCTTAAGGATACCTATGCAATATTTTAAAAAAATTGACAGACAACTTCTTAAGTGGGTTTATCAAAGACCTTTTCAAAAATTCTTTTCCTATGAAAGCGCTAATTTTCATGGGGGATGGCCCGTTTTGGATGATCGTTCTATTCATCACTGCACTTACAGGACAATTGTTAAACAGTGAATCCTTTATGCAGCTGTCTGTTTTGCTTATGTTTGGATTGTTAATCAGCAACATTGTATTTGTATTTTGTAAGACCTATGTGAAGCGGATGCGTCCATATGCAAATGCGGAATTACATCATGAGTTGCATATTCAAATTCAAAATCGCTATCCTGGTCATGGCTCAAAGGAATTAGAAAGCTTTCCATCAGGCCATGTTTTATGGACAACCCTCTGCGTTGGCCTTATTTGTTCTCAATTTGGTTTTATTGCAGTTCTTCTATTTGGCTGGATAGTTCCGACCATGATGTATTTAAGGCTTTATTTAGGCGTTCACTATCCAAGCGATATCCTTGCAAGCCTGATTATAAGCAGTATCAATATCGCTATTACATTGCTTATAGCCCCCGGTCTTATGGAATGTATTAATGATTAAAAAAGCATGATGGCTATATTTATGGCTATTGGGTATTTATAGCCGTGTTTATAATTATCGGGTTCAAATCCTGGTTGAAGAGAAGTGGTTCTCTTTTCTTTAGCCGACAACGTCCCAGGCACATGTGACCTCTCGTAACTTTTAGGTCATCAGGTTATGCGCCGGAGTTCTCTTCGATCTGGGAATGTTAAAGGGAGTTTCACACAATGTCCGATTATAAAGCAAGCCATACGGCGTTAGGAACCGCGTATCTGCGGGCCGCGCATCAGTTGCTGGACGCACAACCGCTGCTCTTCGATGATCCGGGTCGCGTTGCCGCTGCTCGGGCGAGCAGGATTTAAAACTGATCCAAGACACTGCGGACAACTATCAAACACCAGAAAATGCTTGCACTGCGCACTCATGTAGTTCTGCGTTCACGATTTAACCGTTAGGACTGGATTTACGAGTCAGTCTCAGGGGAATTACGTATTACGTCACCTCGGGGCAGGTTTCTATACCTTCGCTCTCAGACAGCCCGCGTGGGCGAAAAATATAAAGATTATCGAGGTCGACCATGCAGGAACACAAACGATGAAACGCTCTATATTGCAACGGCAGGTCTGGCGATGTCGGAGAACGCTGTTTTCGCCGACATCAACTTTGAAAACGAATCATTACATGACGGTCTGCTTAGATATAGTGTCTCAATGAAATAACCATCCTTCTTCTCCTGGTTGGGTGTGACGATGTATCTAAAAGAAGACGCCATTGATGCTGTGCTTAGATCTGTCGCAATGTTTCCGGCAGACAGCGAGATTGTGCTTACTTTCGTGCAGCCGCCAGGCGACTCTCCTTCACCACTTGCCCAAAGAGTCGCGAACCTTGGCGAACCCTGGGTGAGTTGCTTCTCGTCTTATGCGCTGGAAGCAAAACTGCTTGGAGTAGGCTTTTCCAAAGTAGAATTCCTTTCTCCCGCGGAAGCTGAAGCGCGGTACTTCCGGCAGCGCCCGAAAGACTTGCCCGTACCAAAGAAAATTAATATTCTATGCGCGGTAAAGTGATATTCCGAAGGCGCCACACCACACATTTTGCAGCCAGTTATTCATTGACGTGCAAGACTAAAATTCTTATAGTTTACATAAGCTCCTGAAGGAGGCTGAAAAAGTGGGCAAAAGAAACATCGTAGTCATCGACGAGGATAAGTGTAACGGCTGCGGCCTGTGCGTATCGGCTTGCACGGAGGGCGCCATCCAATTGGTGGACGGCAAGGCGAAGCTTGTGAGCGATACATACTGCGACGGGTTGGGCGCGTGTCTTGGCGAATGCCCGCAGGACCCTGTCACCATAGAACAGCGCGAGGCCGTGGATTTCAATGAAAAAGCCGCAAAGGAGCACATGGCACAGATGCAGGAGACAGAGCACGCCCCGGACAAATCGAGAAGGCTTGCGGTTGTCCAGGCGCAAACGCCAAAACGATTGATCGTTCAAACCAAAACAGCCAGCGTCCGGCCGGCAAGTCCGTCCCGTCGGCTTTGACAAATTGGCCGGTGCAGATCAATCTGGTGCCCGTGAATGCGCCGTATCTTCAGGGAGCAGACCTGCTCATCAGCGCCGACTGCGCCCCGTTCGCGTTTGCCGACTTTCACACAAAACTGCTTCCCGGCAAGATCCTTTTGATCGGATGCCCGAAGCTGGACGACGCGAATGTCTATGTCGAAAAACTTGGCCACATCTTCGCCAATTCCGGCATTAACAGTATTACCATCGTTCGGATGGAGGTTCCCTGCTGCGGCGGCCTGACCCAAATCATCAAACAGGCTCTGGCAATCTCGGGCGCAAATATTCCGGTCATGGAAGTTACAGTTGGAATCTCCGGAAACATAATCGGAGAGCGAAGACTGGATACCGTGTTGGTATAAAATCTATTTTCTAAATTAGGGGAAAATGAGGGGCGGCGTGATATACACCACCTCTCAGAAAGTTACTTCATTCTAACAAGAAAGATGCCTCGGGAATTTCCATGACGGAATTATCACCTTCCTTGATGACACGCAGGATGGTTCCTACGGTGGGAAGAATGTTATGAGCGAAAAATTTCGCCGACGCTATTTTACCGGCGTAGTAAGGATATTCAAAATGCTCCTTGCCGATCTCATCGATTTTCTTCTGGGCGATGAGGGCATTTCCAGCAGCAGCTTGGCGCCGTAAATATGGCCGGTTGCCTGAAGGATGCGTGTGGCAAAGAAACCGATCATGCCGAACTTGCCTTGGCCCAGGTATCCGACCATCGTTGCCTGGATTTCTTTGTATTGGTTTAACGCCTCGGCAAGCAGGGCTATTTGCGCGTTTAAGATTTTATCATCTTTATTGTCGGCTACGAATTTTTTCAGTTCCGCAAACCATGAAGCAAAAACCTGCCCTCCGGCCATCATCCATTTGCGGCCGATCAGATCCAGAGATTGGATGTAGTTGGTGCCTTCCCAGATGGGGTAAATACGGCAGTCCCTGAGCTGCTGCGCGATCGGGTAATCCTCGGAGAATCCATAGCCGCCATAGCATTGCATGGCTTCGGAAATGCTGAGGAACGCCATGTCCGAACACCAGGCCTTGACAATCGGTATGTTGACTTCCACAAAAGCTTTGGCGCGTTTTCGTTCGTTTTCGTCGGTGGTGTTTTCCGCAATGTCCAGCGCGTAGTAGGACATGGAAATCATCGCCCGGCTGGCCTCGGTGACGGACTTCTGATACATCAGCATGCGGCGCACATCTTCGTGATGAATGATGGATACTCTGGCGGCTTTTGGATTGGTGATCGAGCGTCCCTGGATACGCCCGGCTGCGTACATAGCCGCGTTGTTGTAGGATACTGTGGCTGCAGCATTAGCCGCCAATCCCGTGACGGTGCGTTCCTCGTTCATCATCTGGAACATCTGGGCCATTCCCGCGCCTTTGCCGTCAACGGGGGCGTTGCCCAGAAGGTATCCCCGGCATTTGTTATCTTCGCCAAAATTGACGATGCTGGTAGCCGAACCCCGGATGCCCAGTTTGTGTTCGATACCGCCGCAGTTGACATCATTGAATTCACCGACTTCCCCGGCTTCGGTAGGCCAGTACTTGGGTACGACAAACAGGGATATTCCTTTAGTGCCGGGTACGCCGCCTTCGATGCGGGCCAGGGCCAGGTGGATGATGTTTTCGGTAATGTCTTGCTCGCCGCCGGTGATGAAGCATTTAGTGCCGACAATTTTGTAAACGCCTGGCTCATCGGTGGGAAAGGCCTTGGTAATGATATCACCAACGTCCGAACCGCTGTTGGGCTCTGTCAAATCCATGGTACCCGCCCATTGGCCACTGAACATTTTGGGCAGAAAAATATTCTTGACCTTATCGCTGCCAAAGTCGCGGATCAGGCTTGATGAGCCGGTCGTCGCCATAGCATAAGGACCCAGCGCTGCATTGGCGGCGGCAAGATACTCATTGGTCGCACCCATAACGCACAGAGGCATAGAGCTGGGGTCGCTGTGATCGGCATTGCTCGAACCCAGACCATTTTCCTGGATAGTCCAATAGGCTTTTTTAAAGGATTCGGGAACGGTGACCTTGCCGTTTTTATAAACAGCGTGAATTGTATCGCCATCGTCGTTGGTGGGCGCTACAGCTTCTTTGGCTATTTTCATTGCGTTTTCCAGGATGGAATCAATGTCGTCGACAGAATAACCTCCTTTGAAGCGTCCGGCCTCAAAGACCTTGGACATGTCCAGCCATTCTTTTAAAATAAACTTTTGGTCGCGGGTGGAATACAGAAAATTTGATGCCATATCTTTGATTCTCCTTTACCCAGTGGAATAGTAACTTTTGGGCGGCGGCATTGTAAGAAAACCTTTAAATTAAGTCAACTTAATACAAACAAAACATGCTAATTTCCCGGTAACATTTATTTATTAGGCAGTAGGAAAATAGTAAATAGTGACGAGGAACAGCGTCCTCTTACCGGATTCCGTCATGCGACGGAATGACGGAGGATAACTGGATTCCCTTTTTTACAGGAATGACAGAGGTGGATTGGATTTACTCTAAAGCCTAATCACCCTGAATAGTAACTACTTCGTGTTTCCGGCTCAGTCAGCATTGCCGTCCGGTTACGTTCGCATCAGCCATTGCAATGCACCCTTTTTCAGATCAATGGCGGCTTCCGGACAGGTTTCCATACAGCAGAAACACCTGATGCATTTCCGGTAATTATACTGTGGCACCCCGGCTTCGTCCGCTTTAGTGATCGCTCCTGCCGGGCACACTTTCATACAATTGTAGCAAAGCGTGCAAGCATCGGCCCTCGGCACCGGTTTTTCTACAAAAAGATTTTTAATCGTCTGTGATGTTAATGGCCACATTATGCCGCCCCTCACGGCGCTTCGCGGCGCTTTAAAATCAGTTATCCGCATAGCATCAAGAGATTCGCCTTTCATCTGAATGTCATCAGGCGACTTCACTCCATATCCGCGTTTGAATCCTTCCGTAATAGTAAAAACTTTTTTCAGTTTGAGGCCCACCAAGTTGACAGCGACGTAATCCAACGCCACAGCATCGTTTCCGACTATAATGGCGCCGATTTTTTTCGGTTTCCCTGTAGGTCCCGGACCATCGCCCTCCATGCCTACAACAGCATCCATGATATGGATAGATTGTTTCGACTTTTCAAAACCATTCAGCAGGCCGCCGTACAGATCAAGCAGAAACTCGCTGAACTCCATCTGAGACGGCGCCCTCATGTGCATCCGCGATTTACTTAGACCGGGCATGGCTCCGAATAAATTTTTCACCGCGCCGGTATAATGGGTAAATCCATGCGTTTTGAGCTTCGGCATGTTGATTATATAATCGACATCAAAGAACGCTTGGGAAATATCAATGTTCTTATAACGATGCGCCAGCGGAAACCGCAGTGTCTCTGTCACGTTTATGTCCGCGACCTCAATCTTCAGATCGTTTACGATTTCGGCAAGGCCGGTTTTTTTTATGGTCGATTTCAGAGGAAAAAAATTGGGCGATTCAATTAGAACGATATCGCGTGTATAATCATGCACGATTTCCGCAACAGCCCTGAAAAGTTCAGGATGCGTGGTAACGGCCCGTTCAGGGTTTGACGGCATAAGCAGGTTCGGTTTCAGGCACACGCGTTTATTTTTAAAACCTGTCAGATCAAAATTGATCTGTCCCAATCCCGCCATAATTTTATCTTTAAGTATTTTGTTATCGTACTCCGTGCATTTTTGCAGCGAAATTACAGCCATATAATCTTCTCCGTGGAGCCTCCGACAGGAGCCGGAGGAGTACAAGTCACGGAATTGTTCCCTGCTGCCCCTTTAATCATGACAGAATAACCTTAATGAAATATTAAAGTTTATCAACCATTATTTTTGTGATATTAATTCAACTACTTAGCTATCCATTAAACCCTGAATAAAATATTTTCCATCAATACTTAAATTTTATTGACAAAAAGAAACATTTTCACTATAAGTTTTCATCTTAATTCCAATTCAAGTAAGGATACGCTTATGTACGCAGTAATAAAAACAGGAGCAAAACAACATAAAGTAACCGAAGGTGATGTTTTATCTGTGGAAAAACTGATCGGTGACAAGGGTGATGAAGTTGTTTTTAATGAAGTCCTGATGGTCTCCAACGATAAAGAAGTAAAGATCGGCAAACCTTTTGTGGATGGCGCCAAGGTTGTCGGTAAGATTATCTCTCAAAAGAAAGGTCCGAAACTTATCGTTTACCACATGATACGACGCAAGGGTTTTCATAAGAAGACCGGACATCGCCAAAATTTAACTAGTATGAAAATAACAAAGATTTCAATGTAAGCGGAGGATGTCATGGCACATAAAAAAGGTCAAGGAAGCTCCCGCAATGGCAGGGATAGTAATTCTCAAAGGCGCGGTATCAAAGTATTTGCCGGCCAAAAAATAAACGCGGGCTCTATCATCGTGCGACAGGTAGGAACAAAAATTCACCCGGGCAATAACGTGGGATTGGGCAAGGATTTCACTATTTTTTCCCTGATTAACGGCGTGGTACAATATGAAAGACTGGATAAAACAAGGAAAAAAGTGAGCGTTTACGCATCATAAAAATTATAGCTGGATATTTTAATTTTAAAGGCGCTTACACCAAGCGCCTTTTTTATTAATGACACTCGCTGATAGTGAGACAAGCTGAAAACGAACGCAGTAAAGTTTGAAGCGTAACTGTAATTCGAGTTTCACTACCGCCTTGCTATCACCTTTGATTTAAAAATGGTATAAGTCTTCTTTACAAGGAATAACTCAGTATGAAATTTGTTGATGAGGCAAAAATTTATGTCAGAGCCGGGCATGGCGGTCGTGGTTGCGTAAGTTTCCGGCGGGAAAAATTTGTGCCAAAAGGCGGACCCGACGGAGGCAATGGCGGCAAAGGCGGCGATGTTATCTTTCGCACGGCGGAGAGTCATCACACTCTGCTGGATTTAAAATATCAGCAGCATCAATTTGCCAAAAATGGCGGCCACGGATCGGGCAACAATCGAACCGGCAGAAGCGCGGAAGATCTGGAAGTTGTCGTACCGGTGGGAACAATTATCAAAAACTTTGAAACCGGAGAGGTGATGGCAGATTTGTCGGAGTCAGGCCAAACTTTTATTGCCGCGCACGGCGGCATCGGCGGCAAAGGCAACGCTCATTTTACTTCTTCCACCCATCAAACACCTCGTTTTGCCCAGGACGGCATGGAAGGTGAAGAATTCACGCTTAAACTGGAATTGAAATTGCTGGCTGATGTAGGTATTGTCGGATTTCCCAACGCCGGTAAATCAACTTTTATCTCCCGCGTATCCGCGGCCAGACCAAAAATTGCCGATTATCCCTTCACCACGCTGACACCGCACTTAGGCGTCGTTAAACATTTAGACAGTAAAAGCTTTGTTCTTGCCGACATACCCGGACTTATCTCCGGCGCGCATGATGGTTCGGGCATGGGAATTCAATTTTTAAAACATGTGGAAAGAACATTACTGCTGTTTCATATTATTGATATTTCCATGGAACCCAATATTAATGCCTGGTCTAATTTTACTACAATTAATAAAGAATTAGGACATTACAATCCGCAATTGCTGGAAAAGCCGCAAATCGTGGCTTTAAACAAGATTGACCTTCCTTTTGTTAAAGATCGGGCTAAAAAAGAAGTTGCGCTATTCAAAAAAAAAGGGATAATACTGTATCTTTTTTCAGCTGTTACCGGTGAAGGAATACCGGAAATATTAAATAAAATGATCGAAGGATTAAATCAAACCGGATACAAGTAATCCATGAAAAATATTCGTCAGGAAACACTCGCGCACGCAAAAAAAATTCTCATCAAAGTGGGTTCAGCAGTATTGACCGGATCTGACGGCCTGGATATCAAGATAATTGATTCCCTTGTCCAGGAGATGTCTGATCTAGTGCGGCAGGGATATTCAATAGTACTGGTGACTTCCGGCGCAATTGTTTCGGGAAAACAGCGCATGAACATAACCGGCAAACTAAAAAGCATGCCCGAAAAACAAGCCGCCGCAGCGATCGGACAGGGAAGATTGATGCGGGTCTATTCCAAATCTTTTGAAAAAAACGGCCATTACGTCGCCCAGATTCTTTTAACGCTTTCCGATCTCACTGATCGCCAGCGATATTTAAATATCCGCAACACCCTTTCGACATTGACGGAATGGGGTGCCATTCCCATTATCAACGAAAATGACACTGTCGCCGTTGATGAAATTAAGTTCGGGGAAAACGACAATCTTGCCGCAATGATTGCTAATATAATTGAAGCTGATCTCTTTATCAACTTAACGAGTATTGACGGACTTTATGACGGCAACCCGACAATATTTAAGAAAGCTAAATTTATTCCTCTTGTGCGTGAGTTTACTGAAAAAATAGAAGCCGCCGCCACCGGCGAGACATCCTCCGCTGGCACTGGCGGAATGAAAAGTAAAGTTCAGGCCGCCAAAAAAGTTGCCTCCATCGGCATCCCCTGTATCATTGCTCCCGGCAAAAAGAAAAAAGTTTTGGCCAGCATTATGGCGGGCAAAGAAATCGGCACACTATTTTTGCCGATGGCTGATCGTCTAAACAGTAAAAAATACTGGATCGCTTTCACCTTGCGTCCCCGCGGCAAACTGATTATTGACGATGGCGCTAAAAAAGCCTTGCTGGAAAAAGGCAAGAGCCTGCTTCCTTCAGGCATTATTGACGTGCAAGGAGATTTTAATTTGGGCGATCCGGTAAGTTGCGTTGACTGCGAAGGTACAATTATAGCTAAAGGACTGGTTAATTTCAGTTCAGCGGAAATCAGCAAAATCAAGGGATTGAAAACCGCTCAAATCAACCATATTCTGGGACACAAAGACTATGATGAAGTCATTCACCGCGATAATCTGGCTATATCTAAACAGAATCTTAAAAACAAGATTTAAGACGAAGCCCTTATACCAATTTCTAAATCAAAGATGATATTGAGGCGACTAGGCGGAGGCGACGAGGCGTATTTTACATACGTTGAGGAAGCCGACAACGACGTCAACAAAAATAGAGCTTTGATTTAGAATTGGTATTAATTATTTTTCATCAATCGCCAGATTGGCCAGTTTATCAGCATGGCTGTTGTGGGAACGCAGAACGTGTTTAACCTCAACAGACTCAAAAGAAGTCAATAGGCTGCGAACTTCTTTCATTAAGACCTGCAAATTTTCGTTTTTTACACGGTAAGAACCGTTGATTTGTTTGGCCAAAAGCTCTGAATCCAGGTAAACTTCCAAACTCTTATAGCCGTTAGTCAAAGCGCCTTTTAATCCTAAAATGAGCGCTCTATATTCAGCAATATTATTGGTGCAGTGTCCTAGATATTCCTTTCCTTCCCAAATTACATTTTCCCGCACATCAGTTATGACAGCACCAGCGCCACCGACACCGGGATTGCCGCGGCAAGCGCCATCGCTGAATAATTTATATTTTTTCTCTCCCATAAAGCCTAGGCAGGTTTCTCCATATCCTGGAAATATATTATCCTACTGCAATTGGGACAACTAAGCAACTCATTCGACTTTTGCAATTCATTATAAAGTTGCGGCGGAATATTCATATGGCAACCGTTGCAGACAGCCTTCCAAACGGAAATCACGCCGACGCCTTTATTTCTGTTTCTAATTTTTTCGTACCTGGCCAAAAGATCATCGGAAACATTCTTTTGCAGATTGATGCGCTTCTTTTCACAATCCACAATATCGGCATCTATTGTATTCAAGTCATCCTCAATTATTTTCCTTTCCTGTTCGTATTTATTTTTGCTCTGTTTCAAAATTTCCTCATCTTTTTTAACCAACATAGAAAGTTTATCCAACGCTTCTAATATCGAAATTATTTCGGTTTCAATGTCGCCGCGCGATGATTCGGCAATCTCGATTTCCTTGAGCATGGCCTGGTATTCCTTATTGTTCTTAACCTCTAGCAATCTTTCTTTTGTTTTTACCATGCCATCATTGAGTTTTTTAATCTTGTTTTCCCTTTCAGCGTGGCGGGATTTAAGCTCATCATGTTTTATTTTGTTTTTTTCGATTCCTTCTTTAAATAAGCTGAATTCTTTATCCAGTTTATCTATATTTTCCGGCAGTTTTTTTTTCTTGGCGGATAACTTAACTAACTGCGAATCACACTCCTGAAGCTTGATTAATAATAATAAATTCTCTTTCAATAATTTTCTCCTTCTTTTATTAGAATAAAAAAAATGCACCTTTTAGGGGTGCATTTTTATAAGCGAACTACTTTATAATTTTATCATCTGTGCCGTGTAATGATGACATTGTCTGTCTCATCACGGCATTTAAAACAATGGATAGTCAAATCTCTCTTTCCTTTACGAAAAATGATTCTTCCTCTTGTCATCGTTTTTCTTCTAATTTTATTTGGTGGGCCCACCTGGAGTCGAACCAGGGACCTACCGGTTATGAGCCGGTGGCTCTACCAATTGAGCTATAGGCCCGCCATTTTCTTTGCTAATGTGTATATCAAAATGTTGCTTTGATATACACAAACATACAGATTGTCAATACTATTTTACTGTTTTGCGGTACGTTTCTTTAATTTGCTCTTTACTTTTTTTAACATCGGAGCTTCTATAACTTCGGGAACTTCCGTAAATGTTTCAATTAAATCCACCGGTGCGCTCTCTCCTCTCACTAGAAAATTTGACCGGTTACTGATGCCAAAACGCATTCGTAAAACTTTTTCCTCACGCGAAGTCAGGGTTGTCAAAATTTTCCGTGTTTGCTCGGCCAAATCTATATTGATCGTTGCTTCCGAAGGAGACATAATTTTTTTATCTTCGATAAAATCGCCTAAATGGCTGTCTTCTTCCTCGCCAATAGGAGTTTCCAGAGAAATCGGTTCTTTGGCAATTTTTAATACTTTCCTGACTTTCTCCAGCGGATATTCCATTTTATTGGCGATTTCTTCGGGAGTGGGTTCACGACCCAGATCCTGTACCAGATAGCGGGAAGTGCGAATCAGTTTATTGATTGTTTCAATCATGTGAACAGGAATTCTGATTGTACGCGCTTGATCCGCAATAGCCCGAGTGATCGCCTGCCTGATCCACCATGTGGCATAAGTAGAAAATTTATAGCCACGCTGATACTCAAATTTATCCACGGCCTTCATCAGACCAATATTACCTTCCTGAATCAAATCAAGAAACTGCAATCCGCGGTTCGTGTATTTTTTGGCAATACTCACAACCAACCGTAAATTTGCTTCCACGAGTGTCCTTTGAGCTATCTCTGCTTTTCTTTCACCTTCTTCAATGGTATTAATAATTGTCTTTAAAGTTGCTGTCGTTATTCCCACTTCGTGCACAATTTGTTTTATGTTTTTTTGCGCTTCGTGTATTGCTGTTTTACCTTTTTTGAGCAGATCAATGGAAACATGATTTTCTTTGGCCACGCGTTTTTCATCTTGCTTGGATTTTTTCATTTTCGCCCAGGATTTTTCCATTTGCGCGATGGTCAACCCTGTTTCTTTTTTATATTGAGCAATAACATTTTCGGATATTTCTATCTCTTCTGCATAATGCCGCAAACGGGCAATAAATCGATGAATTTGTTTTTTGCTGAAACGAATCTTACGACAAAGCGTGACGATGTATTTTGTGTTTTTCTCCAGTTCGGCGTTTAATAACTCCCTCTTCTTACGGGACAAAGTACTGGATTTGAGCTTAGCACGCAAAACCGTATTTCTGTCGTTAAAAAGTTTAATTCTGGCAATCAACTTCAAGATTCTTTCCTTATGTTCATCCTCTTCCATGAAGCCTTCTTCATCTTCAATATTGTCAACGACGTGCTTGCTCTTAATTTCGCCAGTTATCAGCTTATTGCCAATATTGAACACTTCGTTAATCGAAATGGATAGACGAAAGATAGCTGACATTGTCTCGCGCGCGCCTTCTTCGATTTTCTTAGCTATTTCCACTTCCCCTTCGCGACTCAAAAGGGAGACCGATCCCATCTCGCGCAAATACATCTTCACTGGATCACCGGTTTTGTCTACACTGGGCACCAGAGCCAGTACCTCCTTTAAATTAGCAGTACCTATATCCTTCATCGGCTTTTTCACGGTCAACTTTTCACCTTGTTCGGTATCAATGATATCAATATTCTTTTCTCCAAAAAGCATAATAATATCATCAATTTGCTCCGAAGATGTTACGTCCGGAAGCAATGTATCATTGACATCATCGTAAGTTAAAAAACCTTTTTCTTCGCCCAGTAAAATTAATTTATTAACTTCATCAGATTGCACTTCTTTCGCCATTTGGCATCTCCTCCAAATATATTATTTACCCAACTTGTTTAGCGTAATTCTCTTTCTTTCGTCAGTATATTTTCTTTTTCATAAAGAAGCTTATTGGACAGCTCTTCATTGCCACTTTCCTGGGCCTGCGCAAGTTTGAACTTGAGCTGACGATGCTGATCCTTATACCATTTTTCTTTAATTCTTCTTATATTATCAGTAAAATTTTTTTCTAATATAGCATCGTCGGTCGGTGGCGCTTCCATCATTAGTTTAAATATCTTTTCGCGCAAAGGCGAATCTTCGTCCGCCGATAGTATTACACTTATATCGATAAAACCCAGCAGTTTATATGCCTCAACAATTTTTTCACCTAAAGCCTTCAGCTCCGGCTGAAGAAAACAATCTAATATTTTTTCGCTTTCCACCTGAACCGTTTTCTGAGGATATTCCAATAAAAGACGGATTAAATTTATTTCCAGTGGATTAATTTGAACCTTAATGTTTTGTTTTTCGCCAGCCGTTTTTGGTTTTATCTGTACTTCTTTTTTATGGAGCTCCTTTTTTAACAGTTCCTGATTAATGCCCAATTTTTCCGCAATGCGCTTAATAAAAAGATTTTTTTCTATTTCATCGTCAATCTTATTGATAAATTCCATGGCGGTTTTTATCATATCTCTTTTATCTTCAAACGTCTTTCCACCGCCTAATACGTTATCAATATAGTAATCACTAATCGCCGGAGCATGGGCAATCAGTTCGTTAAGTTTATCTTTACCATGTTTTTTTATATAATCATCAGGATCGCATCCTTCCGGTAAAATTAACGCCCGCGCCCGCATTCTCATACTTAAAAACAATTCCAGACTACGGTCAAGCGCTTTTCTCCCCGCCTCGTCCGGATCAAAAAGGGCAACAACTTCTATAGTGTAACGGCGTAAGAGTTCAAGATGCTCTCTGGTCAGCGCAGTACCTAAGGTAGCAACGACATTGCCAATACCCGCATTCCACAGGGAAATCAAATCAAAATAGCCTTCGACAATAAGCGCAAAGCCTTTTTTACGAATTTCCTCTTTTGTTTTGTTCAAACCATATAAATTTTTCCCCTTGATATAAACGGGGGATTCCGGCGAATTCAGATATTTCGGTTCGCCTTTTTCCATAACCCTGCCACCAAATGCCACTATTTCACCAAAAATATTTTCTATTGGAAATATAAGGCGGCCACGAAAACGGTCGTAATAATTTCCTTCTTTGCCGACGATAACCAGGCCCGCTTGCTCGGCTAGTTTCAAGGATGAGCCACTACTTTCAATATAATCTGTCAAAGAGCGCCAAGTATCCGGCACAAAACCCAGCCGGAATTGTTTGATGGTTTCTTCTGAAATACTTCTATTTTGTAAGTATTCGCGGGCAACTTTACCTGCCCCAGAAGAAAGATTGCGATTGAAATGTTGCGCCGCTCTCAAATTTAAATTAATTATGCTCTCCTTCAGTGAATCTTTCTGACGGCCTTCTTTGCCGGAGGGCATCGGCGGCAAAACAACTCCTGTTTTTTCCGCTAAATCTTTAATCGCTTCTGGAAAAGTTTTGTCGGCAATTTTCATCAAGAACGTAATGACATTGCCACCCTCGCCGCAGCCAAAACAGTAAAATATTTGTTTATCGCGATTGACAGTAAACGATGGAGTTTTTTCCTGATGAAATGGGCACAACCCGATAAAATTCCGTCCTGCTTTTTTTAAAGTAAGGTATTCGGAAGCCAGTTCGACAATATCTACTCTGCTTTTGATTTCTTCAATCTTATTATCATCAAAACGCATTGAGTATTTTACCTGTCCGGAATTTAAACCTGTCTATATTCTAACCCTTTATTGGGATAAAAACGCTTTAACTTTTTCGCCCACCATTTTACCATCAGCCACTCCGGTCAGTTGCGGCATCAATATTTTCATTACCTTTCCCATATCTTTGACCGAAACAGCTCCGACTTCCACAATAGCCTTCTTGATTACATTCTCAACCTCATCATCTGACATTTGCGCCGGCATAAATTCCTGCACGACTTTCAGTTCCGCCTCTTCTTTTTCCACCAGGTCAGTCCTTCCACCCTTGGCAAACTGCTCGATGGAATCTTTCCTTTGTTTGACTATCGAGGAAAGAATCTGCAGTGCTTCGCTTTCGTTTAACGGCCGCATTAAATCAATTTCCTTATTATGCAACGCACTTTTTAACATGCGAATAGCTGAAAGCCGGACTTTATCCTTGGCTTTAGCTGCAACAATCATTTCCTCATTTAATCTGGAATTGATATCCATTATATTCACCTCTTTTGTTTAACCCAAAGGGTCTTGCAGTTTTCTGCCACCGAGAAGATGCATGTGCAGATGGAACACCACCTGGCCACCTTCGGCATTGCAGTTAATCACTGTGCGAAAACCTCTGTCACTTATATTTTTAATCCGGGCTACTTTTTGCGCGGCTGATATCAAATTGCTAGTAACGTCTATGTTCTTGGCGTCAAGGTCCATGAGTGTTGCGATATGCTTTTTAGGAATGATGATTACATGAACCGGCGCCATCGGTTGAATATCATTAAACGCTAAAACGTTATCATCTTCATAAACTTTGCTGCAAGGAATATCCCCTTTAATTATTTTGCAGAAAATACAATCTGACATAATTGCCCCTCTCCGTTTTCAACTAAGAAACTTTTCTACTTTCTTTAATCGCTTCTTCCAGAGAAATAGCACCCGTATAAAGAGCACGGCCAATAATTACTCCATAAATTTCGCAATCGTCTATTGCCAGAAGTTTTTCAATATCAGCGATGGTAGCCACTCCACCGGAAGCAATCACCGGAATGCTTACAGCCTTCACCAATACTTTTATTGCCTCAATATTGACTCCTGTTCCCATTCCATCGCGCTGGATATCAGTATAAACAATGGCCTTTATACTATCGTTTTCATAACGCCGGGCAAGATCAACAGCGTTTTGCTCCGTTTTTTGTGTCCAGCCCCGGATGGCCACTTTTCCCTCCAAGGCATCGATGCCTAAAATTATTTTCCCCGGAAAGGTTTTTCCGGCATCCTGAATAATTTTTTCATCCTGCAGCGCCGCCGTACCCAGGATTACACGTGAGACACCATTGCTTAAATAAAACTCAATGGTCTCCATATCCCTTATGCCGCCGCCAACCTGTATTGGGATATTAATCTTTTTAGCGATTTCCAGAATAATATTCGCGTTGCGGGGCAAACCTGCAACAGAGCCGTCGAGATCAACTATATGGATTAATTCAGCGCCTTGTTGCACCCAAGTTAGCGCCATATCTAGAGGATTATCCGCATATGTTGTAACGCGGTCAAAATCACCTTGGGCAAGCCGCACACATTTTCCATCTTTAATGTCAATGGCCGGAATAATGATCAAGCGAATACTCTCCTAAGCGGAAAAAAAGTTTGGAATAATTTAACCAAAAAAAAAGTGTGTTTAATGTTCAAAGCCGGGAAATGTCTTAAAAATTTCATTCATGCCTTGCTCCGTCAGTTGGCGCGCGGTCATCCATTTGCCGCCGCCTCTAAAAAACGAAGATATTTGAAAGACATCTTCCATTAGCGATTTTTGTGTTTTGTCGAAAAATCCCCGCCAAATTATGCTGCCGTCAATAGTTTTAATTAAATGAATTTCGAAAAAAACAGATGCCGGATGTTCCGCTGAGTAGTTGTAACCCTCTCTCTCGGTATAACGGTAAACATAGCCCACGGCTAAAACATCCGCTCCCAATTCCCTGCCGACTTTTTTAAAAATGTTCAATAAAGGCCCCTTCAGCGATTCGGAGGCAATTCTTTTATAGACACTCTGCACCTTATCCGATGGAATTAATTCTACTTCTTTTAATTTATGCAGTTTATCAACAAAAACTTCTTCGACTACCTTTTCGGATCCCTTTAATATTTTTCCGCTCGAATAACCTGTGCCGCAAATCGGGCAAATGACCGTGTTTCCCTGTTTTTCTCCTGGGATTAAGGGCTGAAAAGAAATTACGGCTATCCGCATCGGAGATGTAGCATTTTCCGCAGCTGGAGTTGTAATTGCCAAAGTCAAAAAAACAACTAAAACAAATCCCGCAATAAAACTGTATCTTTTACTAAGATAATTAAGCAAAATTTTGACCTCACTTTTTTAACCCCTATAAACGGGATAAGTCCCGCCCATGCGGGATAAATGCGTTAACGAAATTATTTTCTGCTACTCTTTTCAGTACCCCGTGCGGGGTAGAAATGTGCAGAAAATAATTTCGAACTTACTAAAGACTTCCTTTTGTAGAAAGAACCCCCTTGATATTCTCATTTAAAGTTACAGCTTCTCTAAGGGCTCGGGCAAAGGCCTTGAATATCGTCTCGATAATGTGGTGACCATTATCACCATACACAAAATTGATATGTAGCGTTATACTGCTGTGATCGGTAAACGCCTTAAAAAATTCTTTAATCAGGGCAGGATCAAATCCGCCGATTTTTCTGCGTCCATATTTAACGTTGTAAATCAGGTAGGGACGACCGGAAATATCCAAGTCCACACGGCATAAACATTCATCCATCGGCACAGAAGCCGAACCGTAACGATTAATGCCCTTCTTTTTGTCCAGTGCTTGTCCTACGGCCTTTCCCAGACAAATACCTAAATCCTCTATTAAATGATGGTCATCAATTTGCGTATCCCCTTTGCTCTTGATAATAAGCTTAAAAAAACCATGTCGCGCAAAAAGCTCCAGCATATGGTTAAAAAAAGGAATCGTCGTATCAATCTTGCTTCCCGCACTTTTATCCAAATCAATTTCGAGTTGTATATCTGTTTCTGTTGTTTTGCGGATAATTTTTGCTCTTCTGGACATAACCGTCTTCCTTATTAAATAACTTTGTTTAAAGGATATTCAATTATACCCTGTGCCCCTGCCTGTAAAAGCACAGGAATCAAATCCCGTACTATGCCCGTATCGATAACCGATTCTATGGCAAACCATTCTTCCGAATACAAACTGGAAATTGTCGGAGCTTTCAGCGAAGGAAGCAACGACATTACCTTCTCCAGATTTTCTTTGGAAACATTGAGTTTTATCCCAACCTTACCCATTGCCTGCAGCGAGCCGATAAGCAAGGTCCGAATTTGCTCAATTTTTTTCCGTTTCCAAGGATCGTTCCAAGAAGCACGATTCGCAATCAACTGCGGGTTCGTCTTCATCAAATCGTGAATGATGCGCAATTTATTGGCCTTAATCGTGGAGCCGGTTTCGGTGACTTCCACGATAGCATCCACCAAGCCTTCCACCACTTTGGCTTCCGTCGCCCCCCAGGAAAATTCAACATGAACATTGATCTTGCGCTCGGCAAAATATTTTTTGGTAAAATTCACCAACTCGGTCGATATGTGCTTTCCTTCCATATCCTCAATTGATTTATAAGGTGAATCTTCGCGGACAACCAGCACCCAACATGCCCGTCTTGTCGAAACCTTCGAATAAATTAAATCCTGCACAGGAACAACATCAGATTCATTCTCCAGAATCCAATCGATGCCAGTCAATCCTAAATCAAGATGTCCGTCTTCGATATAGCGGGACATCTCCTGCGCCCGGACCAACGTGCAGCTAATTTCCTGATCATCAATATCGGGGAAATAACTTCTGCTGTCATAAGATATACGCCAGCCGGCTTTTTTAAATAAATCGACCGTATTATTTTCCAAACTTCCTTTGGGAATCCCCAATTTCAAAACACTCATTTATATACTTCCTCTGGATTAAAAATTTTTTCTCCAACGATGACAAAATCTCCGCCATCGAGCTTCCTGTAAAAACAGGATTTATGGCCAGTGTGGCAAGCCGCTTCCCCTAATTGCTTTACCTGCAATAAGATTGTATCGTTATCGCAATCAATAAAAATAGCTTTGATTAATTGAAAATGTCCCGATGTTTCTCCTTTTAACCAAAGCTTTTGTCGTGACCTGCTCCAGTAAGTAGCCTTACCAGTTTGCAGGGTAGCCTCCCATGATTGACTGTTCATGTAAGCCAACATGAGAACTTCTTTAGTTTCAGCATCTTGAACAATCGCGGGGACTAAACCATCCCCTTTGGCAAAATTCGGCTCAATCATTTTATCCTCATATCTTTACTAAATTTATATATTTAAATGATGAATTACTTTAAATCAAGAAATATTTTCATCTTTTATCACGGGTATGAACTCTCCGCTTCGCGGAGAATTCGACTAACGCTTCAAACTTCACTTCGTTCGTTTTTAGCGAGTCTTATTAAATTGGAGTTTCACAATAAGCATTTATTTCCAACTTGCCTGAGAATTCTGTTTATGATAGAAAAAAGTTGTACTCTAATTTACTATTATTTAATTAATTTATTATTTTTACCGGAGGTATAATTATGTCTTTGCTCATCGGAGGAATTATTTCCGCCATCTTCGGATTGATAAGTTTAATATTTTGTTGGTCAGATTTTATGACCATCGTTAAGGGTTCTTTTCCAATTTTTTTACTCTTAGGTGGAGCTTTGGCCGTTTACGTAGGAATCGATGAACTACAGGAAAAAATCAGAGAAGAAAGACAAAGGCAAGAAGAAAAATTTGAAAAGGCCCAGGAAGAAATTGAATTGGTAAAGGCCGAGGCTGAACGCTATAAAGAAGAATTGGATAGATTAAAAAAAACAAAACAGTAAATATCGTTTCCAATCAATTAATGACAACTTTGGTTATCAGCTCATCCGTAAAACACCTAAAATATTATCAAGCAAATTCAATATTTTAAATTGTCCGTTATCAGTATTTCTTTCAATTTACCGATGTGCATTTCAATAGTTACTAGAGGGTTATAATCCTCCCGGGGGTTTTCAATGAGACTCCAATCTAATGAGACTCGCTGACTATAGGAAGCGTTAGTAGAATTATCCCGCAAGCAGGGATTAAACTTCCGTTCCTATCATCACTTAATCTTCCGGATATCGACTTCTTTACCGATAACAACAAGAACTTCACCGTCTTTAATAACAAAATCTGCCTGCGGAACCATATTGACATTGTCGGAAATAACATCGCGGATGGCAATGACTTCAATGTTGTATTTATTACGTAATTGTAGTTCAGCGAGCGTTTTCCCCAGAAAACTATTGGGTGGCGCCATTTCAAAAATCATATAATCTTCAGAAAGCGGTATGTAATCCATCACATTTGGAGAAATCAGGCTTTTGGCCACCTTTTTTGCCACTTCCATTTCCGGAATGATGACATCCGTCGCCCCTACCTTTTCCAAAATCAGTTTATGTTCTTCATTGGGCGCTTTGACAATTATTTTTTTAACTTTCATTTGTTTTAAATGCAGTGTGATTAAAGTACTGGCGGCCAAATCCTCCCCAAAAGAAATAATGGCAATATCATCCGGCGCGATACCTATTTCTTCCAAGACTTCTTTATCAGTGCCATCGGCCAGGATTGCCTTGCTCGAATAATCTCTAATCTTTTGAATTACTTCTTTATTCTTATCAACAGCCACAACCTCAAATCCGTTTTCAAATAAATCGCGCGCAATGTTGGAGCCAAATATTCCCAATCCGATTACAACAGCCCTTTTCATTATTTCCTCCCGTTACTCAGATCAAATTATATTTTTTTAATACAAATATTTTCGTAAAAGGTCTACGAAGTCGTCAACCCACCATCACTGATTCCTCAGCATAGGTTATACCCCTTCTTCTTGATGAATACCAAGCAAAAGCCAGCGTCAAAGGTCCCACGCGCCCGGCAAACATCATCATGATTATCGCCGATTTCTGGACATCATTGAGCTGGGATGTAACCCCCATAGATAAGCCCACTGAGCCAAAAGCAGAAACAGTTTCAAACAAATACTCCACAAACTTATTGCGGCTGGTCAGTGGTGTGGCATCTTGGCCGCCGAAGAATAAAAGAATGGCAGTTATAAAGCAAATACAAAAAACTGCAGCAAGGATAATGTAAATCGTCTTCTCCATTATTTCTTTAGGTATCGTCCGATTGGCAATATTCACATTTTCATTGCCTTTGAGTCGATTAAATATCAAAAGCAAAAGCAGAGCAAAGCTTGTGGTTTTGATGCCGCCGCCGGTCGATCCGGGCGAGGCGCCGATAAACATTAATATAATCATTACGAGAATTGTGGAGTTGGTCAAAGCCCCGATATTAATCGTGTGAAAACCGGCGGTGCGCGACGTTACGGATTGAAAAAAAGATGTCATAATTGATGTTTTAAAATTCAAATCTTTTAAAACATTGTTCATCTCCATGAAGTAAAAACAAACGGCGCCAATAAGAATCAGGCAGACGGTAGTTATCAAAACAATTTTAGTGTGCAGGGAAAGCTTCTTTTCCAATCCGCGCAATTTAGCCAGCACTTCATATTGGACAACAAAACCGATTCCCCCAAAAACAATGAGTGTAATTATCGTAACATTCACGAGAACATCACTTTGGTAAGAAACTAAATTATCCGCAAAAAGAGAATAGCCGCAATTATTAAAAGCCGAAATAGCATTGTAAAGGGCATGATAAAAGGCTTGGGCGGGAGTAAAATCAAGTACAAAACGCCAAAACAAAAAAAACGTTCCGATTGCTTCTATCACAAAGGTATAGAGAAGAACTCTTTTGACAATGGAGAAAAAGTCCCTTCGCGGTGTGTGTAAATATGTTGTCTGGCAAAGTTCACGTCCTTTAAAAGAGATTCCCCGCCCCATCAAAGCAAAAAGAACAACGGAAAAGGTAATGATTCCCAGGCCGCCAATTTGAAAAAGAACCATCGTAATCAACTGGCCAATAAGAGATAAATCTTTACCTAGATCCAATACGGTGAGACTGGTGACACATACAGCCGAAGTGGAAGTAAAAAGCGCATCGATAAAACGCAGCTTGTTTTGTGTAACCGAAAAAGGAAGCCATAAGGACAGCGCCCCTAACAAAATAGCGGAGGCAAAACTAAAAACGAATATTCTTGTGGGTGAAAGATGACGCGAAATGAAAGTCTTAATAATCAAATTAATTTTCATGGTTTTGTCTTTAACCTGAAAAGTCAGGAAGAGAATTAAGATGAATGCGTTTTCTCGCGGTTCATAATCATTCCCCAAATCATTAACACGGCGCCGACGGAAATAGCCGAATCGGCCACATTAAATGCCGGCCAGTGGGCTGTCCCGATATAAACATCCAGAAAATCAACCACCGCGCCGAAGCGTATGCGGTCAATAAGGTTCCCCACAGCACCAGCAAAGATCAGGGTAAGAGATATCACCATGAGCATATTCTGCGGTTTGCTTTTCACGACGTAATAAATGATCAATATAATAACCGCTATAGTGATCCCCGTAAAGAAAAAATAGCGGAATGTTGCGGAGGCTTTGGCCAGAAATCCGAAGGCCGCACCGGGATTCATCACATAAACAAGGTTAAAAAAACCAACAACAATGGTGTAGGATTCATGTATAAAAAATTTTGCCACAATAGCGGCTTTCGTTATTTGATCCAGTACAATGACTGTAGTCGCACCAAGGATAAAAACAATAATATTTTTTTTCAAGAAGGACTCCTTATAAATTTTATATTTATTCATTACTAATCCCTCTCTTTTCTAAAGAGGGGCTAGGGGAGATTTTTAAACTCGTTTGCAAAATCCTCCCTCACCCTCCTCGCGCCACCTTTAGGTGGTTAAAAAAAGAGGGAAATAAAAAGCTTTATTTATCTATAGATTCGGCAAACAACGGCCGCAAACAGTCGGATGCTTTGCATTCGAGCCGACAGATTCTTCATAAATCCAGCAGCGTTCGCACTTGACGCCGCGGGCTTTCTCCACACCGACGAATAATCCTTTTATCTCTTCGCTCTTATAAGGTTTAGTAATTTCCTTCTCATCTGCCAACTGCAATTGCGATACAATCAGCAATGCTCTTAAATCTTCCAGATGCGAGGCCATTAAAGCGCGCATTTTCTCCGGCGCTGCA
>CAVQCU010000040.1:0-18921 GCA_963710995.1 uncultured delta proteobacterium
GTAGCCGTGGGCCTGCGGATCGCACGTATAGGTTTTCTTGACCGGCACCGCGGCGAACTTCTCGACCAGCATTTCCTTGGTCTCGTTCAGTCCGATCGGTTTGAGGAACCGCGGCCCGAAGCCGGCCCACAGCCCGGTCGAGCCGAACGATTCATTGGCCAGGTTCTGGATGCGAATGTACTCGAGAGGACCAGCGTCTTTTCGTCGTTGGCCGCAATCGCGCGATAAGTTGAAACTCTTGGCCATGTTGCCCAAGAGGTACTGATCCGCACGCGGCCGATCCGGAACCGCTGGCAGAAACCTGCCAGACCAGGGCCGCTTCGTTCGGCGGATAGCTGACCGAGAGGACTTTTACGTCCAGGGCCGACCGCCTCTTTCCGTTGACTTTGGCTTCCTCCTTGGGATTGGGCTTAGCATCCGCTTTTGCCCCGCCGTCGATCCCCCCAGTACCCGGAAAACGATCGGTCCCGGCCGTAATTTTTGGAATGTTCATACTTCTGGTTCTGGGGATTTCGTTTTACTTTTTTTTCTATAAAGCTGGTTTGCATTCCGGTAAAAATAAAGGTTTTTCTTTAAATGACAAAATTGGGGTTGTTTGTGTTGACGGCGCAATTACGGATTCCCTGGTTATAACCGAGCAATTGGATGATTTCGGCAAGGATGATTCTATCATCGCCATCGTTTACGGGTAGATTCGCCAGGCGGAGGTGTAGCCGCTTCTCAAGAAATTTACGATGCCGTAATTGAACTCAAGAAAAAGAAAAAAGTTGTTGCCTCTATGGGTTCAATTGCCGCTTCCGGCGGCTTGCTTATAGCTTGCGCCGCAGATAAAATAGTCGCAAATCCCGGCACTATTACGGGCAGTATTTCTGCTATTATGCAATTTGCCAATTTCGAAGAATTGCTTAAGAAAGTGGGGTTGAAATCTTCAGTAGTAAAAAGCGGCCAATATAAAGATATTGGCTCACCTTTGAGAGATATGACACCTGAAGAGAAAGTAATTATTCAGGATCTGGTAGATGACATCTATAATCAATTTGTCGACGTGATAGTGAAAGAACGGAAACTTCCCCGGGAAAAGGTTGTCGAGATTGCTGATGGCCGTGTATTCTCCGGACGTAGAGCGAAAGAACTTGGGCTGGTTGATTATCTTGGTGACATGGCATCTGCGGCCAAACTGGCGAGTAAATTAGCGGGAAAAGACGGCAAATATGATCTGGTTTACCCCAGCAAGAAGCGAACATCTATTTTTGATTATCTGTTGGAAAACACAGCTAGCCAAATAAGCAATTCCCTGAAAGAAAAAATGGGAAGTTTCAGTGGCTTAAGTTATCTGTATTATCCTGTCAGGTAAAAGGTAAAAACAATTATGACGAAAAACGATTTAATTAAAAAATTACAGGAAGAATTGGAATCTTATTCCCTTCAGGATGTAACTTATGCCGTAAACATAATATTTGATTCGATGATTAATGCGATAAAGCGCGGAGAACGTATTGAGCTGAGGGGCTTTGGCAGTTTTGTTGTTAGAGAAAGAAAACCGCGTCTGGGCCGAAATCCCAAATCCGGCGCCGAAGTAAAATTGAAAGAAAGAAAAGTACCATTTTTTAAAACCGGTAAAGAATTGCGACTAATGGTAAATAATAAAAAATGACTTATCAAGCAATAATTATTGAAAATAAAAACGGATACGCTGTAGTTAAATTAAACCGTCCTCACGAGATGAACGCGATTTCCAAAGAGATGCGGCAGGAATTATATACTGTTTTTGTTGATTTGGAGATTGATCCGGAAGTTAAAGCAATAATTATTACCGGCGGAGAATATGTTTTTTCGGCCGGAATGGATATAAAAGAAATGTCTAACCTGCCTAATGATGAAGGTGATGAATTTCTTAAATCAATGATGAAATATTTGAAAAAAATTTATTCCTGCAAAAAACCGGTAATTGCTGCTGTTGGCGGTATTGCTTTAGGCGGCGGTTTTAATCTGGTTACTATTTGTGATCTTGTCGTTGCCTCCGAAAGCGCGATCTTTTGTCATCCCGAGTTAAAATTTGGATTCAATCCGTTTTTTTACCCATTGAGTCAAATTGTAGGTATAACCAAGGCCAAAGAAATAGTAATGCTGGGCGAACCTATAGGAGCTAATGAAGCCTTAAAAATAGGGTTAGTCAATAAAGTTGAGCCGCCGGAGAAGTTTATGCAGGTGGCGGAAAATATGGCCCAGACATTAGCGAAACGTTCGGCCAAAGCTTTCGAAGAATTAAAAAATCTTTGTTCTATTGTTCCGCGCATGGATAAAATGGCCGCGCTGGATATAGAATCGTCGATATGTGCGTTACTCTTTGCCCGTGATGAACGCAAAATTCAAATGAATGAAATGTTGTCTGAAAAATCCCGCAAGAAAAAATAGTGAGACAAAAACTTCAGGAACAAAGTGAACTGAAGTTTGTAAGTCGAACTATCCCGCATGCGAAGCGCGCAGGGATAGTGACTCCGTAGTAAAAACCGTGGTGAATAACCTGAAGGTCACAAACTGAAATTTGTAAATCGTAGTTATAAATTATCCCAATCATTTCCCTGTACAGCAAAATCTTTAAGCTGGTCTCTTCTCTTTTTATGCTGGAGCTTTTTTTAAGGCCTTAGCTTCAATTTGCCGGATTCTTTCACGGGTAACACCCATCATATCGCCCACTTCTTCCAAGGTAAAGGGTCCATAGTTGCAGGCAACCCATGTACAATTGAAAAAAGACTCGTTTTTTAAACGCCACTCACAAGTATTGTCAGTGCATATCTCACTAATTAGAGTCATCTTTTTCTTGCAGGTATATTGATTAATCATGGAGAAAACTCCTTATTATTCAGATTTTTCCAAGTCAAATATTAAACTTTTCGATTATGCTTGAATATAATAATTTATTTCTGGAAATCAAGTAAAAAGATTAAATTTTTTTATCTGAGATTTGCTCAGCAAAAATAGTAACGAAAAATCCATTGTGTCCTAAAATCTGATTTTTTCCGCGGGCCTTCTTTCCGGAACATATTGATGTTCGATTTTGCCTTCATTCCATTCGGGAGAAACATACAAATTGCAGTAGCAACTGCCGTAGTCTTTGATATCTTCCGGCCGGTATTGGCAGGGGCATATAATATCGGCGTCTTTTTCGCGGTTACCGGCCGCTAGACGGCAGGGGCAGGACATATAGCCGTAGCGTTCCTTGTTGATTAAAAGATCGCCTAAAATGGTCAGAACCCAGTCTTTATTTTTATTGAAGAAATATCCTTTAGATTCCTGAACCTTTTTTAACATTTCGTAAAGTTCGGCAGGAAACATTAAAGACCTAGCGCCTCCTTGATATCATTTTCCCGGAAACCGATAATTATATTGTTGCCAATGATAATCGTCGGGAAAGAACACTGGGGATTGTATTTTTCCACTTCTTTTAGAATATTCTGCCTTTCATCGCCTTGAAGCAAGTCAACATCGACATAATCAAAGGTAATTCCATTATCGTTGAGGAATTTTTTTGTTGCTTTACAGTGACTGCAGGTGCTCAATGTAAACATTTTAACTTTAGCGGACATTTTCTTCTCCTTGATTTTTGTTATCGTTATTTAACCAATTTTTGAAAAAATGACAACTAGATATTTGTTAATAAGAATCTTTTTTATTAACAAAACGGCTAAAATACAATTCCTTGCTCTTCATACCTAAGATGTTCATTTGAATCATGTACTTTCATAAATGTTTTTCGTTCTCAAGAAAATCTAAAATATAACCTTCATCTAGAACTAAATCAGTATCAGTGCATTTGCGTTTCTTCTTCTCGATTTCTGACAACTGACGATAAAGATATTCGAAGTCTTCCCATATCGTGTTATCATTCTCTCGCGTCACGGATATATGTTCAGCAGCTGCCTGCCAATAGCCCTGAACCCAATAAAAAAATGTGCTCCAAACTAATTCTTCATCAAGGTTATAACGACGGAATACAAGACCAACACCTTCGAAAAAATCAAAAACATCTTCTTTTACATTTGAGGTATCATGAAGTATTCTAACAAGAGTATCTGAAGATGAAGACGATTCTGGCATCTTTCTTTTTGTTGCTACCAAATCTTCGCGAAATAATTCTATAGAACCTGCAGCTTTTGACCGAATTCTCATAAATGACTCACTAGAAAAACGGTCATCAAAATTTAAAATTAAATCAATATCGCGATTTTGTTTTTCGATAATGCATGACTGATTTGCTCGTTCCTCCTCCGTTTTTAAAATTCGTTTTGAGCTATACCAAGAACCTAAAAAAGACAAAAAACCGCCAACCACTGCGCCTATTAAGCCACTCATAAGATTCGATGTATCCACAGGTCAAAACTACTTTAACGCAATTGTTAAATTTAAAAACTCATTACTATCTCATCGTAGCTTTTTCTCCATTTTGGCGGGAGAAGATTTTTGCTTTTATCAAAATGGCCGACAGCCAGTAAAAGAGGAATCCAATATTGATCGGGTATATTAAAAGCCTTTTTAACACCTTCAACATCAAATCCGTCCATCGGATGAGAATCAAGTCCGGCATTCTTCGCGGCAAGCATCAGAGACATGCCAAAGAATCCGGCGTTCTTACAAGCAAAGGCCATTTTTAGCTCAGAATTGGTCCCATAAAGAGATGATGTCGCACCGGTAAACCAGTCGTACTGTTCCTGCTTCATAATGCCCGCTTTAACCGATTCAGCAAAATCTTTCTCAAAACCGGCGTTACCTTTTTTCCAACCTTCCAGATCGCCAAGAACAATCAAAACAACCGGTGCTTCAGTTATTTTGGGTTGATCCCATGCAACTTTTCTTAAGGTTTCTTTTTTTGCTTTATCTTTGACAACAATTATGTTCCATGGCTGAAGATTAAACCCCGAAGGAGCAAGCGATGCGGTTTCTATTATTTCCTTAAGCTGTGCGTCGGTTATGTCTTTGGTTGAATCAAAAAAATTAACGGCTCGTCTTTGTTTCATCGCTTCTTTGAATTCCATAATAAGCCCTCCAATATTAGCAAATGTTTATTCATTCCCAGGATAATATCCAATAGTCTTTGACTATTGGATAATTCGGCTAAAAAACTTCAATACGTTTTGCTTTTGAAGTTTAAGTCTCATTATTTTCAGCGAATTTCATTGTCCCACGTCACTTTGTTCCTGTGATAGTTCCTCTTGCGCTTCGAGCTTCATTCTATTCGCTCTCAGCGAGAGTCACTATTTCTCTTCATGACCTCTGGTTAGATAAAAAGTAGCAAGATCGAAAAAGATAGTCATTCGTCTTTGCAGTTCAAAGGTCATTAAAAGCTCAAGGTTCTTCTGCAGGGCATCCTGCACCAGTGCAAACATCCAGATATGTTTGCGGATAAGGCTAAGTGCGCTCAATGTTCCGCTGATTTTAAAGCCGGACTTTTTCCTTTCCCTGCCCAGGTTGGTGTAAAAATTCCTAATCTTACTGACATCCTGCAGGCCTCCCAGCCAGAGAGTTATTTGGGAAAGAATCCTGTCGCAGATATTATACAAAATTGCTCTTTCTACCTTGTGGTATTCAGCGGTAGAAGGATTTATCGCAACATCTTCCAGCCATTGCTCAATAATATTTTCTTTGTTTTTAATGATTACGTTGACCAGACGGCGTGTCAGAGAATTTTTCGCTACCGCGGGCGGAGGAGTCTTTTTATCTGTGTGTTCAATAGAATCAAAGATCGCCCAGTAATCTCTTCTGCTTTTAATGTAGGCGTCCAGAGCGCGTTTGTTGGAACGGAAGGCCAAAGGAGGCAATTTGTTTACCGGCCAGAAACGAGCCTGCGAACAATCATCGCCGGCGCAAAGTTTTCCGCCGCTTTGTTCCACAACAAAAGTCAAAAAAAGCAGATCGCCATAAAAGCGGCTCTTGTAGGAATCAACATCAAGTAGCTTTGTAATTTTGCCCTTAATGCCCGTTTCTTCTTTCAGTTCCCGCAGGGCCGCTTCTTCTATGCTTTCTCCGGCTTCGGCAAATCCTGACGGCAGGCACCATAGTCCTTTGGAGGGCGGCCTGCCACGCTTGACTAAAAGTATTTGGCGTGAAGATTCGAGAATCGAGGAAACCACCGGTAGAGGATTTTCATAAAAATAAGAATTACAACAGGGGCAGAAATCTCTCAAGACACCATCTTCGCTTTTTTTTGTAATTTCTCCTCCACAGTAAAGGCAATGCTTGCGGTGTTTTTTCATTATGTTTCCTCTGGAATCAACGGTTGAGAGCAAATAAAAATTTTGTCATCCTTGCACATGGTGACTAAATTATTTTTCATTGCCGAATCCTGCAACTCCCGCATAAGCTGATTAATGATGTTTTTATTATGGGAGTCGGTTCCCGTCAGGAAAAAAGATTTTTTAAACTGGAAATAATCTAAAAAATGGTCAATTTCCTGCGGCTGAAAAACCAGGGCATTTTTAAAATCAATTGCCAAAATCCGGCCAAAAAACGAATGGAGAAGTTTCTCGCCATTTTCGGCGGAAAATTGTTCGAAAATAATTTCTATCGGCAGGGATTGTTTTTCATTAAGCGAATTATTTTGTTGAAGAATATTTTTGACAATGACGACTATTTCTCGCATGTTTGCCTGAGAATGGGTAATGGTGATAAAAAGCCCGTCTTTTTTCAGGATGCGGGCAATCTCCGGAATCATATCGGCAAAAAAGTACAAAGCATAACTGCAGATCACCAAGTCAAAGGACCCAGCGGGGAATTTCTTTATCTTATCAATGCCGGAAGAGAAAAAATAACCTGAATATCCGGCGCGCTTGCATGCTTCCAGAAAGAAAGGTTTATATTCAGAGATAATATCAATGCCGGTGATTTTTGCCTCCGGGTGCAGTTTATCTTTTAAGGCTTCTGTAAAAGCGCCGAAAGCGCAGCCTAATTCCAAAATACTTTGGCAATTCGACAGGTCAACCTGCTTTAAAGCTGTTTTTCTGATGTCATCTTTATTGGTGGAAAACCGGCGGATTAATTGCGCTATAGCCAGATGCTTTTGCACATCACGGAACACCTTGCGAATCTTTTTTTTATCTAGAACTTCCGCCATATTACATGCCTTAATTAAAAGTGTTTCATTAACATTTATTTTCTACATCCATGATTTTGGCAACTCTTCTGGCATGCCTGTCGCCGGCAAACTTTGTATCCATAAATATTTCGATCATTTTCATAACTGGTACAGAATATTTTACCCTGCCGCCAAAAGCGATAAAATTAGCGTCATTGTGCGCTTTAGCCATTTCGGCGGTAAATAAGTCATGAACTAGGGCACACCGGATACCTTTAATTTTATTCGCGGTTATGGACATTCCAATTCCTGTGCCGCAAAGCAGAATACCGAAATCATACCCGCCTTTTTTAAATTCTTCACAGGCAGTCACGGCGATATTGGGATAATCTACAGAATCATCGCTATTTACCCCCATATCTTTTATCTCGCAATTTTTTGTTTTTAAAAAGGATATAATTTCACTTTTTAAAGCTACAGCGCCATGGTCGGAGGCAATAATAATATTTTTCATTAGTAATTTCTCCAAAAGAACTTTTTCTTAATTTCTCAACTCCTATTTTTACGAGATTACGAAATAAGTCAATAAAAAAACTTTGCTTCGTAAGCATATTTGCGTTAAAAAGTCCTATGCGGGAATTATTGACGAAGTATTTCAATCATCTTTTAATTGAACGCGGCGTGGCTCAAAACACCTTGGAATCCTACGGCCGTGATTTGCGCCGTTTTCTTTTGTTTGTTCAGGAAAAAAAGGGACTAACGGATGTACATGAGGTTACGCCGGAGGTGATTGTTGAATATTTAGTGAGGATTAAAAATGAAGGATTAGCGGCGAATTCCATGAACCGGTCGCTTGCCGCTTTAAGAGGATTTTATAAATATCTGCTGCGCGAGAAAATAATTATAGAGACACCGCTGGCCAACATTGAACTGGCGAAAGTCTGGATGAAACTGCCCGATACGATCAGCAAGGAGGAAATGAAAGCCATTTTGGCCCAGCCGGGCACTCAGACGACTCCTGCTATCCGCAACACCGCTATGCTGGAGCTTTTATACGCAACTGGAATTCGTGTTTCGGAATTAATTAATCTGACAATGAATAGTGTTAATTGGCAAGTCGGTTTCCTGATTGTCATGGGGAAGGGAAGTAAAGAAAGGATTGTTCCAATCGGCAAAATAGCTTACGATTGCGCCAGGCGTTATGTTGATGAGGCCAGACCGCAATTAATGCAGAAAAAAAATACGGATGTATTATTTTTAAACCGCTTTGGAGGCAAATTTACCAGACAGGGCTTCTGGAAAATAGTTGTCGGTTATGCTAAAAAAACAGGATTGCAAAAGAAGGTTTATCCACACACTTTCCGCCATTCTTTTGCATCGCATCTTTTGGAAGGCGGCGCCGACTTGCGTACTGTACAGGTGATGTTAGGACATGCCGATATTTCCACAACGCAAATTTACACACATATAACGCGGGAGAGGTTAAGAGAAGTTCACCAGAAATATCATCCTCGTGGCTGATTGTCGGCAGATCACCAGTGGCTAGGAAGAGTAAAAAAATTTCATGAGGGATTAATGATTAATCGACGCGTAAATAAAAAAGAACAGAGTGAGAAAATATTGTTTCCAATAATGAAGATATTGATTGCGTTTGTTTTCATTATTTTAATTTTCATCTTTTTATATTTTTTCTATCCCCAATCTTTCCGTTTTTTTGCCCTCAGTGTCTCAAGAATAAAAAATACTTTTTCCTATTACATATTGCAGGCCAGACCTCACTTTTATTATTTGGAAATGGAGAAAAACGGCAAGGATATTCGTGTAGGGAAGGATGAAGTTCTGGAAGTAACTTACCGCGACGAATTTGTGGTCAAGTCGGTGGTCAGTGATAACCTAACGGGCAAATACACAACGATAAATGTTGAAGGCTTGAGAAAGGGTAATAACGATTTAGGCGTTTTATTGCGGGGTATTGATCTCGTCAATAAAATAATTAAAAATGGTGTTGTAATTGATGATTCCGGAATCGTATCCGATTACAAAATATTAATAAATTATCGCAATGAAATGTTAGCCGCTGTTCCCCTTAAAGTCGTAATTACCCCTCAGGACTGGTTTAGGTTCGCTAAAGATTCGTCAAATGTGAAAGAGCAAATTGAATATTTGAAAAAAGCGATAGTCATGAATAAAAACGATATCAGTGTGCGCAAGATTCTTGCCGGTGTTTACTCGCGGCAAGGCAGGCTGGATGATGCCATCAGCCAATATAAGGATGTAGTGGAGCTTAAACCCGATGATTCAGTAGCGCTGGGAGAATTGGCTAAATGCTATATCAAGAAAAAAGAATTTGACGATGCTATCAAGGTATCGAGGAAGATCATCAAAATCAACCCAAAGGAAGCGCAAGCTTATATCAGTCTAGGTCTTTCTCTGGCGGAAAAAGGATTGTGGGATCAAGCAATAAAAAATTATCGCGAAGCAGTGCGGATTGAACCGGATAATTATCCGGTCAGATTTAAATTGGGAGAAGCCTACAAAAAGAACAACATGATGAACCCAGCTATTGAAGAATACAAATATATCGCTGCACATTCGAAAGAGGCGGACTTGGCCTTACTTTCTTTGGGTGATATTTATTTAAAACTCAAAAAATACGATGACGCCATTAAATGTTATAAAGAAGTTATAAAAAAGCAGCCGCGACTGGTTGTTGCTTACGCCAATCTTGCTTCTGCCTATGCCGGAAACGGCAAATGGCCGGAAGAGCTGGATAATTTAAAAAAAGCGGTCTCATTAAATCCTGATGAGCCGACAATCCGCTTCAATCTTGGTGCGGCTTATGAAAGAAAAGAAATGAACTCCGAAGCGACTAAAGAATACGAGCATGTGCTGAAAATTAATCCTGAGGATGCCGATGCTCTTGAACGTCTCGCTGATCTGGCGCTTAAAAATAGGAAATTTGGTCAGGCTGTAAAATATTATGAAAAATTAACAACAAAATCTTCTAAAAATTTTCCGATTTTTGCCAATTTAGGTTTTGCCTATGGCGAACAAAAAAAATATGCGGCATCAGCAGAAAATTACGAAAAAGCGATTAAATACGGTGCTAAAAACTCCCACTTACATTATAATTTAGCCTATACCTACGATAAATTGGGAAAGGAAAAAAAAGCAATTGCTGAGTATGAAAAAATATCTCCGCCGACCAAGGAAGTATTAAGTATTCTTGCCGGGTTCTACTTGAAAGAAAAAAAGTATGCGCCGGCAATTAAGTATTACAAAAAAATAGTTGACTTAGAACCGAAAAAAGCTACGTCTTATGCCAGTTTAGGTTACGCTTATGCCGCTTGCAGTGATTGGGATATGGCCATTAAAAATTATCGGACTGCATTGAAATACGACCGCGAAGATAGTGAGCTTTACGCTAACTTAGGGGAAGCTTATGAAAAAAAAGGATTGTATCAGGAGGCGCTAAAAGCTTACACCAACGCCTACGAGCTTAATCCGGAATCGGCAAAAGCCGCCCAAAAAATACCAAAACTTAAAATTCAACTTTTGCAGAAGAAAGCGCAGAAAAAAACAAGGAGTGACGAAGAATGAAGCAAATTAACATAGGTGATTTTATTATTGGAGATAATGTGAAATTTGTTTTGATTGCCGGACCATGTGTTCTGGAAAATGAAGCAGTGGCAATGGATACGGCTCGGTATTTACAAAAACTCACGGCAAAATTGAACATTCCTTTTATCTTTAAGGCTTCTTACGACAAAGCCAACAGGACTTCGATTAAATCTTATCGAGGCCCCGGAGCAAAAAAAGGATTAGCCATGTTAAAAAAAATTAAAGAGAAATTGGGCATACCGTTGCTTTCCGATGTGCATCGTTTTGAGGAAATTAATGCTGCCGCGAAAATATTGGATGTTGTCCAGGTGCCTGCTTTTCTGTGTCGTCAGACTGATTTTATTACCGAAATTGCGAAAAAAGCACGCGTCATTAATATAAAGAAAGGGCAGTTTTTAGCGCCCTGGGATGTGGCCAATATAATAGAAAAGGCAAAAGCAGCCGGTAATGAAAACATTATGATTACCGAACGGGGTACATCGTTTGGCTACAATAACCTTGTCTTTGATGTTCGTTCTTTGCCCATTATCAGGAATATGGGATATCCGGTAATATTTGATGCCACTCACGCGGTGCAATTACCAGGAGGGAAGGGAACTTCGTCGGGCGGTCAGAGGAATATGGTAAAGTATTTGGCGCGAGCGGCGGTAGCCGCGGGCGTGGACGGCATATTTTTGGAAGTGCACCGCGACCCTCAAAAAGCGCTTTGCGACGGCGCCAATTCACTATATCTTTCCGAACTGGAAGAACTGTTGATGATGTTGAAACAAATTGACAGTTTAGTAAGAACGCCAGTCCGTTAGATAACAGGGCAGTCAATATTTAAATTCATAAGGATAATTACAATGATGAAAAAAAATATTAAAGAAAAACTCAAAGGAATAAAACTCCTGATACTGGATGTTGATGGCGTCATGACGGATGGGCGCATCGTTATAGATAATGAAGGGCGTGAAACTAAGAACTTCGATGTGCGAGATGGTCACGGAATAAAGATACTTCAACGTTATGGAATTAAGGTTGCTATTCTCACAGGGCGGCAATCGAAAGTAGTTGAGTATCGGGCAAAGGATCTGGAGATTGGTGATGTTTATCAGGGGGCGTTTAATAAAAAGGAAGTTTTTGGAATAATTTTAGAAAAACATAAATTATCAGCCAGCGCTGTGGCTTTTATGGGTGATGATATTGTGGATATACCTGTACTAAAGAGTGTGGGTTTTTCCGCTGCGGTGGCTGATGCCATTGATGTGGTGAAAAAGTCGGTTGATTATATAACCAGAAACAAAGGCGGATGCGGCGCGGTAAGAGAGCTTTGTGAAATGATTTTGCAGGCTCAGGGCAAATGGCCGGAAATCGCCGCAAAATATGAGTTTACAGAATATATATAAAAGATAGTGCTGGTTAATCCCGCGGTTTGGAATCCCACGGCTTCAGCCGGGGGAGGAATGCGGTGTAACTTGCGGGAGGTCGCGTTATTTGGGGGAGCCTCCGGCTCCTGCCGGAGGTGGCTCCACTAGCCTTTCTTCAATTCATCTGATCATCCTTATACCTTTACACACGACATTCTGAGTGATATAATAAAATCAGTTATACGATGGTACTGGGCAATAACAGAAAATCACTGATTTGAGTAAAAAATGAAATTAAGTAAAAAGTCGATAATTATATCGTCAATAATAGTCGTTTTAATAGCTATTTTGATTACTGCCGTAGTTATAATCAAGATTAAAGTATATAAACCCATGAATTTGTTAAAGGCATTGCCGGATGTTGATTTGAAAATTAAAGGTTTCAACTATACGGAAGTAGGTGAAGCCAATGCCAAATGGGAAGTAAAAGCAGATATCGCTACATATGACAAAAAACAAAACCTTGCTGTATTTGATCGGGTTCAAATAAAGTTAACAACGTCTGACGGAAAAGTTTTCGAAATGAGCGCTGATAAAGGCAGGATGTTTACAGATACAAAGAACATAGAAATAAAAGATAATGCGGTCATCTTTTCTGATGCTGGCGATAAATTTTCCACTGATCATTTAAGTTATAACGATGCTGAAAAAAAGTTTTATACCGATGCGCCGGTAACCCTGGAAAATATGCGTATGAAAATAACAGGTGTGGGGTTGACGCTCTTCATGAATACCGGAGAATTAAATCTTTCCTCCCTGGTTAAAGCAAAAATAAATTGATCGGGCAATGATATGGTTAATATAAAAGAGTATCTGTTTATTTTATTTGTCTTGCTAACAACGTCTCTTGCCTACGCCGAAAATAAGCTGTTTAGTAAGCAATCTGATGAACCTATTGAAATTACTTCCAGCCGAATGGAGGCTTTTAACGAAAAGAAACTGGTTGTATTTTCCGGTAATGCAATAGCGAAACAAGGCAATAAAGTACTGAAAGCAGATCAGTTAAATTTGTATTATAAAAAAGAACCTGGTAAAAAAGTTAAAGTCGGAACAACAGAAACCGAAGGAACTGGCGATCTGGAGAAAGTGGAAGCTAAAGGGAATGTTTCTTTGACTCAAGGAGGAAGAACAGCCACCGGAGATGAAGCAATATATTTACGGGATAGCGATAAAGTTATTATGACCGGCAATGCTGTATTGAGCGAAGGCAAAAACATAATTAAAGGAGATAGAGTGATAGTTTTTCTCAATGAAGACAGGGGAGTAGTGGAGAGTAATACAAAGAAGCAGGTTAAAGCAATAATTTATCCCCAAGAAAAGAAAAAAGCAGGAGTCAATTAGCGAGCATTTAGCGCTTTAAATTATGAGCAATTTATCGACAAAAGGATTAATCAAAATCTACAATAAGCGAAAAGTCGTTAATCAGATTGACTTATCGATTTCGCCGGGTGAAGTTGTCGGTTTACTTGGTCCTAATGGCGCAGGCAAAACAACCACTTTTTATATGATTGTCGGACTGATTAAGCCGGATGCCGGGGAAATATTTCTAGATGGCGAAAATATTACTAGATTTCCCATGTATTTAAGGGCGCGCAAAGGATTAAATTACCTGCCGCAGGAACCATCAATTTTCCGCAAGCTTACTGTAGAAGAAAATATCCTGGCTATTTTAGAAACTCTTGATTTGCAAGAGGAAGAAAGAAGAGAAAAACTTCAAGAACTTCTCTGTGAACTTGATCTAACCGGGCTGGCGAAAAATCATGCTTATTCTCTTTCCGGAGGCGAAAGAAGAAGAGTGGAGATTACACGGGCATTAGTTACCTCTCCGAAGTATATGCTTTTAGATGAACCTTTTGCCGGCATTGATCCGCTTGCCGTTGCCGATATCCAAAAAATAATCGAAAAATTAAAAGCCAAGGGAATTGGCATCATTATTTCCGACCACAATGTGCGGGAGACTCTTTCCTGTTGTGATCGGGCTTACATTGTCAATGAAGGGGCAATACTTGTTGAAGGAGAGCCGGATAAAATTGCCAACAGTGAACTGGCGCGAAAATTCTATTTTGGCGAAACTTTTAATTTATAAAAAATCGTAATCTATGATTGTTTATTACTATGGCATTTGAGTTAAAACAAAATTTAAAATTATCTCAGCAGTTAATCATGACACCTCAGCTGCAGCAGGCAATAAAATTGTTGCAGTTATCCCGAATGGAACTTGTCGAAACAATTAATCAGGAGATAGAAGAAAATCCTCTTTTGGAAGAAGTTTCCCCGGACGAAGGAAATGATGAGGAAGTTCATGCGGAAATCGAAGAAGATATCCGGCCTGTTGAACGTGAAGATGTAAAAGCGATCGAACGTGCGGAAGAGCTGAACGTTGAAGGAGATAGCCGTGAAGAGTTTGATTGGACTAATTATCTGGAAGATTATGGCCCGGTAGGTGTAACGTATGGCGGCCCGGATGCGGAAGAGCATTCTTGGGATAATGTTCTTACCGAAAGTCAATCGCTGACAAAATATTTAATGTGGCAGATGAAACTTTCATCTTTTACAGAAGATGAAATACGTGTCTGTACTCAAATTGTAGGCAATCTTGACCAGAATGGTTATTTATGCGCGAGCGTGCCGGAAATTTGTCAGTTGGAAAATGTCAGCGAAGAATTCGTTGAAGCCGTTTTGAAAAAGGTTCAAGAATTTGACCCACCGGGAATTGCTGCCCGTAATCTTCAGGAATGTCTATTAATTCAAGCGAGAATGCTGGGCGTAAAAAACAAGATTATTGAAGTTATCATCAAGGATTATCTTAAAGACCTGGAACTGAAAAATTATGTCCATATTGCCCATAAATTAAAAGTTCCTCTGCGCGATGTGGAGATAGCAGTATTATTAATAAGTAGAATGAATCCAAAACCGGGCAGCATGTATTCCGAAGATAAGATTCAGCCGATAATTCCCGATGTTTATATTGTCAAAGCGGGTGATGAGTATAAAATAATTCTTAATGATGATGGTTTGCCGCGTCTGCGCATCAGTAACTTTTATCGTGAAATTATGGCGGGACTTACCGATCATGGTCATGGTGAGGAAGAAAGCGGAAAAAAATACATCAAAGATAAAGTGCAATCGGCTACATGGCTGATCAAAAGCATACAACAGCGGCAGAATACAATTTATAAAGTTGCGGAAAGCATTGTCAAATTTCAAAGAGATTTCTTTGACCGCGGTATTGATTTCCTCAAACCGCTAGTGTTGCGCGATATTGCCAGTGATATAGAGATGCACGAATCCACTATTAGCCGAGTGGTTAGCAATAAATATGTGCATTCGCTCCAGGGAATATTTGAAATGAAGTACTTCTTCGGCAGTTCCATTAAAAGAACGGCCGAGGGAACCATAGCATCAAAAAGTGTCAAAGAAGAAATTAAGCAAATAATTAGTGGAGAAAAGCCCAAAAAACCTTATAGTGATTGCGAGATTGTTGATCTACTGAAAGTAAAAGGAATCAATATCGCCCGACGCACTGTTGCTAAGTATAGAGAAATGATGGGAATTCTACCTTCTTCGAAGAGGAAGAAATATTTTTAAGTTATTTCATTAGAGCGGTGGCTTTAGAGATAAATGATGTAAAAATTTGATTGACTTTTAGTTTTTACATCAATATATGACGAGCCTCTTTGTTGCCAGACCGGTGATAAGCTTCAAAAGTCAACGGAATGTTGAGGGGATTAATTTAATTAAGGAGGAACTATTATGAAAATTTCGGTAACTTTTAGAAACGGTGAAGGTGAGAACTGGCAGAAAGTTTACGCGGAAGAAAAAATTCAGAAGTTGAATAAATATTTAGATACGCCCGCCGAAGCGCATATTATTGTCTCCATGGAAAAATTCAGAAATTTCGCCGAAATCAATCTAAGCTCTAATGGTTGGAATATAAATGCAAAAGAAGAAGCAAAAGACATGCATCTTGCACTCGATAAATGTATAGAAAAAATCGAAAAGCAACTTAAAAAACAAAGAGAAAAAATAAGAGAACATAAACCCAAAAGTATTCGCCGTGGCAAGAAAAAATCAGAAGAAGGAGAAGAAGAGGAGGAATCAAACATAAGTAGAATTGCGGAAACGCGTAAAGTCATATTAAAGCCAATGTCTTTTGATGAAGCGATAATGGAAATAGAGGGAACCAAAGATCGCTTTATTATTTATCGGGATTCTTCTTCTGAAAACGTAAGCTTAATCTATCGTCGCGATGATGGAAATTATGTACTGATCGAGACAAATAGCTAATTGGTGGGCTTATAATTGGTCGTAAAATAATCGGATAAAATTGAGCAAAGATTTTTTATTAAAATTAAAAATTTGGGTGTGGTAAATGCAACTGGATCAAATTTTAAAAATTGAATTTATTTGTGCCAATTTATTGGCCCAAACTAAAACCGAAGCGTTAGCGGAATTAGTTAATGCCATAATCAAAGGAGGTCTTAAACTAAAAGCTTCTTCTATTATTGAAATTTTACAACAAAGAGAAAACCTTGCTTCTACAGGAATAGGCGATGGGGTCGCCATTCCTCATGGGAAAATACCTGAGCTTGATGATTTTATTGTAGCTTTTGGACGCAGCATGGAAGGTGTTCCTTATGACTCCGTTGATGGAAAACCTGTACATCTTTTTTTCTTGCTTTTAGCGCCGGAAAATTCAGCCGGTCAGCATTTAAAAGTTTTGGCCAAGATTTCTAAAATGTTGAAAGTAGCTAATTTCCGTAAAATGCTTTTGAAAGCAAAAACACAAAGTGATTTATATAAAATAATTATTTATCAAGAAAATACCTGCATCCTTAGTTAAGAAAGGATGGTAGTCAAATGAAAAATCTACGAGTGGTGATTATCACCGGTCTTTCCGGTTCCGGTAAAAGTACAGCCCTGCGGGCATTGGAAGATATTGGTTTTTTTTGTGTGGATAACCTGCCGGTCATTTTACTTCCGAAATTTCTTTCTATAACTACGTCTTCGTCACCGGAAATAAAACAAGTAGCCATGGTCATGGATTTGCGGGAAAGAAGCTTTCTCGATAAGTACCAGCGAATATTTACAGGACTTAAAGAAAAAGGTTACAAAATAGAGATTCTCTTCCTTGAATCCAGTGACGATTCTCTGTTGCATCGCTTTAGCGAGACCAGACGTATTCATCCTCTTTCCGAAAGAGGAATGATTATGGAAGGCATCCTGATGGAAAGAGAAAAATTATCATCCTTAAAAAAAATGGCGGACAAGATTATCGATACAACTTCCGTTAATGTTCACCAACTAAAAGATATAGTGCAACGTCATTTTTTGCCATCTTCCAAACATAAAAAAATGGTCATTAACATAACTTCTTTCGGCTATCGTTATGGATTACCCGTTGATGCTGATCTCGTTTTTGACGTAAGGTTTTTACCCAATCCTTATTTTGTCGAAAATTTAAAAAATTATGACGGCCATCATGCTGATGTGCAAGACTATGTTTTGCAAAACAAAGAAAGTAAAGAATTCTTGAAGAAAATATTAGATTTAATGAATTTACTCATTCCCCTCTATGAAAAAGAGGGGAAGGTGCGGTTAAATATCGCCATGGGTTGCACAGGCGGTAAACATCGTTCCGTAGTTATGGCTAATAAATTAGATTCATATTTTTCGTCGATGAAGTACATGGTAAATTTAAACCATCGCGACATCAACAAAAATTAACTATTTATTGATATTATCTTTAATCCAATGCGGATCCCACCATTCCTGCGGGTTGACAAATTGTCCGCCGGCAATAATGCTGAAATGTAAATGATCTCCTCCCGCCAGGCCGGATGTGCCGGAATTACCGATTTTTTCACCCTTTGCTACATTTTTACCGACAGAGGTATTAATGATGGATAAATGTCCATATAAGCTGAATAATCCGAAGCCATGATCAATAATAACGGCATTTCCGTAAATGCCTAGAGTTCCGGTGAAGACAACAACGCCGCTGTTGGCGGCTTCAATAGTCGCTTGAGTGGTTGAGGCCAGATCGACGCCGGTGTGAAGAGATTCACCGACAACTTTGCCGCCATACAAGTAATCTCTCTTATCAGCAAAAAGCGCCATGGGAGCAGCATTGCTCATCCGCAGGAAAGTGCCTTCCCAAAGCGCTTTAGGCGCGGATTTTTTGCAAATATTTTGTATAGTCAGAAAATTTTCATTACGCATTTGAGAATTGACATAGATAAATACTTCCAGAGGAGTTTTCCCTCGCAGAGACGGAACCATTGCTTGGAATTCCGGCATTTTCTGTTGCAGAAAACTTTCGCTTAAATTCATTTTATCATGGCGGAATTTCTTTTCCTTAATCACGCAAGGGAATGCAATCTTTGTTTCATTTCCTGCATCATCACGCGCAAAGATCGTTATTCCCGTTTTTGTTTTGGTTGCGTCAATCGGTATAGCAAAATAGGTTACGGAAGTTGCTATATTATTGAGCAGTGTAGTGTTACCGGGAGTAAAATAATCATTGACGTAAACTCCCGTATAAGCAATTTTTTTGGATGACTGGTATGCGACAAATCCTGTGCCGCCCTGATTTATGTAATTGACAGTTTTCAGGATATTAATTTGCGGCGGGATTGTGTCAACTTTTACCGCCTGATATAAAATTGTTTGATTTTTGAAAAGAGAATAGTCTGTCGCTGTAATTTTGATAATGGCCGGACCGTCGTGGAGTTTTAAATCTGCTGTGTTTATATTCAGGGACAAAAATTCCTGTTTTTCCCCCCTGGAAGGGATTCTTTTATCAGCCAGAAACTGGCCTTT
>CAVQCU010000041.1:0-19838 GCA_963710995.1 uncultured delta proteobacterium
ACGAGCTCTCAGTCGATAGGTTATGGCTATGAGTCTTCAAATTCGGCATGCAGGACGCCATGCTTTGCGGCGGCGCCGATGAATATGATACAATCACCGTGGCCGTTTTCGATAATCTGTTGGCGTGTTCCACTGCATTCAATTCCGAGCCGCACAGAACTCCCCGTCCGTTTGACAAATTGCGCGACGGGCTTGTGGTGGGGGAAGGCGCAGGCGCGGTAATGCTGGAAGAATATGAATTTGCCAAAAAACGCAGCGCGAAAATCTTAGGCGAAGTCATCGGTTTTGCCTGCAACAACAACGGCGGCGATCTGATTTTGCCGAACTTAAAAGGCATAACCAATACACTCAAACTCGGCGTGGAAAACGCCAAAATTAATGCTCAGGATGTTGATCTGATCAGCGCTCATGCCACCGCCACAAAGATGGGCGACATTATTGAAGCACAAGCCATCAGCGACGTCTTTGATGACAATCCTTATGTAGTGGGTTTGAAAAGTTATACCGGTCATACGATGGCCGCTTGCGGCGCCATTGAAACAATTATGTCTCTTTACATGATGCGGGACGGATTTATCGCGCCGACATTGAACTTGGAAGAAGTTGATGAACGCTGCACAATGATTAAGCATGTGCAAAAAATATTACAGCAACCGGTGAACATAGCGGCCATCCAAAATTTCGCTTTTGGCGGCGTCAATACCATCTTGCTGATAAGAAAATTTTCCTGAGATTAAAATGCCCATTGTCCGATTTTTTCAGCGAATAATTGATTTGTTCATAACATTAATTTTGTGGTTTTATTTTATTTTCGGTTATCTGTTTATTTTATTGTTTTTGTATATCCCCGCATACATTTTTGCCGAAAACCGCGCCACCGCGCTGCAAAACTTAAACCACGTTCATTTGAAGTGCTTTTTTGCGTTGACACGATTGCTTATTCCCCGCACAAAATTTAAAATCCCCAAAGATGTGCGGGAAATCCATTCATCCATCGTTGTTTGCAATCATTTGTCCTACCTTGATCCCATTTTGCTCGTATCGCTTTTTCAGCGGCAGCTAACGATTGTAAAACATACTTTTTTTCAAGTTCCCATCTTCGGCTGGCTTTTAAAAAATTACGGTTATATTTCCTCCGGCTCCAGCGATATGATCGGACCGGCAATGATTAACAATCTGGAGGCCATCAAGGAACATCTGGCATCAGGAGGAAATTTATTTGTGTTTCCGGAAGGAACCAGAAGCCGTGACGGAAATCTCGCACCCTTCAATAAGGGCGTTTTTTCTATTGCCCGTTACTGCAACGCTCCGTTGAAATTTATTTTTATCAAGGATACTAACAAATTATTTCAGCCCGGCCATTTCCTATTTAACACTCACAATTTTAATCAAATTCAACTAGAATTAATCGGCTCTCTGGAACCGGATTACAAGGGTAATAATTTTTCCATTTCCGCCGTCGCTGATCAGGCCCGAAGTCTTTTTGAAGAAAAAATTGCAAAGACTAAATCAAATAAACCCGAGACGCCTGATGCAGTTTACAAGTAATACCATTTCTAAATCAAGGCGATGTTTTAATCAAGTTATATGGAAGTTACCGTTCTTCTGATAGCAATTCCCGGTAACGAAACAGGACAACCGTGCCCGACGACAAACATCGGCAACTCGCTTTTTGTCGTCAGTTTTTTCATTGACATACAAGATGCTTCTTCTTATACTTCCTTTCGTCAGAAGCAATATCTTATCAATTTTAATCCGGAGGAACAAATATGAATATTGATGAAAAATACAGAAAAGCCGGCGAAATTATAAGCACAGCCGGAGGAACTCCGATTCCTGTTAACGATACTCTTATCAAACTTTTAAAATATTTTATTATGGAAGATGAATTGGATTTTATTACTGCTTTCCATGATAAAAAATCCCAGACAATGGAACAGTTAAAGCTATCGAGCGGCTTATCGAAAGAAGAAATCAATAAAAAAGTGAAGGATCTGGCAGGCAGGGGCGTTATCTTCAATCAGCCCAACAGCAAGGGGCTTATGGTTTTTAGATTACTACCGCTGATAAACGTGGGAACCTTTGAATATACTTTTATGGGCAAGATTGAGATGAATGAAAGAAACAGAGAGATCTCCCTGTTATTCGATAAATTGTTCGGGGAATTAGAAAATATGGTCCAACAGAATTATGACGCCCTCATCCCTCATTTATCGAATTTACCACCAGTCGACAGAACAGTGCCTATTTTTGACAACAAACCTAAAAATGAAAAAATAAAAATTATTATTGATAAAGAAATTAGTGCCGCCGCGGATAAAATTGTCCCGACTAAAAAGGTTGAGGAGCTAATACAAAAATTTGATGAAATCGCACTGGGACATTGTTTTTGCCGACATCATAAAGACATGTCCGGGACTCCCTGCAAACAGACGGATGAAAGGGAGAACTGTTTTACTTTCGGCAAATCGGCAAGGTTTACATCGGAGCAGGGTTTTTCAAGGATGATCTCGAAGAATGAAGCATTGATGGTTTTAAAGCGGGCAGAGGATGCAGGGCTTGTACACAAAGCCTATCATCCAAATTTCGATACCAGCAAGGATGAAACGAGCATCTGCAACTGCTGCCGATGCTGCTGCGCCAACGCAGTCGATAATATGATCATACCCATAGCTAACGTGACCAATTTTTTATCAGTGGTCAACGACGATCTCTGCATCGGGTGCGGTAAGTGTGTCAAAGGATGTCACACCTGCGCGGCTTATTTAAACGACGATAAAAAAGCCCGCCGCAAGGTAGAACTCTGCATCGGTTGCGGGGTGTGCGCGCATTTTTGTCCGCAAAACGCGATATCAATGCTTGAAGGCAAAGAAAGAATCGTTAGGATTCCGCCCAAAAAGAAAATAAGTTGAATCCGGCATAAAAATTAATCTGACATACAAGGAAAAATAATTATGAGACTAATAACACGTTCCGATTTTGACGGGTTAGCATGTGCTGTTCTTCTGAGGGTGGCTGGTATAATGGACTCCCGGCTTTTTGTTCATCCCAAGGATGTTCAGGACGGCTTCATCGCGGTGAATGCAAATGATGTCCTAGCTAACATACCTTATGCGGAAGGCTGCGGCCTGTGGTTTGACCATCACTCCAGCGAAGACGAGCGCATTAAGATGGGCAACAAATTCAAAGGGGACAGTCGCTCTGCTCCCAGCGCCGCCCGGGTTATTTATGATTATTACGGCGGAGAAAAAATATTTGGCCATTTGCAGGACATGATGACCGCTGTGGACAAATCCGATTCCGGCCAATTAACAGTTGATGAAATTATCAATCCCCAAGGTTGGATTCTCCTCTCCTTTGTCATGGACCCCAGAACCGGATTGGGCCGTTTTCGTGATTACCGTATCAGTAACTATCAGCTGATGGACAATTTAATTGAACTCTTAGGAAAAAAATCTATTGAAGAAATTCTCCAGATGCCAGACGTTGCCGAGCGGGTCAAACGATATTTTGAGCAAAATGAATTGTTCAAGCAGATGATTCTCAAACATACCCGCACCGATGCAAATGTTATTATTACCGACATGCGCGGCGTTGATGTAATCTATAGCGGGAACAGGTTTCTGATTTATTCCCTTTATCCTGAGCAGAATATTTCTGTTTGGATGATCGACGGCCGAAACAAGCAGAATTGTGTTTATGCAGTGGGTCACAGCATCATTAACCGGTCATCCAAAACAGATGTAGGATCTCTGATGCTTAAATACGGCGGCGGCCATAAAGTAGTGGGTACCTGTCAGGTACCCTACGAAAATGCGGACACAGTTCTTAATGAATTAGTGTCCACTATGAAAAAAGATGGATAAGAATTAGCCGGAACAGCCTTAAAATAAAGAAGCTGCACCGGCTGATTTTTTATTTCTTTCTTCCTGAAAGAAACAAATCATTCTTCCCATTGAGTATGCTTTCTTTCAATCAGTAATAAACACAATTCACACCACAAGATTTCATTGACACACAAGACCACGCTTCCTATATTGCAAATCACCAAAAGGAAGTTCTTATAAATTTAAGATGGAGCCCGTTGTGTTTCTTTAATGAGCGCAATTTCATGGATATTTAAAAAAGGCTATGACCGATCATAGCAACTGTTAAGGGCGGTTCTGTCTTATAAATGTGTTGGAATGTCCCATATATTCATGAAAACAAATAAAATTTACAGAACCTCACGCTGAAGATACAATCACCAGCCATCGACTGTGTCGAGCCCTGGTGCGTTAAAGAGAATTTATACCACGGCGGGCGGAACCCGCAGTTTCTTTTTGTCAACCTTGCCTACAGAAGTGAGGGGCATCTCCTGGATGATCTCGATTTCCTTGGGCACCTCGTAAGCGGCGAGCTTCTCCTTCGCGAACTTTAGGATGTCCTCCTTGAGTGCATCTGTATCTCCGTCGAAGGTGTAATTAGCTCGGAGTGTAATGTAGGCCCTGACAAGCTCTGATCCCGGCCGTTCGGGGTTTTTCGCTCCGATGATTGCGATCATGTCGATGGCCGGGTGCTCAGCGAGGACTTCTTCAACACGCTTTGAGAAGACTTTGAATCCGCTCACGATGATCATATCCTTTGTACGGTCCACTATGCGCAGATACCCCTCATCGTCCATCACGGCGACATCGCCGGTATGCATATAGCCGTCTACAACCGTCTTCGCCGTCTCTTCTCGTTTGTTCAGGTATCCCATCATTACGAAGGGCCCCTTCAGACATATCTCCCCGGGTTCGCCGACCCCGACCTCCCTGCCGGTTCCGGGCTCGAGGAGTTTGATGTCGACGTTGAGGATGGGGAGGCCTATGGAGCCGAGCTTTTTCTTCCCCCTTGAAGGGTTCATGACGGTGAGCCCCGAAGTCTCCGTCATTCCATACACCTCCAGCAGTTTGCCTTGCCCCACGACTTCCTCGAGCATGCGCTGGGAATCCTCCGGGAAGGGAGAGGCCGAGGAAATGCATACTTTCATCCTGGAGTGGTCGAGGGTCTTGAATTTAGGATTGTCGATGAGTATCTGGTAGAGCGAAGGCACATTGACGAGTACATGTGGCCTGTACCTGCCGATCTCGGCGCAGATGTGATCGGTGTCGCGCGGATTGGGGATGAGCACCTGCATCCACCCCAGGAAGATGGCGTTCTCGTTGAAGAAGAGCCCGGCTATGTGGAAAAAGGGAAAACCCGATAGGGCAATAGATCCGCCGCGGACCCATTGCAACCACGACTGCATCATGGCGACGCCGGCCACCGCATTGCGGTGCGAGATTATGGCGCCCTTGGGAACTCCCGTTGTGCCGCCGGTATACTGGATGTAGGCGATGTCATCAGGTGTCACCGTGACATCGGGATCCTTGTCGGAGAAGGTGTTCCTTCGTATCACATCCTCCATCTGGTAAACCGTTTTTCCGGGAAGGGCCGTCACCTTTCCTTTAGGGATCTTGCCGAGCAGTTTACCCAGGAAACGTTTCACGGCCTGCAGGAACCCGCCGATGCTCGCAGCAACTATTACCGTCAGATCGGGAAGGTCTCCGGCAATAATGGTAAGCCGGACCGCGAAAATCGCGTCGAGAGTGACGAGACCTTTTGCCCGGGAATCCTTGAGCTGGTATGCCATCTCATCTGTCGACAAGAGCGGGGAGACACCCGAAACCGCACATCCCGCTCGCAGCGTGCCCAGCCAGGCGATCAGATATTCCGGGATATTGGGGAGATTGATCCCCACGACATCCCCTCTGGTAAAACCGTTTGCGATGAGCATGCCGGCGAAACGGTTGGCATACCGATCAAGCTCGGCGTAAGTGATCTCGACACCGAAATATGCCAGTGCGATTTTCTCACGGTCCTCCGTGAATGATCGCCTAACGAAGTCGATATAGCTCATTTCCCATGCAGATGGAGGGAGATCCTTCAGTCCCTTATCCCATGACTTTTTCCAAAATTGCATCTCCTGCATAAGATTCCCCTCGGTAGTAAGTATCGCAGGTTCCTTCTGTACGCCGTGATCCATTGTTTCTTTATTCGAAATAACCATAGAAAATTGCGTAGTAAAATGTATTAAGACGAATCTTTCATGCATTTTAATGACGTGAAAGTGATTTTTTTGCTTCCACTATGATTACGTCAATTTCCATTAGCTCGCTTATGCTATATTTTCAAGCCTTAAATTTAAGATTGCTATTATTATCAAAGCGTAGCAATGTGCACCTGACCTGTTGTATTGACCTAGTTAACACATGAAATATTGATGAGTCACAATATTGGATCGTTTTCAAACAGGGGAGATTAACATGGCACAATTCAAACGAAAGGAACATCACCCGTCTAAGGACAAGGTAATTGTCATCGGCAGCGGAATCGGCGGCAGCGCGGTAGCCGCGCTCCTGCAGCATTTCGGGAAAGCCGACGTGGAGTTGTTCGAGCAGAATAACTTCGTCGGTGGGCGATATGCGTCCTATATGAAGGACGGCTTCCGGCTGGATGTCGGATGCCACCTGATCGCCAATGGCAACAATGGGCGCCTCGGCGATGTCCTACGCCTGCTGGGGCGACCCGACGTCGTCCAGTGGGGCTACGCGCGTAAACCAGGCCCCGTATTCAACTTCAAAGGCCAGCGGATTCGGTTCCCCGCCGATATCCAGAAGATTGGTTTTTCTGAAGAGGAACTGGCCAGGGTTGTGAAATTCTACATGGAGATCAATTCCTGGGACAATGCGCAATTTGACCTTCTAGACGACAAGGACTTGCGCGGATACCTGGCAAGCTATACGGAGCACCAGGCAACGCGAAGCATTCTGGGGCTTTTGGCCGGCGTCTACTTCGTGATTTCGGATTATGATACCCCAGTGGGCGAATGGGCCCGTTGCAATAAGGAAGTTTTACAAAACCACGCCCAGGGTTATCCCGTGGGTGGAACCGGAGCGGTGCCGCGCGCGTACGTGTCCATCCTGGAAAATGAAGGTGGACGGGTGCACATCGGGAAGGCGGTCAAACGTATTATAGTGGAAGGGGGCGCAGCTACGGGAATCGAGCTTGAGGACGGCACCATCCACTCGGCCCAGGTGGTCATCTCCAATGTGGGGAACAAGGGAACCGTGGAACTTGTGGGCCGGGAACACTATACGCCGGAGGCCCTCGCCACTGTTGACGCTTTCCAGTACTCCATGGGAGTCTTTGCCCTCAAGGTGGCGCTGGATACCCAGTTTGTCAAGAACGAGAACATGGTGATGTTCGTGGGTGATGGTTTTGAGTCCTTCCTGAACGAGAGAGATCAGCGTACGCCCGTTCCGGATGTCGCGAGTCATGCCATGATTCCCATCATATCCAACATGGATCCAACAGCGGCGCCCCCGGGAAAACAGTTGATCGCCATGGGAGGCGGACTCAGTGGGCGCGCCTCGGACTATACGAAACAGGACTGGCAAGACTGGGGAAAGGCGTACCTGCGCGCGCTCGAGGTGGTGTTCCCGGGCATCGGTGCGCATATCCTGTGGACCGTAGCAACCACGCCCGTCGACATCGAGCGTCAATTCGGCGAAGACGGTTGCGTGATCGGCATCAGTCAGAAGGTCGGCCAGGTGGGCAACGCGCGTCCGGCCATCGGCGATCCCTGTGTCAGGAACCTCTACCATTGCAGTGCCGACTCCGGGCTCCATGGAATTGGCGGGGAGCTGGCCGCCAGCAGCGCACTTGAGCTCTTTAAGATTTTGACGTGTTGAATGAAAGAGTAAAATCGCGCAGAAATTTGACTGATGAAAGGGTCGTTACGAGACAGGCAGGTGAAACTAGTTTAAGCCGGGAAATAGAAAAGTTACCTAAACTAAAAATCAAGTATGCACAACTTAGAGAACCGCCGATGAACTAATATTAACTTTTCAAAGAAACTTAATATTAGATAAATAATCTCATTCTTCCTGTTATCCACAGTTTCTCAGTTTATGATTTTATGCTAGATTACAATTGGTAATCGTTAAGAATAGTATAACCTAACTTAATAAATGGGCTGGTCTAAAGGGGCGGGGCAATAATTTCAATGGTGAACTTTCAAATTCTTGGTTATTTTGGACAGTAGTGGAAGACATTAATAAAAATAGAATGGTTGTTATTTTTTCAAATTGACCCACTATCCTGCTTTCGTAATGGTTGGTTTTTTATGGCAAATGTGCTTATATAAGACGTACTGTAAAGAGGGAGAATCAACCCAAACGAGGAAAATCATGAAAAGCTCAAGGCGGTTGTAGCAAAAGAGTAGTCAAATAGAAAAACATATGGAAGGGGTTAAGATGAAACGGGTATTAGCATCTTTTGTTCTGTTATCGTTTTTATTCTTGGGTTTAGCGGCCAACACCATTGCGGAAGTGGCAACTTTGGGAGACGGAACTGATGATCTGATGGGCACCGCGCTTACAAAGGTGGCCAGCGTGGGTGACCTAGCTACTGTCAGGAAGTTGGTGGAAAAGGGCGCCGATGTTAACGAGAAAATAAAAGACGGCACAGGCCGAACGGCGTTAATAAAAGCAGCCGAAAAAGGCCACATCGATATCGTCCGGTACCTAATAGGAAAAGGTGCTGATGTGAATTACAAGGCGACCATGTCCGCCGACACAGCGTTGGAAGATGCGGCGGCCGGAGGCTACATCGATATCGTAAAGCTCCTGATCGAAAAAGGCGCCCTCGTAAATAGTGGTGGTGTTGCGCCATTGATAGCCGCTGCGGAGAAAGGACACGCCGACGTAGTGAGATTCCTGATCGAAAAAGGCGCTAATATAAATGCAAACAGCGGCAACGGGACGGCATTGATGGCTTCGGTCGCTGGCGGCTACATAGATATCGTCCAACTTCTGCTTGAAAAAGGGGCAAATGTGAATGTAAACGTGGGCGGCACGGCCTTAATGTTTGCGGCCAGGAAGGGTGACACGGGCATCGTACAGGCCCTAATAAAAAAAGGCGCGGATTTAAACGCTGCGGACTCAACCGGATATACGGCCCTCTCTCTTGCAGAAGCAGGGGGTCATGCCGATACTGTCCGGGTCCTAAAGGATGCGATGGCAAAGACTAGCAAACAAAACACAAATGCAACAGCAACGGTGTCGCTTTCTCCGGAAGACACAGACCTGTTAAGCCAATTGCAGCCTCCGACTACAGATAGCGAAAAGAAACTATACCTGGAGGCAAAGAGAAAGAACAAGGTGCCCAATTTTATCGCCGAGCGAAAGTATTTCCGCATAGTGAAGACCCTGCTAGGAAATAAAAATCGGGGAAACCTAGACTTGGATAAAGCCCCTTCACTTGCGGACTACCCAGACGTATGCTTCGGCTTCGAAATAGATTTTAATGAACAATTGCTGCTTTTCAACATTGCATTGCAACAGGGTATCGACTTATCAGCCCGGTGCAAGTAGGCTTGGGTAGCATTGCTATCTTTATCTGCAAAATAGCAATCACAAAATACCTGCTGCTTCGGTGTTAGACCGTAGATAGTTACAGGGGGGACAAATCTTTGTTTAACTCACTATCGATGTTGGATACCACCTTTCGAATAGTAATCCTCAACTTAGACTACTGTCAAATACTGTGGATTAGTAGGTGTACTCCGTATACAGTACAATTATAAAATTCGTATAGGCGGGCCCTAATGAGTGCTTGTATTAATCCGGCCATCTTTCATCTCAATTGTCCTGTCCGCGTGCGCAGCCAGTTCCAGATTGTGCGTTACCATGATCACGGTCAACCCCTTCTGCTTGCTGAGATCCTGCAATATCCGGATGATTTCGGAAGACCGCTTCGTATCGAGGTTTCCGGTAGGCTCATCAGCCAGCAGGATCTCCGGCATATTCACCAGTGCCCTGGCTATCGCAACCCGCTGCATCTCACCTCCTGAAATCTGACCCGGAAGATGAAATTTCCGGTTCTCCATCCCCAGGAGATGGAGACTCTCATCGACGTTCTTCTGCGCGCCGGGCTTGCAATAAAAGGTCAATGGCAGCATTACATTCTCGCGTACGGTCAGCGTGGGGATCAGGTAGAAGTTCTGGAAAATATATCCGAATGTTTCCCGCCTTATTTTTGTCAGATCATGTTCAGAGAGTTTAGCGCTGTTGCCAAAGATCGGCCGGCCTCCCAGCACGAGTTTGCCGGAAGTTGGATTGTCAAGACAGCCCAGTAGATTGATCAACGTTGTTTTTCCGGAACCTGACGGACCGATGATCGAGACGAAGTCTCCTTTATTGATCGTCAGTGATATTGAATTGACCGCGATGATTTCCTCGCTGCCGCGGCGATAGACCCTGGTGAGGTTTTGTGTTTCTATCGAAAGCGCATTCTGGTTCATTTTCCTACCTCCCCTCTGATCGCTTCCAGAGGCCTGATCCGTCCGGCCCTCCAGGCAGGATAGATGCCGCTAAGCAATCCGATACACATGATCGCGCCTAGTGTGATTAGCGCCAACCTCAGGTCAATGAGTACAAGACCTCCTCCCGGCGCGTAGGGCAGAACAGTGCGTATCAATATGTCCGTGACCCGGGCGAGTATCAGCGCGAAGGCAATTCCGAGAATGCCTCCTGCGGTGCACAGTATCATGGTCTCGGTCCAGATCAGCTTGAAGATATCCAGCGGCATGGCCCCGATGGTCTTTAGAATGCCTATTTCCTGCATCCTCTCCCATACGGAGGTCATAATAGTGTTTACCACACCGACCATGGCAATCAGAATGGCGATAATGGCAATCGAGAACACCATAACTTTGGCCGTCGAAATAAGCTTCATAATGGTATCTTTCACCTGTTGCAGACTCACGATCTGGACATCGGGAAGTTTATACACCTTTTCCTCCAGACGGGAGCTGTCCACGCCTTTTTTCACTTTGATACCGATGGTGGTGATTTCGTCGGGTCTGTTGAAGATTTTCTGCAGTGTTTTCAGCGGCGCAAAGATTGTCCCGTCATCTTGCATTCCAGTCCGGTTCAGTATCCCGGCCACTTTGAACTTGACGTTCTTTTCCGGCATGAGGATCATGTCACCCACCTCACGCTGTTCCAATTCGGCTGCCTCGAAGCCCATTACTACCTCAAAGGCATTCTCATCAACAAACCAGCCGCCCTGCCGGAACTTCAAAAATGGTTTCATTGCGCTGAAGCTCTTTGCGTCCACCCCGAAGTATGCCGCGATGCCGCCGCTTTCACCCTTATTCGGATCGAATACGGCGGACATCAGGATGGGGGTAATCTTTTCCACATCTTGCTCTTTGGCAATGTCCTTCATGATGGACTCTTTCATGTACTTAAGTCCTGTCCCCCTTTTGAGCATCAGAGTTGCCGCCTCATAGGGACATCCTTTGGCCATGATCATCATCTGAAACCCCATGTTGTCCACGTCCTTGTTGAGCGCTTTTTCGTAACCCTGGTTAAAACCCAGCAGGCTCACCAGCACCCAGGATGAAAGTGCGATGCCGATTATGGTCAAAATGCTGCGCATTCTTTTTCTCAATAGATTTTTATAAGCAATCTGAAAGTTAGTTATCATTTATTTACATGCTCCTTTCAGTGAGTAGACTGTTTTGCCCCATAGACGAACTCGTCCATTAAAATAAGATTCTTTTTTGTGGCCCGCAGTGCGGCCTTGAAATCCACCTCGGCTTCGGGAGCCGGATTCTTTATCGCCTCGATCTTCCCGGCCGCTTTTCCTGTAAGTACATCGTACTGATCAAAATCCTTTATGGTCAGGCCGATGAACTGACTGCCGAATTTCGCATCGCGCATAGCTTTGGCGTACTGGCTGGTCATCTTCTGAATATAGAAGGCCTTGATCCTGCCTTTAAGATCTAGGCATACAAAGGTCTGAATACCGCCGAATTGGCCTTTCTGGTTTACGCCGTGGATATAACCGATCAATTGCTTCTTGCTGTAGATCTCGTAGATCGTATAAGGCACATCGATGGTCTCATACAGGCCGTGGAAGGCATCGCCAAGTCTGGCCTCAACCCGCTTCAGCATCGGCTCTCCGCCCCGCTGGGAAATCGAGACATAGACGGACTTATAGCCGGTGGACTCAGGGAAGAGCCGTGCCACATCCCGGTCGGGATCATTCAAATCACAGCCGACAGCGCCCCAGGCCGCGTTGTATCCGGCAAGGATAAGTAGAAAAAAAGAAATTAAAATCGTCGCCAGGCGGATTCTTGTTTTTTTGTGTTTAGCAATGTTCATAATTATCCCTGCTCCTTTACCTCTCTTCATGATTTTATATAGGCCGGTAATAATAAATCTGCACGAGGAACCTGCTGTCATTTGTGCTTTGATCGTACACGTAAGCTGTGCGGATGGTCAGATTCGCGGTTGCCAGGGCCGAGACACACAGAGCTATTTGATAATTGCTGTCTTTCTCGAACTTCCAGTATGTGGGTTGGGCCTCGATCTTTAACCGCCCTTCCTGATCCAGGTTTATGCCGAACCGGTAGAAGAGCGCGTAGCCATCCTTGTCGAGCCATCTCCCGGCAAGAAGGTCAAAGCGATGCTCCATGTTGTCCCGAAAGATCGTCATGTCCGCTCCTGCAAATTGCATCGGGCGAGGTTCGCTGTCCATCAAGGTATATCCCATTGTATCAAGAGTCTGTCCCGCGCCAAGAGAAAATCCCAGGTTCCAATTATCCCGGGCCAGCACACCGTAAGATATGCGAGCCGCGGTCATATAATTTCCCCCTGCTTCACGGATCGGCATCCCCGATCCGAGCGTGGCGCTTGCAGAAAAATCCCCCCAGGAAAAATCCCTGTTTACACCGACACCCCAGTCTCGGTCGTACCCGAAACCCTGCACAGAGAGGGTACGGAGCAACAAGCCGTGGCTGTCGAAATATGAGCCCAGTCCGAACGCGGGGCGGTTATGCCCGATCCATACGTAGGCTGCCGGAGTCCTGATTTTCAGATAGGCATTATATACCTGCGGTTCGGCCTTATAACCACCTTCCTCGGGTTGGGTTAGCGCAAGCCGGCATTGAATGGCCAGCGTGGCCACGTCTCCTGTATCGCCGGAAAACCTCTGCAGGTAATCGAAGCCTAAACTCGGTTTCTGCATTTCTGCGTCGGGATTCATCGAGTAGAGGATCGTTTTCCTGAGCGCCGAAGAATAACCGAGTACACCCTGACCTTCCAGATACAAAAGGTGGTCAGCAGCCTCTGCCACTGCGCTCTGAAATAAAATGCAGACAATGATGAGGATCAGAGTCCTATACATCGAATCTATGGCTTCCTCTGAATATAACTTTACCGGCCTTCTTGATAGTGAGTTTTATTTCCCATTCTCCGGGCATGACGATATTTACCGGCAGCAGATATGCACCTTTATTGGACAGCGCGAAAGGGCGGTCGCCTGTGTCATGGGCGCCCCCCATGGAAGGCATGCCGGCATCACCCGTAATTTCCATGGAAGTGTCCTTCTTGTCGTTGCTGTTAAATATCTCTACTTTTATGATGACCGTTCCCAGTTTAGGCTGTTTGTCAAATTTGTAGATGAGATAATTCCCGTCCCCCAGTTGGACTTTTTTACCGGGCCCAGGCATCACAGGATAATCAGAGACCTTCATCTCTGCCGAGGCTGATGCGTCATTGTGGTTCACAGCCTTATGCATCTGATGGTCTTCTCCGTAAAGATTTAGCGGCAGAAAAGAAATGACGAGAAAAAACATAATAATCGTGAAACTTTTTTTTATGCGAAACATATTTTCTCCCTTCAGATATTTTCAGGCAATCTATATCATTCCTATAATGAAAACAACTACCACTTTAATAATATAAAAATATATTTTGTATCCGCTAAAAGTCCCGTTAAAGATCAGCTATTCAGATAATTCATTTTGCGAATGCTTTAATTAGATCCGTCAGCAGCGTTTCGCCCTGAGGCCAAGGACCATGACCGGAATCCAGATTTATATGGCCGACAGCGACGGCATTAACAAAACGGCTTCCCCAATGTTCGGCCAGACGCCGCACAGAGGCCAATGTCATGTAATGATCATTTTCACTGCCAACTAGAACAGAAGGGAAAGGAATTGCATTATGCGTGGCAAACCGTCGTAGTGTTTCCGGTATATAGGATGATGATTCCACGTCGGGCGGCGTAACCAGCAGCGCGCACTGGATTTGGCCGGTATTTTCAGGATAAGCGTGCGCCCAATGCGCCACCGTCAGGCAACCCAGGCTATGGGCTATAATAACGGTGCGCTCTGCTCCTGCTGTAACAGCAGTATTCAACATTCCTATCCATTCGGCAAGATCTATGTTTTCCCAATCTTTTTGGTTGACCCGCTCGCCGCTGTATTTTTCTTCCCAAAGTGTCTGCCAGTGGCCTGGACCAGAGCCGTTCAATCCCGGCACAATCAATATTTTTATAATCGCTTAATTTTTTATTCTCTTTCTCTGCTGATAATTTGGCGGCCGGGGGAGGAGTCGAACCTCCCTGCTAGGCATTTGCAGTGCCCTTGAAACCCAGTCTCCTCCCGACCGTTCGTAATGATCACTTATTTTTTCTGTAACTACACCTGTTCTGTTATCACCAACCCCGTCCCGCCAATAGTTGTTCAGACGAAATTTGCGATATTTCCAATCCTGTCATGGCATCACCAATAGCGGTTGACGCTTTCAAAACTTTTGCCGAATCATTAAAGTAAGCCGCTGCTTTTACGATAGCCCGTGCCCTTACTTCGGGATTTGTGGATTTAAATATGCCCGAGCCGATAAAGATTCCGTCACAACCAAACTGCATCATGAGAGCGGCATCTGCCGGTGTGGCAATACCGCCGGCGGCAAAATTAACTACCGGCAATCTTCCCAATTCCTTAACTTTAAGCGCCAGTTCATAGGGCAAACCGTTTGCTTTGGCAAAACTCGTGATTTCTTCCACAGGCAGTCCCGCCAGAATCCGAATCTCGCGATTTATGGCCCGTATGTGACGTACGGCCTCCACAACATTGCCTCTTCCCGCTTCTCCCTTGGTACGGATCATGGCCGCGCCTTCGGAGATTCTGCGCAGGGCTTCGCCCAGATTGCGGGCGCCGCAAACGAAGGGAATGGAAAATTTGCTTTTATCGATGTGGCATTCTTCGTCGGCCGGTGTCAGCACTTCGCTCTCATCAATGTAATCTATTTAAAGAGCTTCAAGAATTTGCGCCTCCACAAAATGTCCGATGCGCGCTTTGGCCATCACCGGAATGGTTACGCTTTTTTTATTTCTGCAATCATCGCGGGATCGGACATCCGCGCCACACCTCCTTCCTTGCGGATATCGGCGGGAATCCGCTCCAGTGCCATTACCGCAACGGCTCCCGCCTCTTCGGCAATTTTAGCCTGCTTGGCATTCGTTACGTCCATGATGACGCCGCCTTTGAGCATCTGCGCCAATTGAACATTCAACTCATATCTGTTTTGATTCATCTCGTTTTATCCTGTAACATTTTATTTTATATTTTTTTCTTCAACGTTTCCCTCATCTCTATGACAGACAGTATAAATTCAAATTGTAAATTCTATTGCTCCTTAAACAACCAGGTGGAAAGATACCTCTCACCGGTGTCGGGAATAATAACCACTATAAGTTTCCCTGCATTTTCCGGCCTGCGGGCAACTTCAAGTGCTGCCCAGAGCGCCGCACCGCTGGATATTCCGGCGAGGATTCCTTCTTCACGGGCCAGCCGCCGCGCTGTGATTCCAGCATTGTCGTTAGAAACTTTCACAATTTCATCGATAATGTTTTTATTCAGAACGCCGGGAACAAATCCCGCGCCGATTCCCTGAATTTTGTGCGGACCGGGTGATCCGCCGGAAAGAACAGGAGATGCCTCCGGCTCAACCGCAATCGCGCGGAAGTCCTTCTTCCGGGTTTTGATGACTTCGGTAACACCGGTAATAGTGCCGCCGGTTCCGACACCGGAAATCAGGATGTCAACCTTGCCGTCTGTATCCTCCCAAATTTCTTCAGCAGTTGTTTTACGATGAATCTCGGGATTTGCGGGATTCTCGAACTGTTGCAGAATAATTCCGCCCGGTGTCGTTTCGACAAGTTCCTTCGCTTTCCGTACAGCGCCGGGCATGCCTTCCGCTCCCGGCGTCAGGATAAGTTCCGCGCCGAAGATTTGCAAAAGCTGTCTGCGTTCCAGGCTCATGGTGTCCGGCATGGTCAGGATCAGACGGTAACCGCGCGCGGCGGCGACAAAAGCCAGAGCGATACCGGTATTGCCACTTGTGGGTTCAATCAGGACGGAATCCTTCTTGATAACTCCTCTTTTTTCGGCATCGTCGATCATGGAGACGCCGATACGATCTTTAACGCTGGAAAGGGGATTAAAAGACTCCAGTTTTAATACAACCTGAGCTTCAATCCCCTTGGTCATTCGCTTTAAACCAACCAGGGGCGTGTGGCCTATAGTTTGGGTAATGTCCTTATAAATTTTCATTTTGTTCTCCTTTCGCAACCGGCAAATCATGAAATATATTTGACGGTGATAATTGATTTAATTTTAATTTCTCAACACAAACATTGCATCATTTCGCATTAGATTTTCGCCAATGCGGCATCTAGTTCTTCGAGGATATCGTCAATATGTTCAATTCCTATCGATAAACGAATCAGATCGGGAGTTAAACCGCCTGCCAGTTGTTCCTTTGCGGAAATCTGTGAATGGGAGGTGCTTGCCGAATGCAAAATCAGGCTTTTTGCATCTCCGACGTTTGCCAGATGAGAGAACAATCCGATATTTGAAATCACTTTTACCGCTGCATCGTATCCCCCCTTGACTCCGAAAACAACCATGCCTCCGTATCCCTTCTTCAAATATTTTGAGGCCGTTTTGTATGTCGGATCATCAGGCAGACCCGGATATCGCACCCAGGCAACTTTCGGATGTTTCTTTAAGTGTATGGCGACGGCCAGCGCATTTTCGCTGTGCCGCACAATTCGTAACGGCAGTGTTTCAGCACCCTGCAAAAATATCCAGGCGCTGTCAGGTGAAAGCGATGCGCCGAGATTACGCAGCGGCACTGTTCTGACGCGCAAGGCAAAAGCAATCGGCGCCAGCGATTCGGGTAAATCGAGCGCCCAGCGCAAACCGTGATAATTGTTGTCCGGTTCTGTGAACAATCTGTGTTTGCCACCCTTCCAATTAAACTTTCCCGCATCCGTAATGATTCCACCGATTGCCGTGCCATGTCCGCCGATCCATTTTGTCAACGAATTGACAACAATGTCCGCGCCGTAATCAATGGTCCGCAGCAAATAAGGTGTGGTGAAGGTTGCATCGACGATCAACGGAATGCCGTGTTTATAGGCAATGTCCGCGACTTCTTTTATATCCGTAAAATCCAGCACCGGATTGCCGATTGTTTCAATAAACAATGCGCGTGTTTTTTCGGTAATTGCTTTTTCAAAATTCTTCGGATCATGCGGATCGACAAATATTGTATTGATGCCAAGTTTCGGCAGGATGGCGTCAAACTGCGTGTACGTTCCACCGTACAAATTATTCGCCGAAACAATCTCATCGCCGGCTTCCGCGAGCGTTATGATCGCGTAAAAAATTGCCGATGTGCCGGACGATACAACGACCGAAGCAGCGCCGCCTTCCAATTGTGTAATGCGCTCTTCCAATACGGCATTCGTAGGATTCGTGAGCCGCGAATAGATATTGCCCAATTCTTTCAGGGCAAATAAATTCGCCGCATGTTCGGTGTTCTTAAATACGAATGACGATGTCCTGTAAATCGGCACCGCCCTCGCACCTGTTGCGGAATCGGGTGTTTCCTGCCCTGCGTGAACCGCTAGTGTTTCCAATCTTCTTTTTGTCATTTTTTATTTCCTCCTTTAATTTGTTTTATGTTTAAAATAACGAAACCCACGAGCCGGAATGAATTCTAAATTCCGGGTGGTGGGTTATCTCTAACTACTATGATGATGCTGTTCTACATGAACAAACCTCCCCATTCCCGGGAATTTCGTATTTCCATGCAGCAACGCATTATTCGTCTAACGCTATTAAGTTTTATTAATTCAAATTTTAAGTTCATAATTATACAATTCATCAAATGTCGTAATTGACAGCCCTTTGTCGTTTTTTATCTTTTTGCTTCTTGACCAGCAAAGCGAGCGTTGTTTTTTCCAGAGACTCGGCTAAAGCCCTGGAAGCATCCCCCCACAAATCACGTGCAATACAAAAGTCCGAGCGTTTGCAGGTTGCCGGGCTTTCTATGCAATCGACCAGGCATATGGGCCCTTCGACAACTTCGAAAATATCCTTGACGGTTATTTCAGAAGGCGCTTTGGCCAACTCATACCCGCCGTGCGCTCCCCGCGTGGCATGAATTAATCCGGCTGATTTTAGCGGATTAATCAAATGCCAGAGGTATTTTTCCGAGATATCCTCTCTCCGGGATATCTCTCTTAAAAGAACAGGACCTTCGCCATAATGGTTGGCAAGATCTAACATAAGTCGTACACCGTAGCGTCCTTTGGTCGAGAGTTTCATAATTTATTTAATCTCTATAATATCTATTGAAATGATAGATAATATAAAAAAGAGATTCTGTCAAGAATTATTTTAGATTTTTTATGACATAGAACGATGACTAGAGAACTGAGTAATTGCTATATTATGGATTCAATTTAAACAAAAATACAAGAATTTTATAAGGTTGTGAAATCATTCCCTTTGAATTCATTAAATCTAGATTCCAAGTCCTCTGCCAATGATTGGAGGTCTGGAAAAAGTCGAGAGTGTGATATGCCAACAATCTCAAGTGCCTTGTCTTAATAGACATCGGTCATCTGCTGGAATTTTGATCTCTTCAAGAAAATCACCTTTTAGTTCACTCTGCAGTTTCTCCATATCCATTTCCGATTTATGTATAGTAAAAACAGACCATTGTACTAACATACGTAAATCAACTTCTGGTCCGCTCATAGCTATTATATGATTTTCATTATTGCTTGTACCATTGAACGCAGCGTCAACGATCCCCTTAACTTCACTTGAATTATGGTGAAAAACGGCCGTAGAAGGATTTGGGAATTGAGCTTTATTCAATTTGTAAGGATTTAGAGCCCACAGCGAAGCTGGTTCATTAAGTAGGTCTTCCCTATTCACCGCAAAGTACAGAGCTGTTAATAGGCCTTGGCTCCAATCCAGAAGCCTCGTGGAAAGCCCATAATGTTGCATAAGAACTAGTTAATGGCTCCTTTCTGTAGGCCATGCAGGATAACGGAAAGGCGCTTGTCGGAGAAAGTTATGAATAAGATTATATTCCCTAACCACAGCATCAGAACTATTTCTGAAAATTTTTGGTCGCAACAACAGGCCTGGTTTAGGCTGTCCACGCCACTAAATATTTTCATTTTTCAACTTCTTATGTGTCTCGATAACTTTCTGAAAAAGTCTATTTAGAGCTTCGAAGGCTGATGACATATTTGGTATATTATTCCTTGTCATTATCATTCTCCCAAGTTTAGTTGTTGCTTATTAAATAAACTATCATTGCTCTATTAAAGAATCTACAGGTATTTATCGCTGAAATGATTAAGTCCTGCCATTTGGTGGTCTAACTAAATGAGACCAATCTCCTCGTACCACTTTTTCAAATCAGAAAGCACTCATGTCAATTCACGTGTTTTTGCATATCAGTAGTTAAGGTCGTCGCATATTGCGTTTCAGCCTGGGTCCTTGCCCGTTGCCCACAGTTCGCCCGATATTCAGAATGCGGATGGAAAGGCAGGAGGCGCAGGCCTCGGACGTTTCATTGATACAGGCTTTGTTGGGATAGATTTCA
>CAVQCU010000042.1:0-17278 GCA_963710995.1 uncultured delta proteobacterium
TAGTCCCGACATCATTGAGCGGGAGGGCATCCAGGCCGTGGTGGTGGCCGTCCCCGCCCGTTCTACGCAGATTGCCGCCCAGGTGCGGTCGCAGCATCCGGGCGTGCAGGAGATCATCGACATTCGCACGCTGGTCAGCAAGAACGAGTAAGAGAACGCCTTGCTTTCGCGATCTGGTCCGTCGTAAGGCGGTGTTTGCATGAGACATACTGTGATCGAAGAGGATTTGCGGCGGATTTGCAGCAGCGATCTGCCGTGGTCGGCTTTCCGGGGCAAGACGGTGCTGATTTCCGGGGCCGGCGGGTTTCTGCCGGCGTATCTGGTCGAAACGCTCCTTTATCTGAACGAAACCGTGCCGGGCCAGAACACGCAGGTGATCGCCTTGGTGCGGAGTTTGGCGAAGGCCCAGCGGCGGCTGGATGCCTACCGCAACCGGCAGGACCTGCGCTTGATTGCCCACGACGTTACCCTGCCGTTGCCAGAGGTCGGCCATCCCGAGTTCATCATTCACGGGGCCAGCCCGGCCAGCCCTGGGGATTTCGGCCGCGATCCGCTGGCGACCGTCGCCGCCAACGTCTGGGGCACGCAGCACCTGCTCGCGCTGGCCGGTGAGAGCCGCAGCGAGGGGTTTCTCTTCCTCAGTTCCGGTCCCGTTGATTTCATCAGGACGGCGCGCCGCAAGGGACCGGGCGCCCTGATTGATCTCCGACTCTTCAAGCGGAAGGTCTTCCCGGTCTCGGCGCTCACCCAATTCCTCTCCAATGGCGTCGCCTTCGCCGGCCAGATGCTGATTCCCTTCTACCTGGTGCGCGCTTGCGGTAATTCGCCGGGCGCCACCGGTTTGATGCTGGCCCCGCTCGGGCTGGGAATGGCTTGTTCCTATCCTTCGCTCGGGGCGCTTACCAAACGATTCGGCTTGCGCAAGGTCTCCGCCGGAGGCGCCCTGCTTGCCCTGCTCGCAACCCTGCCGTTCCTCTATTTTGCGGGGCACGGGCTCATTTTGACCATGTTGGCGGTGACGTTGTTCTGCCGGGCGGCGGCCGAGTCGCTGGCAACAGACCCGAAGCGGAGGTGATCTACTCTTGGGCAAGGTGAAAGCTGGGTAACACCGGCTGGAGGCCTGAACGGCTCAATGTTGAAAAATTGTCCGATGATCTGAGAGTAGGAGCGAAAGACTAATCAAACCCCGTGATAGCTGGTTCTCCTCGAAATAGTTTTAGGGCTAGCGTCGTGTAACTAGCGCCCGCAGGTAGAGCACTGAATGGACTAGCGGCCCCACCAGGCTAGCGAACCCAATCAAACTCCGAATGGCGGGTTGCCGTATCACGGCAGTCAGACGGTGGGGGATAAGCTTCATCGTCGAGAGGGCAACAGCCCAGATCGTCGGCTAAGGTCCCAAATCCAGATTAAGTGGGAAAGGATGTGAAGTTGCTCAGACAGTGGGGATGTTGGCTTAGAGGCAGCCATCATTTAAACAGTGCGTAACAGCTGACCCATCGAGCGATTTTGCGCCGAAAAGCTTGCTTTACCAATTACCAGCTCAACAACTGGTGGGTTCAAGAAACTGGAGTTCGCGACTTCACCGTCGAATTGCTTAAATTGGGTTATTATTTAGCCGGAGGTTACATCCCTTTTAAATTTTCTTACTAAATGACCAAAGTTAATATGACATCTTTAACCGTTCTTCACGGATAGACCAATCTCTTTTAATTAAAGGTTACGAGTGGAGTCCCCTCCGGCAGGAACCGCGGGATTGATAATCAACAAAAAAAGGCAGAGCCGAATTGGCCCTGCCTTAATTCATTCCTTAAAGGGGATATTTTACTTTACCTTTTTCCTAATTCCTGCAACTCCCAAAAGACCAAGACCGAGCAACAACATGGTGGCCGGTTCGGGAACGGAATTGATGGTAACCGACACGATCATGTCCTGATAGTCCCCATCGGTATGAGTAAGTCTCGAGATCTTCGAAGCCAAGGATATAAGTGTTGGAATTATCGACTTGAAAGATCGCCACATGGATTTCATTGCTGGGGTTAAGAGAATTTTCTGTATAATATGTATCTCCAAACACACCGAGGTAAAAACCGAAATCCTGCGCTGTGCCGAGAGTGAAAGACTTTGCTGGTGTACTATTATTGTCGGGACCGCTGAAAATCTGATTTTTTATGGGGATATTCTGCGCGCTTTCGGTATAATAGCCGAAAGTATTGGTGTTTGCATAGCCGGCGAATTCGTCTTTAATGACACATACCGCTCCATTGGCGAACCAGGTTTCGACAGGATTTGTTGACGTAGTGCCGTTTACTAGTGTGTAGATGTGGTCACCGGCACCAAGACGCCCATCCAATATGTAATCTACAATGTTGATTTTGTTTTGGCCGCTATCCCATGAATTATTTGAGGGCTGGATAAAATCATACGCCCGTGTCGGGTCAGCCGAAGTGTAATTTACACCACCTATGTTAACAGTTATAGGGCCAGCAATAGCAATGGACGTTTCCAATGCAAATACTGCTAAAACCAAAAAAATAATCATAAACGACTTTTTCATTTTATCCTCCTATCCTCCATTTTTTATCCACGAATTAAATTTATAACTTAGCAATTATCATGCCATACATAATTATACATATAATAACAACATGTTAAGATATACAGCATGGATAGACGTATTACTTATTGTAAAAAATCCCGACGAATTTTCGTGTGAATTTACCATCTAGCATGACAAATACTTAAATAAGCTCTCTTAAATAAAGGGGTTTTTAAAAATGATATACATTGTAAAATTTCCCGTCACTTACTTTGAATAAATCCTTCATTGTTTGTATTTATTGATTTCTTACAATTATTGCGAAGTGTAAAGAAAACCGATGTTTTTATCCGCTTGTTTGCTATATTCTTTGCCATTAAGTAGGCATAAGAAGCCAACGTACAACTAGCCAATCTTTCGCGAATAACATTATTTGATATTATTGAGCGTTGCCCTGGCTTCATCAGCACCGGCGAAACCGGAATTTATCTTTAGAGCAGCACTGAGTTCTTTTTTAGCCAGATCACGGTTGCCGTTTTTATAGTATGCCATGCCCAGATGATATCTGACCGAAGGCTGATCGGGCATTTTATCCGCCGCTTCTTTCAGATATGTAATGGCAGTTCCGGGAACATTTTTCTTATAATAAATCCATCCCAGAGTATCTGAAATATGAGCCTCTTCCGGCACCTGTTCTTTGGCTTTTTGCGCCAGATTAAGAGCGACATCAATATTGCCGCCATGTTCTGCATAAAGGAAAGCAAGATTATTGGCTGCCGGAACAAAATTGGGATTTATCTTTAAAGCTTTTTCGTAATACTCCTGAGCCTTGCTGTAATTTTTTTCATTTTCATAAATCATCCCCAGCGCCATTAATGCCGTAATTGCATCCGGTGCTTTTTCTACAGCAGCCAGATATTGATTTTTTGCCTTATCAGTCAGATGCTGCCTCATATAAAACCCCCCCAATAAGATTTGCAGCGAGGGCAGGTTGGGATTGAGTTCAATTGCTTTCTTCATATAGCTTTCAGCGGCAGCCACATCTTTTTTTATCTCGTAGAGTGATCCCAGCATGCTATAGAAAACAGGATTCTGCGGCAAAACTTTAATTTGTTGCTGTACCCTTTCAATAGCTTTGTCCGCATCTTTTCTGCTCAAATAGACGGAGGCAATCAGTTGGAGTGCCTCCACATTATCCGGCTGCAGAGATAATGCCCTTTCTAACCGTACAAGCGCTTCTTTTTCCTTCTTTTGATATAGAAGAACTTTACTAGATTGGATATAGCCTGCCGGATTATTCGGCGAGAATTTGATTACAGCATCATATTCTCTGACTCGCACCAGGTATATCTCTTTTTGACAAATAGGTATTGCCCAGAAGAAGGCGCGCCTGGATATCGGATGGATTGTCCTTTAGTATAATATTGAGCTGATTGATGGCTTCGGAAGAATTTCCTTCTCTAAAGTTAATGTCCGCCATAAAAAGTCTTGGCTGTTCCCATTTGGGATTAAGCTTTATGGCTTCTCCCAATTCAGTTTTCGCCTGCTGGATATTATGGTTACCTGAGTGAGCAAGAGCAGTCAAATAATGCGCCATAGCCGATTGCGGATTATCTTTTACATAAGCTTGAAACAAATTCAGTGCCTGGTCAAATTCATTACGGCTCAATAAAATTCTTCCTTTCAAGAGCAGGCCGTCCTGACTTTTGGGATTAATCTTCAGAATTTTTTCCGTCTGTTTCAAACCTTCGTCATATTTCTTTTCGGTTATGTAGAAATCGGCCAGTCTTGCTATAACACTGATATTCTTCGAATCCTGCCCTACCGCTTCTTTGAAGTATGATTCCGCTTTATCTTTTTTCCCTTCGAGCAAATAGAAGTTGCCAAGATGAATTTTAAGATTGACATTTTTGGGTGCAATTTCAATTCCTTTCAAAAATTGTTTTTCCGCTTCATCTCGTTTGTTGACGACTGTATAAAAATTACCCAACTGCATAAAGCTTGCTGGATCATTGGGTGCAAGTTTCGTTGCTTCGATATATTCATGTTCAGCCAATTCTTTGTTTCCCGACCGGAAATAAAATTCAGCAAGGGCAAAACGTCCCCGTAAAGACTTCTCATCAGCCTTTACGGCAGCCTTGAGCATTTCTTCAGCACTGGATAAATCTTTTTTGATTATATAAAGGTTAGCAAGATGAAGATATGCCTCCAGTTTGTTTTCCCCTTCAACCGCCTTTTTACTCTCTTTGATCGCCTCATCCAGATTTTTTTCCATAAGATAAATGTTACTCAAAAGCATATGAGCCAAAGAATTTTTTGCGTCTTTGGCTAAAATCAATTCGGCCTGTTCTCTGGCCTTCTTGGTATCTCTGGACAGAAGGTACAACCCGCCTAACTGATTATGGGCTTCCACCATATCCGGATTTATTTCTACTGCCTTGGTCAGAGCGGCATATCCTTCCCTAATCATCCCCATTTTCAGATAGGCTAATTCCCAATTTGTAATAGGCTTTCGAATGTTTAGGTTCCAAGCTCGATTATATTTTTATATTCAATAGCAGCTTCTTTAAACTTATTTTCTGAAAAGTATGTCTCCCCTTTCTTCCAGTGACGCTCAATCTTTGACTCTTTGGAGCATCCGGAAAACAAGATAAGGAAAGTGATAACCGATAAGATGCAAATCGCGAAATACATACTTCTTTTTTCTAAATTCATACCCATTATCTCCTTTGGAGGTTCGGATAAGTTAAAATATAATATCATATTTATATAACCTCTCGTTATTTTTTTTTCAAGATATAAATATGTTTTTCTTTACGAAAAAACTAGACATGCTTATTTATATTTGCTAATTTGTTTTAGTCGCGTTAAAATAAATAGAATTTCCCTGAAATGAGGTAACAAATTATGAAGAAAGGCCTGATTGCGTTTTTATCGGTAGTTTATGTATTTTGTTTTTTTATATATGCGCAGAATGTTGCAGCTGAAAGTCCGGCAGAAAAAATACAAAAAAGTGTGGCATCGGATATAGCGAATAAAACAATTAATAATAAACAGGCTAAAGACAACAAAAAAGTTGCCGACGATGTTGTTGCCGACAATGATAAATATGTAATCGGTCCTGAAGATATCCTCGATATTTTTGTCTGGAAGGAAGAATCCCTTACCAAAACTGTTCCTGTACGCATTGACGGCAAAATATCCCTTCCTCTTCTGGATGATGTTCAGGCTGCCGGCCTAACCCCTCTGCAACTGAAAGAAGAAATAACTAAAAGACTGAGTGGATTCGTGGATAACCCGACAGTAACAGTAACTGTGAGAGAGGCAAACAGTTATAGAGTCTTTATTTCCGGTGAAGTTAAACAACCGGGAATTGTCCGCATCCGCAGTGAAGTTACTCTAGTTAACCTGATCATCATGGTTGGCGGTTTTACAGAATGGGCAAATAAAAGAAAAATTTTAATCATAACAAAGGAAAACGGCAAAGAAAAAAGGATTACTGCTAATTATAATAAAATCATTGATGGAGACATACCGGATATCATAATCAAGCCCGGAGATACTATAATTATTCATTAACTTGGTTTCCAGCTTGGAGTTTTTTTAAATTAGCATCCCGGTTGTAAATTACTTACCATCGGTATTCATGAAAGGTTTTATCTTATGACTCTTCACCGCACTATACTGGCTATCATTATGTTTTTATGCATTCTGACAACTCCGTATGTTTATGCAGCCGATATTCTCAGCCAAATTCATCCCTATATCAGTGTAAGTGGTGAATATGACGATAATATCAACCTAACATCCAATAACAAAATAAGTGATTTCATCACAACGATCCTGCCCGGAATCAAATTTTCCAATATGGATGCCAAATCAGGCATTGATTTGGATGTATCTGCCGGTTCTGTTTTTTATGATAAAAATCCCGATTTAAATTACATCTGCGGCAATGGAAGTTTGAATGCCAAATACATGACTTCTGAACATGTTAATTTCTATCTTCAAGAAGCTTACTCACGGTCAGACAGTTCCCGTGAGCAGGAATATTTTACATCAGCTGCAGACAATGAATATTACCTGTCAACGCTTTCGCAGAGGTCCGTGTACTCGCGAAATGTCTTTGCCCCAACTGTTGAATATCAGTTTGGGCAAGAAAGCCGTATAGGTGTGAATTACCGAAACAATATCTATCACACAGACGCTTCGATCTCAGAAAATAGTATCGAGAATTATATCAATCCTTTTATCACCTATTGGTTCGATAAGCGAAACGGAGTACATCTTGACTACGCTTATACTAATGGAGATTTTGAAGCATCGCCTGATCTTAACGGCCAAAAAGTAACTGCCCGTTATATGAATCGTTTAAATCAGAACGCGACTGCTTTTGTGGAAGGTGCTTATACAAACCAATCTTTTACCCTATCATCAATGGACTATAACATTTATGAACCCTCAGTGGGACTAACATATATCTTTACGTCCACTTTAACCGCATCTGCCCAGATTGGTTATTATTGGATGGAATACTTGAACCAAGATCCCAACTACAATGGATTAACTTTTAAGGTGGATTTAGTAAATACAGATAACCGAACAATGTATGTACTCCATATCCAGGGTGGTTACATTGAGGATTATTTCACTTCTCAAAATCTTGGTTTCGAGAAATATTACAGAGCCACCGGCTCAATAAAACATAATTTAGAAAAGAGATTTTCCATTGGTTGTTCAGGCAGTATCGAGAGAGTTGAGTATGTAGGTCAGGAACGCATTGACACGATCTGGGGCGTTGGCGCCTCAGCTTCATATCAACTGCTGAAATGGCTTTCTCTATCATTAGAAATTTCACATTATGTCGACGAATCGAACAGCTCCTATGGATACATCGATAACAGAGGAATATTGAGGTTAACCGCATCTTATTAATCCAAATCAACCAAGCCCTCTGTTATTAAGGTTGACCTCATTATGGATATGGATATTTTATAATTTATAATTCATTAAGACTGAATAACTGGACCGGCAGCACGGCAAATTACAAGGAGTAGAAAGATTTATGATTAATCCTGCAAAAGACTTTACACTCGATGAATATCTTGAAATCCTGCGACGTAGAATGTGGTACATCATTATTCCCTTTGTACTCGTTATGGTCGGAGCATCAATTTATGCAATAATTGCTCCCCGGGAATATAAAGCATCAACACTCGTGCTGGTATCTCCGCAAAGCGTTCCTGAAGATTTCGTACATGCTACAGTTACCTCCAAAGTTGAGGAACGGCTGCAGTCGATAGCTCAGGAAGTAATGAGCCGTACCCGCCTGGAAACAATAATGACCGAATTCAGATTGTATGAAAAGGAGCGTAAAAACCTTTCGAAAGAAGAAGTAGTTGAACTAATGCGCAAGAATATACAAGTAGAATTGCCGACCAAGAAAGATGAAAGAGGTTCTTTCGCCATCAGTTTTATCAGCAATGATCCCAATACTGCGATGGCAGTCGCCAATAGGTTGTCTTCTTTATTTATCGAAGAAAACCTTAAAATCAGAGAGCAACAGGCATCGGGTACGACTGAATTCCTGACGAACGAGTTGGCTGCGGCAAAAGCAAAACTGGATCAGCTGGAAACAAGCGTTACCCAATATAAAAGACGTTTCATGGGTGGTCTTCCCGAACAGAGAGATACCAACCTAAAGATTCTTGACCAAATGCAGAATCAGAATCAGCGGATCAGTGAAAGTATCAGAGCCGCTGAGGACCGCAAGCTCTTTATCCAAAAACAACTGACTGATATGGATATGCCCGCAAGTATGCCCGTTGCAGCGGGGAGTGGAAAAGATAGTCAGTCCTCGATCAAATCATCTTTAACCCAAAAAGATGCAGGCTCTGCTGTGGCAGCCGATTCAGGCGGAACCTATGAAACCAAGAAGGACAAACTAAAAAGAGAACTCGAAGACCTGCGGACAAAATATACAGATAATCATCCCGATGTCCTCGCCATGAAGAAAAAATTGGCTGACCTGGAAAAAAATAAATACACTTACGACAATGATATAAAAAGCGATCCCCGCTACAAAGAATTAAAAAATCAATTGATGATAACATCATTAGAAATAAAACGTTTACATGATGAAAGTGCCTCTGTTTCGGCTCAGATCAATAAATACATGGGACGAATTGAACAAACTCCCGCACGCGAACAGGATATGGCTGCCCTGCTAAGAGAGTATGAGAGCACCAAAGTAACTTATGAAACTTTGTTGAAAAAAAGCCAGGGAGCCGAGCAGGCTGAGAATCTTGAAAAACGACAAAAAGGAGAGCAGTTCAAGATAATTGACCCGGCAAGAGTTCCCGAGGAGCCCTTCTCTCCTAATATTCCGAAAATTTTGCTTATCAGTCTGTTTGCCGGACTGGCTGGCGGTATGGCTCTGGCCTTTATACGCGAACAAATGGATAGATCATTTCACGATGCAGCTGATGTGGAAATTTCACTCGGAATCAAAGTTCTGGCAACGATACCTAAAATTGAAGAAAAAGCATCTTAATTATGTACAAGAAATTCTATGGTTTTAAAGAGAGACCCTTTGAAATAGCGCCGGATCCTGCATTTGTATATTTGAGTGAAGTCCATCAGGAGGCCTTGGCCCACCTTCAATATGCAATTCAGGAGGGCAAGGGATTCACCGTTATAACAGGTGAAGCCGGTACCGGAAAAACTACGCTTGTACGCAAACTGCTCAGCAATATAGATGGCAGCAGGATACGAACCTGTTATATTTTTAACCCGATAATGGATAGTACAGATTTTCTCAACTATATATGTAATGATTTGGGCATTGAATCGGACGGCATCAAATCACGGGGCCAGAGCCTTACCGCGCTTCACAATTATCTGCTTCAATGTTTCACTAAAAATGAAAAGGTATTTTTGATTATTGATGAAGCTCAGAGCCTGGAGACGAATTTACTACAGGAGGTCCGCCTGTTGACTAATCTGGAGACAGCTAAATATAAACTGCTGCATGTTATTCTTCTGGGACAGCCGGAATTAAACCAGACTCTTTCAGAGCCTCAGTTTCGACCTCTCAAGCAGCGCATAGCCATCCGTTATCATCTGCGCCCTCTGACACTGAAAGAATCAAAAGAGTACATCACTTACAGATTAAAACGTGCGGGGTCAAGAAACCTGGCCATATTTGACAACAGCGCGATAAAGGAAATTTTCCGTTACTCAAAAGGCATCCCGCGCCTGATAAATATCATAGGCGACAACGCGTTACTTACGGGATTTTCACGGGATAAAAACCGTATTGGGAAGAATATCATTCAAAGTGTTATCAGAGATCTTGAAATAAAAGAAAAATCTTCATGGAGTCAGAAGAGTAAGTCATTTCTGCAGGCTTTTATTATTTTGCTTTTTATAGTCTGCGTTTCTTGTGGCCTACTGTATTTGTTTTTACCGGACTTATTTAATAATATATTGGGGATGCGAAACTATGGGTAAAATGTTTGATGCACTGCAAAAAGTGCAGCGGGAAAAATATGTGGGAACTGAAGATGAAGTTCAAAAATCTATTTCGGATGATCTTGTTCTGAATGATAAAGTAGTATCTTTTTTTGCTCCTTCATCCATGGTAACAGAGCAATTCAGAAGGCTGAGGACTCTTATTATTAAGCCCGGAGTGGTAAACACGCCCAAAATCATTATGGTTACCAGTGCGATGTCCGGAGAAGGCAAAAGTCTCGTAGCAGTTAATTTAGCCAGTATTATCGCTGCTGAACTGCATAGCCACGCACTTTTGGTCGATTGTGATCTTAGAAATCCTTCCCTCACTCGCTGGTTCGGTCTACAGGAAAAAAAGGGACTTGCTGACTATCTAATTGGAGAAGCTGAAGTGCAGGATCTTTTGATCAAGACCTCTATCGACAAACTGAGCATTCTTTCCGGCGGCAGCATTCAGGAAAATCCGGTGGAGCTAGTCGGTTCCAATAAAATGAAAACTCTGATTCATGATTTAAAAGCGAGATATGAGGATAGATATATTATAATCGATTCCTCACCGATTTTAGCTACAACCGAGCCCAGCGTTTTAAACGAAATAGTCGACGGGATTATACTGGTTATCAAATCAGGTGACACACCCCGGGAAACCATTCAACAGGCTGTAAAGTTGTTGAATAAAAATAAGATACTTGGCATTGTATTAAACAATATGCAATTTAAAACAAAAGCATTGTTCCAAAGATATTTTGGCACTAATCATCAATACTACGATTACCGTTATTCCAAAATGCATCCCGAACCGGGATTTTGGGGTAAATTATCCCAAAAATTATGGTCATCAAAAAAATGATCTTTGGTCACAAGTATGAACCTCAACGCAAACTTTGGGAAAAGTTTCCGCAGCAAGCTACGGGGTATAATTCGGTTAACAAACTTTTATTTGCTTCGCTTTTAAAGTTTGAGTCTCATATATAGTCCCACTTAGCTTCGCACGTGGGATAATTCGTCCTACAAATTTCAGTCGTAGATGACCCCACGGTGACCTTTAGGTTATTTAGGTTACGCGTTTCGCTTCTGAAACTTGGGACTCATTAACTTACAGATATTACTGTGCTACGCTTGTAATATCTGAGTCTCATTAAATTGGAGTTTCACTAATAAATCTTTAGAACAAATTAATGATTGTTAAAAGACCAATAATATTAATAGTTATCACAGATTTAGAAGGCGAAAGATAAAAGATATCCACTTAAAAAAATATATAAAAATCCCTCTTTAGATGTATTGATAATTTTTCATTTTAGGAGTAATGTAATACATAGTTATGCATTTGTATACAATGTCTGTTGTTATAGTTTATTTACTTGACATTGGGAAGGTTTTGATTATAATTTTAATTTTTTGAGTGGAGCCCACTCCGGCAGGAGCCGGGGGCTCCCTATGATAATGAGACCCAAGCTTCAGAAACAAAGTGCATAACCTGAATAACCTAAAGGTCACCGTGGGGTCATCTGCGACTGAAGCTTGCAGGTCGAATGAATGAAACTCAAATATTACAAGCGTAGTGCCGTAATATTTGTAAGTTGAATTCATTCCGCGAAGCAGAGGATAACGCGACCTCCCGCGTGTTACACCGCATTCCTCCCCCGGCTGAAGCCGGGGGATTCCAAACCGCGGGATTAAACAAAACATATGAGGAGTTTTCTTAATTAAATCTTATTAAAACTGTCGCAATATTGAAACCGTGAAGTGCTATCTTCATGTCATACAACAAGAATATTTTATAGATGGATTGAGTTGCACGGAATAAAATTTATCAGTTATAAAAAACAGAAAAAATAAAGCTTCTTTACTATTATTCGGGATAAATTTTTATGAATCTGCCAAGATTAACAAAGGTAAAGCACGCATCATCTCATCCTAAAAATTTATTGACATTAATGGTTCCCTTTATTGAAAATGATCCAGCTTTTTTTGATCAGTCACATTTCCGTCATATATTACGGGTGCAACGTATGCGAACGGAACGGTCAAAAAAACCATTTCTGCTTTTGCTGATTGATATTTCACGTCTAATTGAAACTACGCAAAACATAGAAATAGTTGATAGAGTTAAAACATCCTTAGATCTATCGCTGAGAGAAATCGATATCAGGGGCTGGTATGACCATAATAATAGAACTATTGGAGTGCTGTTTACCGAAATAGAATCGATGGATAAAGCTTCTATTGATACTATAATTCATAAAATTTATGATCGCTTTTGTGAAAAGCTTGATCCCAACTGGATTAAGAAAATATATATATCTTTTCATATTTTTCCGGAGACAAAGCAAGGATTGTCATCAAATGAACCTTTTAACATAAATCTCTACCCGGATCTTGTAAAAAAAGGTTTAAACAAGAAACTTCCTCTCTTTATAAAAAATGTTTTTTTTGATATCATGGGAAGCGCTATTGCCCTTTTGCTATTTTCACCTCTTTTTTTGATCATTGCGGCAGCCATAAAGGCTACTTCGGCCGGTCCTGTTTTTTTCCGGCAAGAACGTGTTGGATTAAATGGCAAAACATTTCTTTTCCTTAAATTCAGAACAATGACAGCAAATAATGACCCACTCAAACATAAAGAATATATTAAAAAGTTTATCAATCAGCAAAACTCGGCAGCAACCGAACCGGGGGTCTTCAAATTGACCAATGATTCCCGCGTTACAACTGTTGGTCATTTTTTACGTAAAACCAGTCTTGATGAACTTCCGCAATTAATAAACGTATTAAAAGGCGACATGTCTCTGGTTGGGCCGCGTCCGCCTATTCCATATGAATGTGATCTCTATGATATTTGGCACCGTAGGCGGTTACTCTCAAGTAAACCAGGAATTACAGGACTGTGGCAGGTTATGGGCCGAAGCCGCACAACTTTTGATGAAATGGTCCGGCTTGACCTTAAGTATTTGCGTGAATGGAGCCTGCTGCTGGATCTGAAAATTATCTTTATGACTCCCAAAGCAATGATAGGTGGCATTGGTGCATATTGATTTTTTAAATCTCGCCACAATCTCGTTTCCCTGGCATACGGAAACAAAATACATTTGGAAGGAATCTATTACTTATGTTGCGCATAGGCGTGATCGGATATGGGTATTGGGGTCCGAATATTGTCAGAAACTTCAGTACTGCTAATGGTTCCGAGGTGATAATGGTTTGCGATATGAATCAGCAAACCCTTAAAAAAGTTAAAAAAGCTTATCCACAAATAAATGTCACTGATAATATCGATGAATTGATCAAAAACCCGGAAGTTGATGCAATTGCGATTGTCACTCCGGTTCTTACTCACCATGAATTAGCTAAAAAAGCACTCGAAGCAGGAAAGAGTGTTTTTCTGGAAAAACCTTTCACCTACACTGTTGCCGAAGCAGAAAAACTGATAGAACTGGCCGCGAAGAAAAATTTGAAACTGATGGTGGATCACACCTTTCTTTATTCAGGAGCGGTGCGCAAAATTCGTCAGTTAATTGATGACGGCATACTCGGCGATCTCTATTATTTCGACTCCGTCAGAGTCAATCTGGGATTATTCCAACATGATGTCAACGTTGTCTGGGATCTTGCGCCCCACGATATCTCCATTATGGATTATTGCATCGATGAAAAACCGCAGGCCGTTGTGGCAACAGGTGTCGGCCATTTTAGCCACGGCCTGGAAGATGTCGCCTATCTCACTTTTTACTACAACCGTAACATCATAGCTCATATTAACGTCAACTGGCTCTCACCGGTTAAAGTAAGGACCACACTAATTGGCGGAGAGAAAAAAATGTTGGTCTGGAATGATATTGAACCGGATGAAAAAATTAAAATCTACGACAAAGGTGTTAAGGTAAAGACTAAGGAAGGACAATACAATCTGCTTGTTGACTACCGCTCGGGTGACATGTGGGCGCCTAAAGTTGAGCAAACCGAAGCGCTCAAGTTAATGGCTGAAAAATTTGTCGACTACGTGAAAAATGGCGGAACCATTGTCAATGACGGCATTGCCGGTTTGAACAATGTTAAAATGCTGGAAGCAGCCAACAAATCACTCAAGAATAAAGGCGCGATGGTTAACATATGATCCATGTATGCATAGCGGATGACGTGAAGCTTGGAAAAGATGTAAAACTCTCCAAGTTTATCAATCTTTATGGCTGCTGTGTTGGTGATAATACAAAAATCGGGGCTTTTGTTGAGATTCAAAAGAACGCCTTCATTGGCAAAAACTGTAAAATATCAAGCCACACCTTCATCTGCGAAGGAGTAACCATTGAAGATAATGTTTTCATCGGCCATAATGTCACCTTTATTAACGATTCTTTTCCGCGGGCCACTGCAAAAGACGGAAAATTGCAAACCGAAGCTGATTGGAAGGTGGAGCCAACTCTTGTGAAGAAAGGAGCATCAATAGGTTCCGGCTCAACAATTCTCTCCAATGTAATCATAGGTGAGAATGCGATCATCGGCGCTGGCAGTGTAGTCACAAAAAATGTGCCGCCCGATACGATTGCCGCCGGCAATCCGGCAAAAATACTTAGAAAGATCGAAGGATAATAATAAGCATGAACGTTCCATTTCTGGATTTAAAGACTCAGTACAAAAGCATCAAAGATGAAATTCATACGGCAATTAACGAAGTTATGGAAAACACGGCTTTTGCCGGAGGACCTTTTGTGGCCAAATTCGAACAGGAATTTGCCAAATTTTGTAACTGCAAGCATGCTGTTGGTGTCGGAAACGGCACGGATGCTCTTTGGCTGAGCCTGAATGCGCTGGGGGTCGGACGAGGCGCTGAAGTCATTACTGTGCCCAATACTTTTATTGCCACCACCGAAGCAATATCGCTTGCCGGCGCAACCCCGGTCTTTGTTGACATTGATGAAAAAACCAATAATATAAATCCTGCTTTGCTCGAAGCGGCAATAACTAAAAAGACCAAAGCCATCATCCCCGTTCATTTGTTCGGACAATCTGCGGATATGGACCCCATCATGGCTATTGCCAAAAAGCACGGACTGTATGTAATTGAAGACGCCTGCCAGGCGCATGGCGCGGAATATAAAGGAAAGAAAGCAGGTTCCATGGGCCATACCGGTTGTTTCAGTTTTTATCCCGGGAAGAATCTTGGCGCATACGGTGAAGGCGGTGCAGTTGTGACCAATGACGATGCGCTGGCTGCAAATATGAGAATGTTCCGTGATCACGGACAGTCCAAAAAATACTATCATGGCATCATCGGCTGGAATGCGCGGCTGGACGGCATTCAGGGAGCTGTGCTCAACGTTAAATTAAAATATCTGCCGGCCTGGAATGATGCCCGCCGGAAGCACGCCAAAGATTACACGACAGGGCTCTCTCCGGTGAAAGATGTTATCGTTCCGCAGGAAGCAGACTACGCCAGGCACATCTATCATATTTACGCCATTCGCGTGAAAGACAGAGACAAGCTCATGGCTTATCTGGCTGAAAAAGGAATCTCCTGCGGCATTCATTATCCCGTGCCTATTCATCTTCAGGATGCGTATAGCTTCCTCAAGAAAGGCAAAGGCAGTTTTCCCGTTGCCGAAAAATGCTCGGAACAATACCTGTCTTTGCCGATGTTTGCCGAACTGTCAGATGAACAGGCCGTTTACGTTGTCGAGCAAATCAAAGAATATTATGCATGAGCCGGCGCTCATCAATCCGCTGGAAGAAGAAAACTGGAATAACCTGCTTATCTCCACGCCGGGTTATTCCTTTTTTCATACCTCCAACTGGGCTGACGTTCTGAGCAAATCATACAACTACAAGCCTTTCTACCTGTGTACCAGAAAAGAAAACACGTTTATCAGCCTTCTGCCGGTGATGGAAGTCGATAGCGTCCTCACTGGTAGAAGAGGCGTTTGCCTGCCTTTCACCGACACGTGCGAACCGATTGCCGAAAACGCGCAACAGTTTCAGAAACTGTTTGATCAGGCGGTCGTTATGGGTAGAAAGCGAAAATGGAAGTATCTGGAAATTCGCGGAGGAGAAAAATACTTATCAGCGGAAAAGCCGTCACAATTATTTTTTGGGCACACACTGGATTTAAGTTGCGGACAGCAGCAGCTATTTTCCAATCTGCGGGATTCCACCAGGCGAAACATAAAAAAAGCGCTAAATGAAAATATCAATGTGACGATTTCCACATCGCCACAATCTATGAAGGATTTTTATCGTCTAAACACAATGACACGAAGGGAACACGGACTACCGCCGCAGCCATACAAATTCTTTCAGCATCTGTATGATCACGTTATTACCGGAAACATGGGATTTATCGCTACCGCATTCCTGCGCGGTCGCGCTATCGCCGCGAATGTTTATTTAAATTATGGAAAGGAAGTCATCTACAAATATGGCGCTTCCGATAAAGCGTTTCAGCATCTGAGGGCGAACAACTTGGTAATGTGGGAAGCCATAAAATGGAGCGCTGATCACGGCTTTGAAAAACTTTGTTTTGGACGGACAGAACCGGAAAATGAAGGGTTAATACAGTTCAAAGCAGGATGGGGAGTCAAGCCATACCAGATTTATTATTACAGGTATGACTTACAAAAAAATGTTTTTACCTCGAATTCTTCAGATATAAATCCTTTGTTTAACAAATTTTTTTCAAAACTACCCATACCGGTTTTGGAAATGCTGGGCAAAATTTTTTACCGGCATATGGGCTGATAACGAGATTTTGTCTCATTAAACCTTGCAAATTATTGAACAATGGTCTAATAATTTGTTGTTAATTGTGCAAAAAATATACTCTAGAAAGTCATGTTTTTGCCCCTCGGATGACACTTATGTAACCGAGAGGGCGGAGCTGTACTTGTTATTTTCCTTGAACCTTGTGCCGTCTTTTTTCATCTATTTGCCAAAATCGTCAATGTAGTGTATTGTAGTACAGGGGGTGGAAAATGAGAAACGTATTATCTGTAAGCCTGCCGGAACAGATGGCGAAAGAGCTTAGTGGTTTTGCCAAAGCTACGGAAGAAGAAACAAAAGTGACATTTTAAAAGAGTCTTTGGGCAATTACCTTTGGGAAATTAAATTTAAGGAAACAAGGAAGCGACTTTCCGCGAAAGCTAAGAAAGCTGGATTCATAACTGACGATGATATTTTCAAGGCGGTTTCATGAAAGCAGTTTTTGATACTAACGTATTAATAGCTGCATTCCTGACT